>PBAZ01000001.1 GCA_002717565.1 Chloroflexota bacterium
AACTACTTGTCCACAAAGGGCGCAAAGCTGGACCCCGTCTGGATTCTCATGTTGACACGTCGGGCACTTCATCGAATTATGTTTCCCTCATTAGGTTTGGGGTATCTCAAAGAACGTTTCTGCATTCCACACTGATAGTGGTCCCCCTGACTGAATACTACAGCGAGTAGTCCCAACACTTCGTCACCGCTAAGATCCTAAGGTACCCATGACACTGCAGCTTTATGACTCAGGACTGGATTTAGTTCGCAGTGTGAGATAACCAGCTAAGCCTGCAATGAGCGAAGCAACCAATATACTCGTCTTGGCCTGCGCAATCAAAACCTCTGTACCCTCGAATGCCAAACCAGTCACGAATATTGACATAGTAAAACCTATCCCGCCTAGCCATGCTGCTCCCAGAATATGCCACCAATTAGTCTGCTCGGGCATATTAGCAAAGCCACTCTTTATGGCGAGCCAACTGAATATCACAACACCTAGCGGCTTACCAACTACGAGGCCCAAGAATATACCTATAGAAACCTGCGACATCAAAATATCGATAACATCCTTCCCTAAGTCGACTCCAGCATTTGATAACGCAAAAAGAGGCATAATCAACAGAGCAACCCAGGGATGCAATAAATGCTCTAGGCGCTGAAGCGGGGATTCGACTTCTTTGGAGGCTTCCTCCAATTCTTCCAAAACCGCCCTTTGCTTTATTGTCGTAAGCGCTGATCTGCCGCGTCGTGGACCCGTGTTACCATCTTCCTCAAACTCAGTGATGAGTTGCCGTGCTCTATCGGCAAACTGTCGGGGATCTATTTCTACTCGGAGCGGTATAACCATCGCTATGAGCACCCCAGCAATGGTCGGATGTATGCCAGACTGGAAAAATGATACCCATATTACGATACCTACCAATGCATAGAAGAGCGGATTTCTTACGTTGATCCAGTTTGCAATGACAAGAAATCCCAACAAGGCACCACCAACTGCAAGATTGATCCAGGAAATTGTATCAGTGAAAAATACAGCAATGACTACTACTGCTCCTATGTCGTCAACGATTGCAAAGGCTGTCAGAAACACCTTCAACGACAGCGGAATCCTCGTTCCCAGAAGTGCTAGAACACCTAAAGAGAACGCTATATCAGTGGACATTGGTATAGCCCATCCCTTAAAGGCATCAGGAGAAGACCAATTGAATAACAGATAACAACCAGCAGGTACGACCATACCTCCAATGGCAGCTACCACAGGCAACGCCGCACTTCGGGCTGAGGCCAATTCACCCAAGAAGACTGACCGCTTTATTTCAAGACCCACAACGAAAAAAAAGATCGCCATCAGCGCATCATTAATCCAGAAATGCACTGGCTCATCCAACAGAAACTTTGGAACTCCTAATATCAGATGGGCATGCCATATGCGGTGATACAGGTCGTCAAAGGTTGAGTTAGCCCACAACAAGGCAATTACCGTACATATCATCAGCAGAATACCACTGAAGGCTTCCTGAGATGTAAATCTTTGAAACGGGCTCAGCAAATTGTTAATATCAGGCTGCCGGGATCCGAAATAACGTGACATATACTCGATTTCTCCACTTGAAGTGTCTTCGTGCACTAGTCATTTGCAACTTCCATAACTTCTGCCTCACGCTATGACACCAATGTAGCGTGCTACATATTATATCGCTTATAATAGATTGCTGTTCGCAACAATACTAATAATGGAGGACTATATGAATATTTGCGTTGTATCAACTTTCGAAGGCCCTATCGAGGATTACATGTCAATGATGGCATCAGTAGAGGAGGAAATGAAGTTAATTGTTTCCGAATTCCAGGTAGGTGTAGTCGACACGGGACAACCGGGAATTAGTAAGATCATCACGATTGGTAATGTCATAGACATGGACCGCTTACAGGAACTCATGACATCACCTAAGATGCTCGAATGGGATAAAGCACACAATAACACCGATGTAATGTACTCACTTGAACTAATGAGCTAGGATTACCTATAGTACCGTCACGAGGTTTCTTCGAACAAAACGGAAATAGCCCCCGCAGTTTATTGCGGGGGCTATTTTATCCTTATGGCATTACAAGCCACGAGGCTACAATCTTTACTGCTCCTGTCCTCTTCTCATAAGCAAAACCACACCTGAGGCGACTGCCGCGATAAGAGTAACCAGCCAAATCAAGAATCCTGCTTCTCCAAGAGCCAAGACCCCAGGTATCCCAGCTAGTCCAGAGACTAACATAAGACCACCTATCCAAATGGGCAGGAATCCTTTCTCCATCACTAGCCCTAATCCCAGAAGGGCAATCCCCAACGCCCAGAACACTGGCATGCCCATGAATATAGCTTCAGCAACCATGTCGACTGTTATCGCCGTCTCTATATGCCCGTCACCAAACCACTCCATAGCCGTCATAGACAGTCCCATACCAACAATCGGGATTGCTATTAGTACCGTGAAAATCGCAGCAGATAGACTCCCGAAAGCGGCACCGCTTCCCTGTAAAGACCTTCCCAAGAACGCAATCCCCAACATAGTTGCCACGAGGCAAAAGGTTGCTGGTACATTTATGAGATACGGAAGGGCTCCTGCATCCGAATTCAGCTCCAGGTAAGCCGCAAATTGCGCTCTACCTTCTAGCCCTGACTCGACGTCTCCCATTACAAGTGGTTCAAGTACCATCCAGATAAGAAGCATCAATACGGGACAAACCGTAAGCATCAGTGCATTCAGCGTGCGAATACTCATCNAGTACACCTCCATGATTTATGTATGTACCCCTNAATAAGCTGGGATACTCNTATATATNATACCTTGCGTACACAAGCGCCTTGGGCAAATCNCAAGGTCGATTAACCCTGAANTTCACGTAACACGCTGAGCAATAAGGTTCAAAACGAACAAGACCCCCAGTATCACCANGGTAATTTTCCAAAGTGTTTGTCTAGTCATATCACTGAGTTCCCCGTATGAACGAAGAGGGCATTATACATTCACAGGGAAAGTCACCCTGAAAGTCGAGCCATCCCCAGCAATGCTTTCAACCCGTATCGTCCCATTCTGTGCTTCGACTAGTTGTTTCGTGATTGCAAGNCCCANGCCAGAACCACCAGTAGAGCGATTGCGCGACCAATCTTCACGATAAAACCTATCGAANATTCTGCCTATGCCTTCTTCACTAATCCCTTCTCCAGTATCTACGACCTGAATTTCCACCCAACGTCCAGATAGACCTGCTGCAACTGAAATCTTGCCTCCTGNCGGAGTATAGTTTGCNGCATTATCAAGCAGATTGGAAAGAATTTGATTTANCCGTAGCCTGTCACCATAAATCTTCGGAAGNTCTTTCTCGACGGATAAAGAAAACTCTACGGTCTTGGACTCCATTCTGGGGCCAAAACTNTCAGCAAGTTCATTTAATACCTCNCCTAAGTCTACNAACTCAAGATTCAATACGAGGTTTCCGGAATCNGCTTGNGCCAGAATACGCAAATCTTCCACCAACCCAGTCAACTGAAGNGTNTGTTCNTGCANNGTCTTCATNGTTGAGTCAGTTGGTTCCAGTAATCCATCGCGCACAGCCTCAACGTAGCCTTGCATATTTGATAGGGGGGTTCTCAACTCATGGGCAACGTCAGAGATCATATTGCGTCGTTGATGTTCTGAATTTTCAAGTGCCTCAGCCATTGAATTGAANGTCAAACTTAACCGACTTATTTCGTCTCTTCCCTACNACGTCAACTCTTTGAGTCAAGTCACCTTGCCCCAGTCTCACCGCAGCATTGGTTAAATCACGAACNGGACTCAGTAATTTGCGAGCNAATAACAACACTCCACATATGCCNAGGAGNCCTGCCGCCAAGCCCACCAATAGCAGGGTTCGGTTAGTGGCCTCCACCAAGGAGGAGATTGAAGGCTCGTCAAACTGTGTCTGCTGCTGCGATGGAATCAACTCGACNGATCCTAATCCCAATTCCTCTGTACTGCTTTGGTCAGCAGCAAACGCGGTAACCACNAGCGATTTGTCTCTACTGTCACTGGATNGCTCTCCCCAATTCGGTAACACAGGCAAGTCAGAAGAGCGTNTAACACCTGAAGGTGCCTCTGGCANAACTTCCTCACCCTGTTGGCTAACCACNACTCGCCATCCATACAAGTCACCTACCTGTTGGATAACCTCTTGTAAAGAAGCGTCGTCAACCTGTTGANCATAATGAATGTTGATCAACTGACGAACACGAGCGGCTTGGACAGATTCCANCTCCTCAGCATACAGCCGAGCCTCTCTTTGTGCAGACAAGACGACATAGGTGCTTACTATCCCTAAGGCTAAAGCAAGCACAACAGCAAAGCCNAGAACCAATCTGAATCCAAGGCTATAGATCCAGGAACTAATCAGCAAGTTTATAACCTACTCCATAGATAGTNTTGATATACGTNCCGGAAGGAACCCCTTCTTCTACTTTCCGCCTTAAATTGGACATATGCGCATCCACNGAGCGATCAAACCCCTCAAAATCATACCCAAAAACTTGATCTATAACNTGACCACGCGTAAAAACCCTACCTGGTCTCTTCATCAATAAAACGAGTATATTAAATTCGGTTGGAGTTAAATCNATGTCCCGTTCCCCCACTACCACTGCGTGTTTTCCCTGATCAACNCGTATGGCATTCCAAATGAGTTCATCACTATCAGNGNTANTAGTGCTATTCCGATTCGTCCNNCGNAAAACTGCGCGTATCCGNGCAGTTAATTCTCTTGGACTGAACGGCTTCGTCACATAATCATCGGCCCCTAAATCCAGGCCAGCTAATCTATCTTCTTCTTCAACCCGAGCCGTAACCATCACTATGGGGATATCAGATTCACCACGAAGAGTTTCGCACACCTCCTTACCACCCATCCCTGGAAGACTTAAATCGAGAACTATCAAGTTCGGATTAGCGTCACGAGCCATGCGAAGGCCTTCGAGCCCATCATAAGCTACGATAACCNTATACCCATCTCGTTTCAAATACATATCAATCAAATCAGATGTCGCACGATCATCCTCAACAATCAGCACTGTTTGAACCATAGGAATCCTCACCTACACAAGAAATTATTGNCACCCTCANATCTCTTTATACNGTACAATCTACAANTTTATATTACGAATTATATAAGAAATCATGAAGATTCTATATCCGANGAACNTGCATATAAACTACTAGCTGAAATCCATACGCATCAGAAGGCCATCAAGTTCGCATCACTAAAGAACGCCCTGACTCCTTCTGTCTTCTTCNTCAGCGACTGCTACCCCTTCTTCTACATTCACGCGCCCAAGTAACAAGGTCCCCACCCCAATAATGGATAGCAACGCCAGAATTGCTACTCNGGTGTCATAAACACCTGTGACGAGCACATAGAGCATGGGNCCGAATACTGAGGACGCTTTACCNACTAANCCAAAGAAACCAAAAAATTCTCCGCTTTTGCTAAGAGGAGTCATAACAGCGAACAAACTTCTAGCAAGTGCCTGACTACCACCCATCACTAATCCAAGTACCANNCCCAATGCCAGCCATTGCAAATCTACAGACATACCGATTGGCTCCCATACTTTNGACCTCATCCACATAGGCCACCAATCTATGGGACCATCACCAAGAGACGATCGATGCGCATCTCCAACTAGAACCTCGCTCCCCCTACTTCCTCCAGAGANCATGAGNCTGAGCTCGGATGCTTNGTCGCTCGACCAGTCTCGTATCTNCCGCTCTGAAACCTTCTGGTTCAAAGATACGTCACTCCATAAAGAATCCTTCTGGATATCCTCAACCTCAACATTGATCTGGGTAACAATAAAAGTTTCCGCATAGTCATGCGTAACCACCAAATCAACGTCCTTTTCAGTAGTTGGAATCAACGGAGCGAATGCTAAAGCAAAAGTGATAACGAGCACCCACCCAGTGAGACAATACGTAAGAGCACGCTTGGCACCNGATAATTTGGCAACCCAAGCNAATAGTGACGCTCCTCCTGCTGCAACGAACTGCACGACTAANATCGTGGCAATATTGCCAATTATGGTTACTCCTAGCNCATCCGGACCATAAGCACCCGCAACAGCGATAACTGTCTGGATAGCGTCATTAAACAAGAGGTACGTCAGAAGATAAAATGCCAATGCTTTGAATCGAGTAATTTCTTTCAGCGTTNTAANAACTTGGCCCCCTGCGACTTTNACCGNGCTTCGTACAAATTCCCTGTCCCTTGATCCTTCTCCAGGTTCAGGTACCAATTTGTAACTAACCACTGCCCATCCGAACCACCATATGCCTATAGAAGCTATNCATGCCCTCGTTGCGATATCTTCGTAATCNGAACCNCTATACGAGAAAAGGACTGCTAAATGGATAGCTAATAGCAACCCACCCCCAACATACCCATACGCAAACCCTTTACTACTGACCGAGTCCATATCGTCATTGGATACCAGATGAGGGAGTAAGGCATTATAAAATACGTTGGCTCCTGCAAAACCAATATTCGCAAGCAAGAAACACCCTGCAACCCAAAGCCATTCAGAGCCGGTGTACGCTGAGAAAAAGAGTAAAACAGTAAACCCGGCTCCGCCTATCGTGTACACAGTAACCAAGGCCTTCCGGATCATTAACCTGTCTGCGATGACTCCTAGTACCGGACTGCTCACGGCCACCACGATAGTGGACAGAGCAACCAACACACTCCAAGCAGAACTAGCGGTTACATTAAATCCGAGAATTTCGCTTTGCTGGCTGAATTCTGCTTGAAACAAAAGCACGAAGTACACAGGGATTATCGCCACTGTGCCACTTGTAGCAAAAGCAGAATTAGCCCAATCGTAAAGGCACCATCCTAAAATAGCCCTTTTCTTCTGGGGTTGAACGTCATCACCCTGCATTGACAATCGATTCCCCTTCCGCTGGGTTTCTGGGACGATTAATGGATCCAAGATACCAATAATACACCTTATACCAGCATCTTAACCCAAATGAGAGGTCACAAAATTCCAAATTCGATCTTCTACTTCCTCTGCACTCTGCTTCAACCCATGGCTTGCTCCAGGAAGAAGAACGAGTTCCTTGGGTTCCAAAGCCGATTCATAAATTATCTCTGAACATCGATGAGGTAAATTACGGTCTTCCATTCCATGTATGAGCAACAGTGGCCGAGGGTACAAGAGATCGGGACGATCGGCCCCGAGCGTTTGGCTTGATAAAGCTATCACCGCTTTAACATGTTCAACTTCTGCTCCAGCACTGATCACTACAGCTCCACCAAAAGAGTGCCCAACCAAACATATGGACTCGTATCCTCGTGAAACCAAGAACTGAGCGGCAACGAGTACGTCGAGAATACAATCTAATAACTCACCTGGACGACGGTAATCCACTCTCAACGACGCAATATTCTGAGACATAAGCGACTCAGCCATTCGCCCATACACATTGTTAGCAGGTCCGTCAAATCCGCCCCTGACTCCCCATGCCCAAATAATTGCCTGATCCCCAGAGCCTGCCTCATGGAATAAACATCTGATATCTCCACGATCTGTTGACAATAAGACCGGATCACCCACTTCCTGTTGTTTGTTCCAAGCATTAACAGACGAGAAATCTATAAAGTCACTACGATAAAATACTCTCGACACCTAATCCTCCCTGCGAGAAACATAACTGACATCCATTCAGACTGCGAATGTTTCTTGACAGCAAATAACCACCATGGGAACATATCTGCGCCCCCATACCCCGTCTACGCTATATCCTGAATGTAAATGCAGTTAAAATGTATAACGTCTCAAGTCTAACATTGAATCCCAATGGTCCAGTTCTTTACCTAACGCTACAAAATAGTGGTAATGGGGACCGGATTGGTCCTGAGACTGTCCAACAACTTCTAAATGCTTTCGAATTTTTTGAAGGTGACGACACCTTAAGAGTACTCGTCATTGAGGGTTCCAACGGTATCTTCTCTGAAGGAAGCACTCTGAACCCTGACCAAATCGTACAATCCAACGAACCAGCTATCGATATAATTCGGAAGCATCAAGTAGCAAATTACCTATCCAAAGTCACCAAACCTACTATTGCTGCAATCGACGGAAAGGCATATGGCCAAGGACTAGAAATAGCTTTGGCATGTGACATACGTATCGCGACCAGCAGCGCTTCATTCGGATTTCCAGATTCCAATAACGGCACAATCCCGTGGGACGGCGCAACGCAGCGACTACCGCGACTTGCAGGAATCGGTACTGCCACAAACATGCTCTTGATGGGAAAGCTGCTCACAGCAAGCGAAGCCCTTTCTGTTGGGCTTATCGTTGAAATTGTTCCTACGAAGGACCTACATCCGACTGCAATAGGGTTGGCCGAACAAATAGCTACAAGCGCCCCCATTGCTGCAAGGTATATAAAAGAAGCTATCAAAGGCTCAGGCGAACTACCCCTAGGAGAAGGTTTGAGATTAGAAGCAGATTTAAATATGCTCCTTTTCTCAACTACCGATCGTGCTGAAGGTGTTTCTTCTTTCCTCGAAAAGCGAAGCCCAGAGTTCAGGGGATCCTGAAAATTCCAGGGTAATCTGTAGAGTTGTACGATCATGAGTGACAATACAAATATAGACACTGGATATGAAACGATAAAGTTTACTAAAGATGGTGGACGGGCGAACGTAACACTCAATCGTCCAGAGGTTATCAATGCCTACAACATACAGATGCGCGACGAATTGTTCCAAATATTGGAAGCATGTCAACTGGATCCTGAGGTTAGGATCATAGTCCTTCGAGGGGAAGGGCCTCGTGGATTCTGCGCAGGAGCTGATCTCAGTGAATTCGGTTCTGCTCCCTCAGTAGCAATAGCCCGTGAGGTTCGATGGCAGCGCGACGTTTGGGCTGCATTTCTTGAACTTGATAAGCCAATAATATGCGTCATGCACGGTCACACTATAGGGTCCGGGATTGAAATGGCTCTGCTATGCGATATTAGAATAGCTGCGGAGTCTACAATATTTCGCATGCCAGAGGCATACCTAGGTTTGCTCCCAGCGGCAGGGGGCTCCCAAACTCTTCCAAGGTATGTAGGTGAATCGCCAGCATTGGATATGTTACTGAGCAATCGGGCATGGACTGCAGAGCAGGGCCTTCAAGCAGGGATAGTGTCCGACTTAGTGCCAGACAGTGAAATCAACGCTCTAGTTGACTATTATGCCGATTATCTCCAATCTATGGATCCAGGATTTATTAGGTTACTGAAACGATCAATCCACGGAAATTTCAACCTCTCACTTGATCAAGGGCTATCTTTAGAGATACACTGCGCATCACAAAGAATGGCGGATATGGTAAGGGTAGGGTAAAATCTAACCCTCACCTCAACTAGCCTCGCGAATTATCGTGAATCCGAGGCNTTACTGNANGCCANNGAAAAAGAANNNAGAAAGGAAGCCACCACATGAACACGACGGAATTTCTGACGGTAACAGCNGCAATNGTNCCTGACAGGGTCGCACTAGTATTTGATGACAAGCGAATCACGTACGGGGAACTGGCGAGCAGAGTANCTCGNCTNGCCAACGCNATGTCTGAACTTGGAGTAGGTTCGGGTGACNGAGTAGCGGTAATGCAGGTCAATTGNAACGAACATATAGAGAGCTACTTCGCATGNGCAACCCTTGACGCAGTCTTTGTNCCGGTTAATTTCCGGGCCCGNGCAGAAGANTTATCTTTCATGCTGAACGACTCTGGNACNAANGCAATCATAGCNGGCCAACGNTACCATGACATGATCAACACNATACGNCCTGAGCTCACNNCNGTNGAACANGTAATCGGGTTNGAACAAGGCGGAGAAGGNATTCACTCTTTCGANGACCTGATNGCNAATGCCTCTGANGATGAAAGATTCCCTGAATATCAGGACGATGATCTCTCGATCATCATGTTCACTGCAGGTACTACCGGNACTCCGAAAGGCGTTATGTTGAGCCATGACAGCTTCACATCCTACATNCTNGCAAACGTTGATCCGGTGGACATGGATGAAGAAGAGAAAAATATATTGACAGTACCACTCCATCACATAGCTGGGATGCAAGCTGTAATGGCAGCTATATACGGCGGCAGAACTATCATTCTCCAGCGACAGTTTGACGAAGAGGGATGGATGGCTTTAGTTCAGGATGAAAAAGCTAACCGCGCAATGATGGTACCNACTATGCTTAAACGACTCATGGACCACGACGCATTCGGTAAATATGACCTCACAAGTTTGGATGTGATCACCTATGGAGCAGCACCNATGCCNCTNCCTGTTATTAGGCAAGCGATCAANGAGTTCCCTGGAACACGATTCATCAACGCATTTGGCCAAACNGAAACTGCCTCAACAATCACTATGCTGCCNCCAGAGGATCACCAGCTAGATGAAAGTGACCCTGACTTCGAAAAGAAANTACAACGTTTGGCATCTATCGGNAGACCTCTGCCTGATGTTGAAGTNAAAATCGTCAATGAAGATGGCGAGGATGTCCCTACCGGTGAATCTGGAGAGATTGTGGCTAGAGGNCAAAGACTCATGAAGGGTTACTGGAACCGAGAAGAGGCAACTCGAGAAACCCTTCGAGGTGGNTGGTTATACACTGGCGATTTGGGCTACTTCGACCCAGATGGTTATATATTCCTGTCTGGAAGGGCTAAGGACTTCATCAAACGTGGTGGCGAAATGATAGCCCCTGAGGAAGTCGAACAAATACTTATGGCNCACCCNGCAGTCGATGAGGCTGCGATTATTGGCATCGAAGATATTGAGTGGGGAGAAAGNGTTCGGGCCATAGTAGTCATTCGCCCCAACATGGAACTCACTCAGCAGGAACTCATCGACCACTGCAGACCACTGATGGCTGGGTTCAAACGTCCNGAGCATGTAGTCTTCACCGACGAATTGCCTAGGAATCCGATGGGCAAGGTATTNAAGAGAGTGCTCAGAGAACAATATCCNGAGCCAATTACTGACTAATCATATTCATGATAAGTAAANTANAGNNGAACGCCAACTCTNAATGTGAGTTGGCGTTCGTCTGTACCGNGACTACTTCGCATATACACTGAATACCTGATAAGATTAAAGTCAGGCAACNAAGCCAATTCTCAAAATGCACCTGGAATTCGAGGACCAACGATGTCCCAACGTGGAAACGAATTAATCGAACGACGCAAAGAAAAACTTAAAAATCTTCTAGATGCTGCGATTGATCCCTATCCTGCTTCATACAAACGGTCACACACCACGTCTGAAGCCATAACNCTACTTGAAAACAATGAATCATCTGCTACTGATGATGAAAGGGATAACCTTAGAACCGACAATGTAACGATTGCTGGGCGGATCATGACCATGCGTCGTATGGGGAAGGTAACCTTCATACATATTAGAGACCAAGANAATCAACTGCAGNTACATGTCCGCCGAGATATTCTGGGNGATGAACAATATGCTATGGTGCGCAACCTTGATCTTGGAGACTTCATCGGAGGATATGGACCTCTATTCAGAACAAAGTCCGGAGAAGCATCTCAAGAGACCCAAACCCTTACTATCCTTAGTAAATCCCTCAGACCGCCNCCCGAAAAATGGCACGGACTGCAAGATACAGAGATCCGCTACCGCCAACGATACCTTGACTTCATATCCAATCCAGATGGTATGAAAGTTTTTACCTTGAGAAGCCANATTGTACAAGCTATCCGTACTTTCATGACTGAAAAAGGATTCCTAGAAGCAGAAACTCCTGTTTTGGTACCTGTTGCTGCAGGAGCGATGGCCCATCCATTTGAAACNCACCATTTAGCATTAGATCGAGCGTTATATCTGAGAATAGCGACTGAGTTGTACCTAAAACGACTAATCATCGGAGGGTTCGACAAGGTTTTTGAAATAGGCAGAGTGTTTCGTAACGAAGGTATTGATCATGACCACAATCCCGATTTCACACTTTTTGAAAGCTACGAGGCCTATGCGGACTATACNGACGTCATGGAAATGCTTGAAAAAATGATCTTCAGNGTCACAGTCAGTGTCACGGGCAAACCTACAGTAAATCGTGGCGACACAACAATTGACTTCACCCCTCCNNGGAAGAAAGTGTCGTTGNTCGAAGCAATCCATGAAAGAAGCGGTATTTACGTGCAGGATTACGCAGAAACTGAGCCGCTCGCGGAAAAATTAACAGGAATGGGCATACCCATTGACCTCCCATCAACNCATATGCGTTTGCTTGATAAACTCATTTCAACGTTCGTCGAACCACACTTAATCCAACCAACGTTTCTTGTCGATTACCCAGTGGAAATGAGCCCCCTTGCTAAGAAGAAAAAAAACGAGCCTGCGTTGACTGAACGCTTTGAAGCTTTCGTTGCAGGCATTGAACTTGCAAACTCCTTCTCTGAGCTGAATGACCCCGTGGATCAGCGGCAGCGACTAGAGAAACAGGAGGCTTTATTGGAATTGGTGCGCGACGAGGAAACCGACAGACTCGACGAAGATTTCCTGATCGCCATGGAACACGGCATGCCACCAACAGGTGGATTAGGGGTAGGGATNGATAGGCTAGTCATGNTACTCGCAGAGCAGCAGAATCTGAGAGATGTAATCCTTTTTCCTCAGATGAGATCACGATAGAAGCNNGACTAGCTACCAGGTACTTCTTTCGACTCTGCGTAATCCAATGCCAGTACAACTACGATTATGTTTACGGTACACATAATGCTAAAGCCNAGCGTGAACCCAAACCAGACTTCGTTGAACCTCACGAGATCAGTCCACCAATACGTACTAAGCCAAGCCAGAAGAAACCCNGAGCCAACTAGCGCAGCATTTATGACGCAGTAGCGTAGCGCTGCGAAGAAAGGATATCCTTCAAAGAATAATTTATACGGTGCTATTCTCCAACCCATTTTCTCCAACTCCTTGAATACGAACCCCGATTATTCNAGTGCCAATTCACGCAATTGATTATGCCTNNTCAACGTATTTCAGTCAACAGCCTCTAGGTCACTTACCACTGCATCTCCGATGACTATTTACTATACGTCTTGACAGGTGTTGNNTTTTTCCATAAAATAGAACANNTGTTCTNTTTGAATTGACCCTATCAGCCTAATTCCTTGCAACGCACACCANCCTATATTGTGCTAGCATCCGGGCTGGCAGGATGCAGATANTTGGAGGTCANACACATGATAGCTGAAAAACAAAAAGCCCTTGAACTAGCTCTTGATAATATTGAACGTGATTTTGGTAAGGGTGCAATCATGCTTCTTGGTGAAGCAGCGAGGGCCCAAGGAGAATATGAGGCGTTACCAACAGGATCACTCTCACTTGACTTAGCNTTAGGCNTAGGNGGGGTGCCCCGAGGNCGCGTCATAGANATATTTGGAGCCGAATCAGCAGGGAAAACCACATTAGCCTTTCATATAGCCGCATCAGCCCAAAAAGATGGAGGAACTGTAGCATATATAGACGCAGAGCACGNACTTGATCCTGAGTATGCAGCAAAATGTGGCGTGGACATCGAATCAATGCTCATAGCGCAACCTGANACAGCTGAACAAGCCTTGGAGATTGTCGAATATCTGGTACGCAGTGGAGCAATTGATGTAGCAGTCATAGACAGCGTAGCNGCCCTAACACCGAAAGCAGAGCTTGAAGGAGACATGGGAGATAGCCACATCGGATTACAGGCTCGATTAATGTCCCAAGCACTACGAAAACTCACAGCTGTGATCAGTAGATCCCACACCTCAGTTGTATTCATCAATCAGCTCAGAGAAAAAGTTGGNGTATTTTTTGGGAGCCCNGANGTAACCCCAGGAGGTAGAGCGCTTAAGTTTTACAGCTCTGTGAGAATTGATCTTCGGCGTATAGAATCGATTAAACAAGGTGGTGAGATACTAGGGAATCGCGTACGCGCCCGAGTTGTGAAAAACAAAGTATCCCCTCCATTCCGAGTAGCGGAATTCGACATCATGTTTAACGAAGGAATCAGTAAGGAAGGCGATATTCTGGACTTGGCAACGGATGCTGGAATAGTACGAAAAAGCGGAGCCTTTTACTCATATGATGATACTCGCTTAGGCCAGGGACGAGAAAACGCAAAGCAATTTTTGAAAGACAACAAAGATCTTTGCAAGCAAATCGAAAATGTACTAAGAGGCCGAGAGACAGAAACAATCGAAAAAGAAGATACGAATCTTTCACCTCCAAGTGACGCACCTGTCCTAGGGCAAGAAGATAGTCAAAACGATCCTTCTCCGAATAATAAGTCCTAACGGGGATAGTGGTCGCCTATCAACATATTACGGGTAAATACGTATATAAATCAGTCTACTCCTACGAGCTATTGACTGCTTCAATAACGTACAAAAGTCTCTTGGTGTTTATTCAAGAATTCCCCTAAAATACAGGGGATTCAGCGATCAAAATGACACCAAGGAGTTCAAGTGTTTTCCCATCTTCACGTTCACACGGAATATAGCCTTTTAGATGGTCTAAGCCGGATTCCAAGCTTGGTGAAAGCCGCAAAAGACCACGGTATGTCCAGCATAGCTATGACCGATCATGGAGGTCTCTATGGAGCTGTTGACTTCTACTCAGAGGCAAAAGCAGCAGGATTAAACCCTATTATCGGGTGCGAACTTTATTTAGCTCAAAATAGTCGCCATTCTAAAACACCTAATGACAGAAGCCCCTACCATCTACTGCTCCTAGCCAAAAACAACACAGGATACTCTAATCTGACTAAATTAGTCACTGCAGCACATATTGAAGGGTTCTATTACAAACCAAGAGTTGACAAAGAACTTCTTGAGAAACACAGTGAAGGGCTGATCGTACTATCAGGCTGTCCTAACGGAGAAATCCCCAGATTGATCACCGGCGAAGATCCATCCCTAATAGCCGACACAGTTCATTGGTACCAGAAAACCTTTGGTAAGGAAAACTTCTACTTCGAACTGCAAAGGCACGAAGATGTCCCTAATCTAGAAATGATCAACCAACAATTAATTCAACTTTCGGGTTCTCTCGATGTTCCACTCGTAGCAACAAATGACCTCCATTACGTTAATAAAGATGATGCGGGTCTCCAAGATGTTCTGCTCTGCATCCATACCAATACCACCCTCAACGACCCCAAACGGCTCAAACTATCTGACGATTCATACTATCTGAAAAGCTCGGATGAAATGGTCGAACTATTCAAAGATATACCTGAAGCCATCGCAAATACTGAACGCATTGCACAGCAATGCGACGTCACCATGGACTTCACTTCAATGCACTTACCTAGCTTTGATGCCCCAAGTGGCATGGATGCTCAAGCGTATCTGGTACAACTCTGTTGGGAAGGTGCAACTCGACGTTTCGGAGCAGATTTACCCCAAAGAGTTCAAGATCAACTTAACTATGAACTTGAAGTCGTGTTATCAACCAACTTCTCAGACTATTTCCTTGTAGTATGGGACATCGCAAAATTTTCCAGAACCAAAGATATACTGTTCGGGGTACGAGGAAGCGCTGCGTCAAGTCTGATCCTCTACTGCCTAGGGGTAACAGATATTAACCCTCTCGACTATAACTTGGTATTTGAACGATTCCTGAATCCAGAACGAAAAGAAATGCCTGACATTGACATGGACATACAAGATGACCGAAGAGAAGAAGTCATTGAGTATGTCGTTCAAAAGCATGGCAATGATAAAGTTGCTCAGATAATCACATTCGGCACCCTTGGCGCTCGAGCTGCAATTCGAGACGTAGGCAGGGCCATGGGAAGAGAATATGGACAGATTGATGAAATAGCCCGTCTTATTCCCACTGGAACTCCGACGTTAAAATCTCTTCTGGAGTCAGCTACAGATCTTCAGCAATATTATAGGAATCATCCTGAAACCCGCGACGTCATTGATACCGCATCTCAACTAGAGGGATCGGTCAGACACGTAAGCACACACGCAGCAGCCGTAGTGGTGTCGGATGAACCGCTACTAAACTACATCCCACTACAAAGGGCAACCAAGGGCACCAGTGAAACTGCGGTAACCCAGTATCCCATGGACCCTATTGGAAAGCTTGGGTTGCTTAAAATTGACTTCCTTGGCCTTACAAACCTCACGATACTAGACAAAACGTTGAAACTAATAAACCAGAGACGGAATCCAGATGACATTGAATTGGCGAAGATACCTCTCGACGATAAGCATGCCTTCGACTTACTAGCTTCTGGAGAAACAACAAGCATATTCCAGTTGGAAAGTGCAGGCATGCGGCGTTATATAAAAGAACTGCGACCTACATCAATAGCTGAAATCTCCGCCATGATCGCGTTATACCGCCCTGGTCCGATGGAACATATAGAAACCTTTATAGAAGCGAAACATGGACGCGCTCCTATTACATATCCCCACGAAGATCTTGTCGAATTACTGCATGAAACCTACGGAGTGATTGTGTATCAAGACCAAGTGCTGCACATCGTTCGCAAATTAGCCGGTTACTCTTTAGGCCAAGCAGATGTAGTACGAAAAGCAATGGGTAAAAAGATTCCTGAAATCATGCAAAAGGAAAAAGAAAACTTCATTGCAGGAGCAACTGCTCAAGGCTATTCACCTGACACTATTGAACAGGTTTTTTCGCTCCTCGAACCTTTCGCTGGCTATGCATTCAATAAGGCTCACAGTGTCAGCTACGCATTAATTGCATACTGGACTGCGTATATGAAAGCAAATTATCCAGTCGAATACATGTGTTCCGTCCTTAATGCCAGTCTCAATAATAACGAACGGTTAGCTACTATCACCTCAGACTGCAAAAGAATGGGAATCAGAATACTCCCGCCCGACATCAATATGAGCATCCNGCCATATTCTGTAGAAGAAGCAGAATCCAGTGCCCTTACAATTAGAACTGGGCTAGAAGCGATCAAGAATGTNGGAGGAACAGCTCTTGAACCGNTAGTTCGTGAGCGNGAAGAAAATGGTAGTTATTCTTCTGTGGAAGATTTATGCCAACGCACAGGCAAAGATATGCCAAACAAAAGAACCTTAGAAAGCATGATTAAGGTAGGNGCCTTCGACGAAATTGGCTACAGACAAACTCTTCTTGATAAGCTTGATACTGCTATCTCAACCGCACAAAGAGCCGCACACCTAAAAGAAATCGGCCAAACGACTTTATTTGATATGTCTGCCCAAACTGAAGAATCTCCCATGGCATTCCCGGACGACGATGCCACACAAACTAATAATGAAACCTCACTTCTTGAACAACTGAATTGGGAACGCGAGCTACTCGGCATGCACATCTCGATCACNCCTGTGGACCACGCTGCATTAAAATACCGCGATTTGCTGATCACACTCACCAACGATATTAACCCCGAGCACACCGGTAAGATCACTATCGGNGGNATGGTATCCGACACACAATTCCGCGTTACTCAAAACGGAAAATCATTNGTCACGGCAACTATTGAGCTACAAGATGGTCCTTTTGAAATAGTGATCTGGGATCAAGGAAAGATAGCGACCGCCAAGACTCTACTTAACCCTGGTCAGTTTGTATGCATAGTTGGCCAACCAAGNGTCTGGCGCAGTTCTGTCTCAATGACCGCTGAGCAAATATACCCTATAGATTTTGATGGAGCAATCCACGATTCCGCGTTTATTAAAGAAAGTTCTGCGGTACCGGTAATTGCCAATGATCAGTATCCAGATCCCATTCATCCGGCAGCACCCAAACCACGTTCNTNCGAAATCACGACGGTNATAGTAAGACTGCTCGAAACTAGCGATACGACAAGTGACCAGAAAATCCTCTATAAGGTTATGGAACTCTTGGTCGAATTCGAAGGACCTGACAAAGTTGAACTAGAAATCAAATCACCATCNAAAACTAGCCTANTAGCATTCGACCGAATTTCAACAACCTATTGCCCGGAATTAGTTACTAGGATGAACTCTCTACTTGGATACGAAGCTGTCACTACTAGAATCCTTGAACCTAAAAACACNAACGGTGTCGTTAACGTTCANCCCCAAGCGCAAACACCGATAGGGGTTTAATGAGGGACCTACCGTTTGCATAACAATTCTAATTTAGCCCTTGATAAATTGAACGCCCAAATTACAAAATGTGTTAGGTGTACGAGGCTAGTAGATCACCGCGAGCTAGTGGCTACAGCTAAACGCAAATCATTCATCAACGACATATACTGGGGGAAGCCTGTATCAGGATTTGGTGATCGTTCNGCCAGTCTGATTATAATTGGCCTGGCTCCNGCTGCACACGGAGCTAATAGAACGGGACGCGTTTTTACCGGAGATCAGTCAGCGAAATTCTTAATGGAATGCTTAGGAGAAGCAGGGTTTGCCAATCAGACTACCTCAGAGTATTCGGACGACGGACTGCTGTTACTTGATACGTACATCACTTGCGCAGTCAAATGTGTGCCTCCTGAGAACAAACCTACTCGTCAAGAGCAACTCCAATGCCTAGATTATCTAGGNCGTGANCTAGCATTACTAAATAATATCAAAGTAGTCCTCACGCTAGGAAAATTCGCCTTCTCATCTTATTATCGAGCATCTTCAGGAAACGATGATCGCGCGAAGGAGCCTAAGTTTATTCATGGGGGTAGATATGCCCCTGANGATGGTTCGCCAGTAGTCTATGCCTCTTATCATCCTAGTCCCCGCAACACCAATACAGGCCTATTAACNTCAGAATCATTTGCAGCAATTTTGCAACGCATTAGGGGGGATTTAGAAACANGGNAATCAGCCAACCGCTGAATGCTCACAGCCCTTTAATGTNCTTAGATAGTACGCCTTCTCCGACGCCGCTCTGCCCTCTGCGCCGCCATGCGTTCTTTCTCTCCCTTGGATCGAAAGAACCTCTTATCTTTGTATGCTTTCAGAACGCCAGAGCGCGCAANTGCGGACCGAAACCTTCCCACGATTGCTTCTGGACTTTCTCCTTCTCGAAGGACTACATACGCCATAAGAGATACCTCATTTGAAATNTTACTAGCAGAACTAGCCAGAATCGTATCACATGAACACAAAATCAGCAATAAACGTGATACGCCTAGCCGAAGCAGAATGTACTACGGTTTCCAACGCAAATCAGGACTACGAGCAGCTAGCGCCTCATCTAGCCGAGTATTCGCAGTATTGTGNGGAGCATCCAGCAACAGATTGGGATCTTCATGGATTTCCCTGAAAATGGCTAACATAGCCTNAATGAAGAAGTCCAATGTCTCCTTAGTCTCTGTTTCAGTNGGTTCAATCATCAAAGCTTCTTCAACGATCAACGGGAAATACATTGTGGGAGGGTGGATACCATAATCAATTAACCGCTTAGCTATGTCCATTGCCCTGACACCTTGAGGTTTTAGTTCACGAGAAGATATCACCACCTCGTGCATACAGGTGCGGCTGTAGGGAATATCGAAGGTATTTTCNAGTTGCCTCATNACGTAGTTAGCATTGAGCACTGCATTTTCACTAACNTCCCGCAACCCATCGGCGCCATTCGATCGAATATACGCCATTGCCCTTACTAATACACCGAAGTTACCGTGAAATGCACCGACTGAACCTATAGAAAGCTCGGGATTCCCNAATTGATATGTACTGTCACCATGGGTNCCCTCTTTTGCGAAAGTGACTACAGGAGCGGGTAAGAATTTTGCGAGGGCNGATGTCACAGTTATTGGCCCGGCACCTGGNCCTCCACCCCCATGAGGGGTACTCATGGTCTTATGCAAATTCAGATGCACTATGTCGAAACCGAGCGATCCCAACTGCACCTGCCCGAGTAACGCATTCATATTCGCACCATCACCGTAAACCAATCCCCCAACCCCATGTACTAAAGAACATATCTCCTCAATATTTGGATCAAATAACCCCAGAGTATTGGGTAGGGTAATCATTAATCCAACAACTTCTTCNTTTACTAATGATCGCAAGGCATCCATATCCATGTTCCCTTGTACATCNGAAGGCACAGAAACAACCTTGTANCCTGCCATAGCNGCTGAAGCCGGATTTGTTCCGTGAGCACTATCAGGAATAAGCACCGTTTGCCTTTGNTCCAACTGNCCATTATGGTCATGGTANGCACGCATCAACAGCATACCTACCANCTCCCCATGNGCTCCAGCAACAGATGCAAGTGAAGCAGCAGGCATTCCTGTTATTTCACAAAGCGATTCCTGAAGCTCATGCATCAGCTGTAATGCACCTTGAACCATAAAGTCAGGCTGTAAAGGGTGNATGCTAGCAAATCCAGGGNTTGACGCAATTTCGTCATTAACTTTCGGATTGTATTTCATCGTACAACTACCGAGAGGATAGAANGAGGTATCTATCCCAAAATTCATCTGACTGAGACGCGTAAAATAACGTACTACCTCAGGCTCNGCTAATTCCGGAAGCACCAACTCATCCCTCACCAAGTGATCTGGGAGGGNCTCCTGCTCTGGAACATCCAATTTCGGTAGTCTAATGCCCCGTCTTCCTGATCGCCCGCGCTCCATCAGTAATAATCTGTCATTTGCCATATCCTTGGTACTATCCACGTGAATAGCCTCCCAAACTGCTCAAGACGTCAACATACGTATCGATTTCTTCCTTGGTATTCAACTCTGTGACGGAAACCAAAATTCCGTTGTCAACNATGTCGCTGATATCTAATCCACCTATAATNTTATTCGCCTGTAGNTTTGCGAGTATCTCATNTGAAGAGATAGGACCGCGAATGACGAACTCATTGAAAAAATTGCCCTTGCAGGGCAATTCAAACCCAGGCAATGCCGCAATCAACGACGCTAGATAATGTGCTTTATGAAAGCACTGCGCACCCACCTCAGCAAAGCCACTCTTCCCCATCAGAGCTAAATATATCGTCGCCCTCAGGGCAATAAGCGCCTCACTAGTGCAAATATTAGACGTCGCCCTTTCTCGACGGATATGCTGTTCCCGAGTCTGCAGGGTTAAAACATATCCTGTCTTTCCCTTGGTATCGACAGTTTTTCCGACAATCCTTCCCGGCATTTGACGCACATACTCGTCTTTACTGGCGAAAAACCCAACATACGGACCACCAAAGCTGAGAGGTATTCCAAGTGGTTGNCACTCACCTGTAACTATATCTGCCCCATACTCTCCAGGAGGTTTCAGGATGCCCAAAGACATTACATTAGTTGAGACGACAAGCAATGCTCCACTGTTATGGNCTTCTCTCGCTAAGGCACCCATATCGTNTTCAAGATATCCAAAATAGCTCGGGCTGGCGATNACAACGCANGCGATGTCACCATCGACCTGAATCTGTGATCGCTCTTGGGAAATTACCTCAATACCTTGGGATTTGGTATAAGTAAGGATAACGGACTTATGCCTAGGAGGAACTGAGTCAGCAACTATGACGCGAGAACGACGGGTAACCCTACATGCCATCAAAACCCCTTCAGCAAGGGCCGTTGCTCCGTCATACATACCAGAGTTGCAATTGTCCATAGCCGTCAGTAAAGAAATTAAGCTCTGGAACTCATATGTGGCTTGCAATGTCCCCTGACTGACTTCAGGCTGGTAAGGAGTATATGACGTTAAGAATTCTCCTCGAGATATAAGAGGAGCTATGGCGCTTGGGATAAAATGATTGTATACACCTGCCCCAAGAAACATTGCATACTCACCAGGAACTACATTCTTGCCAGCTAATTCCTGGAATTCTCTCTTAAGGCTNAACTCAGAAATGCTTTCTGGTAAACCAATAGCACTTACTCTTTTTGCTGACGGAATNTCTACGAACAGGTCACTGATCTGATCCACACCAATAGCGGCGAGCATTTCTCTTCGGTCATCTTCAGTATTTGGGATATACGGNCCACCAAAAACACTTTCTATCATTGCCGTCCTCCAATGCCAATCGATTGGTAGATCTTCCGAGTCCCTCTCANCTATTGAGCGACAGCTCCGCCATCAACTGGAATGACTGCGCCGGTAACAAGAGAGGCTGCATCAGAGCACAACCAAACGACCATTCGGGCTACCTCANTAGGACTTCCCATCCTACCAATAGGNACGCCCTTAAATTCTACAGTATCCTCAGCATCATGTGCTATAGAGAATCCGGTCATCGGAGTCTGAATAAATCCAGGACAAACNGCATTGACCCGAATTCCTTTGCGAGCATAGTCTAAAGCTGCAGCCTTAGTCAGCCCAACCACCCCATGCTTGCTCGCTGTGTAGGCAGCAGCTCCACGAATACCAACTANTCCAGCNCCAGATGATGTNTTAACAATTGCGCCGCCCCCAGTCTTTAACATCAAAGGAATTTCCTCCTTGATGGAAAGCCAAATGCCTGTCAAATTCACATTCATAACATTGCTCCATTCATCCAATGTTATCTGATGTGTGCTCCGNCCTTGACCTGNAATCCCTGCATTATTATGAGCAAAATCTAATCTCCCGTACGCATTCATAATTGCGGGTTCCANGGCAGAAAATTGTGATGAATCACTGACATCCAACCGAAGAAACGTTGCCTCTCCACCTAGCAACTTGATCTGATTCACAGTTTCTTGCCCATTGCCCTCAGAGATATCTATTGCCAAAACCTTAGCTCCCATAGCAGAGAACTCTAGCGCAGATGCCCGACCGATACCAGATCCTGCTCCTGTAACCAAGGCAACCTTTCCTTGCATTGAAACAGTCATCACCATCTCCAATTCACAGGTTTGTTCTAGTGAGGTTCGAATCCTTAAAGCATTTAGGNGAAAACGCATACCTCAAGCCAGCACAGTCTCCNCAATGAAACCTGTCGCACTACCTACATNGGAAAGAGAGGATCGATGCAAACTCCACACTCGACCAAGGACTAAGCATTAGTAAGAAATGCCTCATATTCATCACTCGTAAACAAACCTTCAAGCTCGCTAGCGTTAGACAACGCGATGACAATCATCCATCCCTTACCAAATGGATCTTCATTAACCCACTGTGGATTATCCTGCAGATCAGTATTCACACGAACAACAGTGCCAGAAACCGGGCAATAGATGTCGGACACTGCCTTTACTGACTCAACTTCACCGATTATCCCCATTGCTGTTACTTCCTGACCAGGTTCAGGCAAGTTGACGAACACGACATCACCAAGTTGCTCTTGAGCAAAATCCGTGATACCGANCATTCCCTCCGATTCATTGAGTAAGACCCATTCATGTTCCTTGCTGTATTTGCGATCATTTGGATTTACCATTATGTTTGCTACCTTCCCAGAATGATTATCTNTCTGCGAGTAAATTTATTATTCTGCACGCACTCAAGTACATCAGCGACCATAAAACGGTAACTTGACAACTCTTGCAGCAATTAATTGATTACGTATATCAACCGTAAGCTCTTGGTTTAATTCACTTAATTCGCTCCTGACATAGGCAAGCGCAATACTTCTTTCAATATTCGCCCCATATCCACCGCTAGTTACGATGCCAACTTGTTCGCCACCGTAAACCANGATACATCCAGCTCTAGGTATACCCCGTTCAGTAAGTTCTATACCCACAAATTCTCGTTCAGGTCCAGCATCTAGAATTATCTCTAGTGCCTCCTTGCCTATGAAGGATTTCTTATCAAAATCNACAAACCGAGATAGCCCAGCCTCNATNGGNTTAGTAGATTCATCAATATCTGAACCGTGAAGCGGNAANGCAGCTTCAAGTCGCAAATTATCTCGACTACCTAACCCGGCAGGGACAGCTCCTTGATCCACCAAATCACCCCATAAGCGAGAGGCATCCACAGCTTCACAAATCACCTCAAAGCCATCCTCGCCTGTGTATCCAGTACGGCTAAACGTNATTACCGTATCTGCATATGAATANTCTTGTACNCGGAACTTCCGCAAATCTGTCAGGTCAATACTTAGTGCTTCTATTATCAGATCAACTGCGGTCGGCCCCTGAATTGCTATCATCCCAGTACGGTTTGTAAGGTCTGTTATCTCTACATCCCGAATATCCTGCATCTGCTGCTCAATCCACTTGATTACATTGTGCCGATTACCTGCATTACACACCANCATAAATTCGTCACTGCTCATGCGCGACACCACAACGTCATCGATAATGCCACCNTTTTCNTTGCAAAGAAACCCATATCGCGCCCGTCCGTCTCGAAGGCTGAGGATATTCCGTGTCAAAATCTTGTCAAGCAATACCTCTGCGCCNACACCCAAGAAACGCAGCCTTCCCATATGAGACACGTCAAATACTCCTGTCCCATGCCTCACCCCTCTTGCTTCGGCCAAAATCCCCGAAGGATATTGAATTGGCATTGCCCAACCCGCGAAATCGACGATCTTCGCGTTGAGTGCCTCATGTTGTTCATAAAGGGCTGTTTGTTGCAATCAACTTACCTCCTCGTTGCGTGAAGCCCAACACCATACAACATTAATGCTAGACTTAGGGTAGGTTGAGTGTCAATAAGCGTCNCTCCACAGTGTTTGCACGCAGCCTTTACACAACGCCCACNATAGCCACGNAGTCTCTGTGCTATACTTCCACAAACTCGGAATTCTCGGAGCTTGAATGCCTCCCGTCAGACTAGCCATAGCCCAAATAAATCCTACGGTTGGTGACCTCATTGGCAACACGAAAAAGATTGTTAATGCCATCCATCAAGCAAAGGAACGNAACGCACACATTATCGCTATACCCGAACTAGCGGTGACTGGGTATCCTCCCGAAGATCTCGTNTACAAGCCCCATTTCATAAATGCNAACATAACTTGCGCCCACGAAATCGCCAGTGANACCCAAAACATAACTGCGATTTATGGCTTTATCAACGCANATCAAAANATTTTCAATGCCGCNGCGATTGCCCGAGATGGGAAAATTGTCGATACATATCACAAACAGCGCCTACCTAACTACGGAGTTTTTGACGAAGAAAGATACTTTACCCCTGGCACCAANTCGAATATACATGTGGTAAATGGGCTCAATGTAGCAGTAAGTATTTGCGAAGATATCTGGTATCCAGAACCAATAGCGGAACAAGCAGCTCNGGGTGCACANTTAATTGTGAATATCAACGGATCGCCATACACCACCCACAAACATGACTTNCGCAAGGCNCTNATCAAAACCAGAGCACTAGAAAACGGAGTTTCTATTTGCTACGCAAACCTTGTAGGGGGTCAAGACGAGCTCGTATTTGANGGTCGAAGTATGGTAGTTGATCCCTTAGGAAATATCATAGTNGAGGCGCCATCTTTTGAAGAAGATTTGATTGTACTGGACCTACCTGATCAAACAATCCGCGCATCCAAACAGCCCCCTCCAGCGACTCAAGCNACTNAAAGAACCTCACNACACACACCCNGAAATATCCGANACCCTCATATCCCAAGCGACGTAGACNGCAATTANGACCTAGCAGTGCTGTACAAAGCTCTGATCACAGGAACACGAGATTACGTACATAAAACTGGCTTTCAGAAGGTGACTTTTGGTTTGTCGGGGGGTATAGATTCCGCTCTAGTGGCCTGTATCGCCAAAGATGCCCTCGGAGAGGACAACGTAACGGCCATAGCTATGCCGTCCATGCATAGCAGCCCTGACAGCGCCGAAGATGCACAACAGTTGTCTTCAAATCTTGGTATCCATTTTCTATCTATACCAATCACCGACCTATACGAATCATTTATGGGNATTCTGAACACACANTTCGACAATCTCCCTATAGATATCACTGAAGAGAACCTTCAAGCCCGGATACGAAGCAACTTATTGATGGCATTTTCAAACAAGTTTAATTGGATGGTGTTGGCAACAGGCAACAAAAGTGAACTTGCCACCGGATATACAACACTATATGGCGATTTATCCGGAGGATTTGCGGTCATTAAAGATGTACCCAAAACCCTTGTTTACGCACTATCAGAGTGGAGAAATTGCCAAACAAACAGCGTGAATGAAATCCCAGAAAGAATTATATCCAAAGAGCCTACTGCCGAATTACGNCCGAACCAAGTCGATCAGGACTCACTGCCCCCCTATGANATTCTAGACGCCATTCTCGCCCACTATGTTGAACAGGATGCAAGCATCACCCAACTGGTTGCCATGGGATTTGAGAAGGACACCGTGGATTTTGTAACGAGATTAGTCGATCGCAACGAATACAAGCGGCGACAAGGACCTTTGGGTGTTAAAATTACCGACCGAGCATTTGGGAAAGATCGTCGCTTGCCCCTTGTAAATAAATATACTGAACCCANTGATCCNTCCAGTCCTCTTCCATAACGATAGTACTTAATATGGAGGCCACGGAACATTGCGGTATACATCAAGCAGAGGATGTCGCCCTAACTCGATAATAGAATCAACTCNCTGACGAAGAGCAAGCAATTCATCGGGATTGATGAGCGTTTCCAATTCGCGAAGCTCTTTGCTGTTACCAGACAAAGACAAACGTAAATTCTCGAGTTGCTGCAAGAANTTCTGAGGAATATCCTCTCCCCAAAAATCCCAAATTACTGTTCTAACTTTGAAATCAGAATGAAANGTTAACCCNTGATCAATACTCCACACCTTGCCACTAGCGTCGAGAAGACAATGTCCTCCCTTTCTGTCGGCATTATTTGTCACAAGATCAAAAATAGCTATAGGCCACAATTGATCAATATGAGNTGAATCAAGATCAAAATATCCGCGAGAAGATTGAAAAGCAATCATTTGCTGCACAGAACCGATTCCATATGGGCCNTGCCTAATAACAGTCNTCGGAATGAATTCCCATTGTGCAACCAGAGATAACAGATAAGCGGCCCTTTCTCTCTTGTATANGGAACCATCTGGAAAATCCCATAATGGCCGCTCCCCCCGTTGGGGTTTATATATGCCATAACAAATCTGGTCAGCGCTATCGACAATGGTCACCTGAAAAGCATTATTGGAGCCCGACAACATAGGAANNCACTCGCTAATCGTTCCANTTTCAAGATGAGATAAAGAATTATTACTCGATGACATCGACTCCCACTACTCTGAAGACTCCCATGCAACTCCNGGGAAATGCCCGTTATACCGAGCACAAACATGGTCCGAATCAGGCTCTATAGGGCTGCCGCAAAGTATGCACCGCGGTCTTCCAGCAGCACATACATCGAAGGCAACATCNGCACAGTTATCTATCTGATCCTGCTCTACATTAAACGAAAACCATAGAGTCACTTCGCTNGCAACATCCATGCCTTCTACTATGATAGAAAATTGCGATTCCCGGNGGTCAAACCCTGCAGTCATACTGACTAGATACAATTCCCACCGTTCTGCGNTAGAGGAATCTATGTCTGCAGTTGTNAGGGGGCCCCATTCCTCAGGAGAACTCAACGAACCTTTTAAGCTTTGTTTCAAGTAGGCACCTACCTGCAGCAACTGTTCTTTCTCCAACCACATCCGGACATCNCCTTGTTCAGAGCCTACATCTATATAAAAATAGCGACTGCCNGGGTTACCTATGGAGTCAGGAATAAACGTTGTAGCATTGCCTAAGTATCGATGATTTTCGTACATATCAGTCATTTCTCAAAAGTCAGAGTCTTGATCAGAAAGGAATCCATACGACTACCATAGCCCTATTTTGACTAATGGTCGGGGTGGCCAGGATCGAACTGGCGACCTCTTCGTCCCGAACGAAGCGCGCTACCGCTGCGCTACACCCCGTTTCAATCTGTCCTATGANAAAAACAATACCAGAAAACTCACTGCTATGACATACCNTTGGAAATAGGGAATTTTGTTCATCTNATTCTTAAACGAATTCGCTGCTNATAAAATAACCTTACGTTNTAGTGCCGTGCGATTAGTCATCGCATTGCAGATAAATTGCAAAGGCTCGTATACTTACCTNAAGCACATGTATCAGAACAAAGTTACCGTCACAGTTCCAGCTAGCACAGCCAACCTCGGATCAGGATTTGACGCGATTGGGTTGGCTTTAGAACTTCGCTGCTCAATAACAGTAGAACTGGGGTCTCCCGGTTTTGAACTGAGGGGNGAAGGGGAAGATTTAATCACGCCATCGANCGATAACGTAATCCTACGCGCAATGGAGACAATATTCTCTGAAGCACGCCTTGAAATGCCCCCTCTCAANGTTACCTGTACTAACAATATACCTCTAGCTCGAGGTCTTGGAAGCAGTTCTGCTGCAATAGTCGCAGGNCTGGTAGCTGCAAATGAAATGACTGGAAAGCCATTTTCAAGAAACCATCTGCTCAACATGGCAACTTCGATTGAAGGGCACCCTGATAATGTGACCCCNGCTCTTCTAGGAGGTTGCCAACTCGCTGTAACCGATAATGGAAATGTGCTAGCCTCTAGAATTCGATTTCCGAGATCATTATCGTTAGTTGCCTTTATTCCTGATTTCCTCAGCAAAACCACAGAAAGTCGCACCGTGCTTGAACCGTCAGTTTCCCGTAACGCAGCCATTTACAACCTGTCTCGTGCTGCCTTACTTGTGAACGCATTAAATACCGGGGATTTCTCACACCTGCGAATTGCCACACAAGACGCGCTACACCAACAAGCTCGCGCAAAGCAGTTTCCTGCTCTTTCTGCTACTATCCAAGCTGCCCTCAATGCTGGTGCATTTGGAGCATTCCTATCAGGAGCCGGACCAACCGTTATGGCAATTACCGAGGAAAGACAAATGACTATAGGTTATGAAATGAGCGATGCCGCAACTAGATTCGGTGTGGGCGGAGATATTCGGATATTGAGGCCTGCGGTACGCGGATACCAAGTTATAGGAAACGGCTGAAATCACAACCTATTATCTAGGATAAATATGACAACTATCGTACAAAAATATGGGGGTTCATCAGTAGCCGATACTGATCACATACGCGAAATTGCTGAAAGAATAGCACTTGCCAGCAAAAATGGGACCAAGATGGCTATCGTAGTCTCTGCGATGGGAAAAACCACCAATGAGTTGCTTGCACTTGCAAATCAAATTTCTGACGTGCCTGAAGCGCGAGAACTAGACTCACTTTTATCTACAGGCGAAATTGTTACTGCTAGCTTAATGTCTATATGCCTAAATGAATTGGGGGTTCCAGCTATAAGTTTGACAGGAGCACAGGCAGGAATACAAACTGATGAAACCTTTGGGAAGGCGCGCATATCAAGTATTGACTCAAATAGAATCCAACAAGAGCTCGAAAATGGCAAAGTTGTAGTAGTTGCTGGGTTCCAAGGCATTACTGAAGAGTCGGAAATCACCACATTAGGGCGGGGAGGATCTGACACCACTGCGGTGGCATTGGCCGTCAGCCTTAATGCAGACCGTTGCGAGATATATACCGATGTTGACGGTATATACACAGCCGACCCTCGCATAGTTCCAAATGCGCAAAAAATGGATGAAATAATATATGAAGAAATGCTCGAATTCGCCAGCTACGGGGCAAAAATGCACCCTAGATCAATTGAACTGGGGGCCGTATATAGTATGCCCATCCTCGTTGCATCTTCGTTCGGGAATGCACCTGGCACATTAATACATGGAGGAACCACGGTGGAACTTCGAAATAAAGTCCGCGGTATCGCGTCAGATCTGGATATTGCACGAGTAACTATATTGGGTGTAGCAGACCAACCAGGGATAGCAGCCAAAATATTTGATCCCTTAGCCGACAACGGCATAAGTGTCGACGTCATTGTGCAAAATGCAAGCGAAAACAACCTAACTGATCTTAGCTTTACAATAGCTGAGGCAGACTTAGAGCGGGCACTGGAAACCGTGAACAGTGTGGGAAAGCAAATTAATGCTCGCGGAATCGTAAGCGACAGTGATCTTGCAAAAGTAACCATAGTCGGAACAGGAATGCAAAATTCCCCAGGATATGCATCTAGGATGTTCCAATGCCTGTACGAGTCAAAAGTCAACATTGAAATGATTACGACTTCGGAAATCCGAATAACCTGTATTATTAGCAAANATGAAGTTGCCGTNGCNGTAGCAGCNCTGCACGCAGCCTTTGAACTTGATAGCTAAAATGATACCCAATAACACTTNTGCTACAGGTTGATCCAGANGTGCTGCTAGGCCTCCATCATCAATACGCAGCGAATCCGTATCACCGCATAGATCTTGCGCACCGTAGTAAGTTAGCCAGAGTATGCATCAAATCTCGTTAGAGTGACCAAATTTTATTGTCCGGACGATAATGTATAGGACGGAGCGTCAATATTATGACTCCCCTTCTTTCCATCATAATCCCAACCTACAACGAAGCAAACAGAATAGAAAAAACAATAGTCTCNCTCAATAATTTCCTAAGAGGTCAGCAATTTGAGTGGGAATTGATAATCTCGGATGACGGCAGCACAGATTCCACACGTGAAATAGTCGCATCTGTCACTGCTAATATGCCGAGTGCTAGACTTATTGTCTGCGGTCACGCTGGCAAAGGAAAGGCTCTCAAAAACGGAATCNCNANAGCTGTAGGCGACTACATATTCCTTTTTGATGCAGACATGTCAATGCCTGTTAATCAATTAATACGATTTGTCCCCCCTAATCTAGACAATTTCGACATCGCNATCGGATCAAGAAACGTCCCTGGATCNCGAAAATTCATGGAGCCCATTAATCGCACGGTACAGGGACGCATTTTCAATAAATTAGTACAATTAATCGCTATTGGTGGTATTTCAGATACCCAATGTGGGTTCAAATGCTTNCGTGCTTCCACTATTAAACCCATCCTGGAGACTCTTCAAATAGATGGCTTNGCATTCGACGTAGAACTCTTAATGTCGGTAAAGCAACAAGGATTGNGAATTGTCGAAGTCCCCATCGATTGGGTTCATATNGGAGAAAGCAGAGTTCGTCCNATCATTGATCCAGTCATAATGCTCCGCGACTTAATCCGCTTGCGATATCGCCGCATCAAAACAACAAAATTGGATGATAAATCTCCCAGTCACTAATNCNTTGCTCGGTTTCAAACACTATGTCGAGCACTATCAATCTGAAATAAACCTTATAATGATATTCTGGATTTTNCGTATTCGAATCACATGTACCTACTGGTATCTTGTATGACATANCGAACCTAGAAAGGAAAATTTGATGTCAACAATCGGAATCATTGCTTCCAATGAGCGGGCGGCGNGGAGATACATAGAAAGTGTTGAAAAAAGAGGTGGNTCTACTATGCTTATCACACCTGATGGCTCCCCATTGAATGTATCCTCCGTTTTAAACTCCATAGGAGGACTNATGCTGACCGGAGGTGAGGATATTGACCCCAGTGAATACAATGAGCAACCTGATCCTAATGCGGGTCTACAGCTCAGCAAAGAACGGGATGCCATTGAGATTCCATTACTCAGAGAAGGNCTATCACNCGACATACCAATTCTAGCCATATGTAGAGGAATGCAAGCGCTCAACGTGGTTATGGGAGGGAAGCTAGTCCAAGATCTCCCGAACCACAGGACGGTACCTAACGAAGAAGGGCGCATGGTGCCTAGCTCACATCGCATTTTCGTAAGCCCTGGTAGTAANCTCGCTGCTANAACTGGTTCTGCAGGTTTTGTCCGAGTCAACAGCATACACCATCAAGGTGTTATAGAAAGCTGCAAGGCCCCTAGCTTACTCGCTACCGCATATGGGATAGACGATGGGATTATAGAGGGGCTTGAAAGTCCCCAACACCAGTGGGTTATCGGTGTGCAATGCCATCCAGAACGAGAAAATGAAGTTCCCTCCAATTGGGGCTTGCTCTTTGACGCTCTCATAGAAAGATCTGAGTAAAATGCTAGTACCACATGAATCAACATCCTGCTTTACTGCATAACTTTCTCTTTTCTTTGTAAAAATTAAAGCACTACCCATAAATACCACATGTTGTGTTATCAAATCATTGGCNCCAAACAAGTTGTGCTTCTGCATTGATTAAAGTAAAATAGNGATGTGCATTGAATTGNGNGNTCCATTTTCATTGCCCATATACAANCCACCGAATAGGGGTGATTAGAATATGGTCGGAAGAGCAGGGAATATACTTCCGGTAAACATCGAAGAAGAGATGCGAAATTCGTATCTTGATTACGCAATGAGCGTAATTGTATCTAGAGCTTTACCTGATGTTCGAGACGGACTAAAGCCCGTACAGCGGCGCATCCTCCACGCAATGCAGGAAATGGGCATTGGCCCCAACTCTCAATACCGGAAAAGTGCTCGTATCGTGGGTGAGGTTATGGGGAAATACCACCCACACGGGGANGCTCCCGTCTACGAGGCAATGGTTCGATTAGCTCAAGACTGGAGTTTACGCTACCCGCTAGTTGATGGACAGGGTAATTTTGGCAGTATTGACAATGACCCTGCCGCTGCCATGCGNTATACAGAAGCACGCCTCAGAACTATAGCAATGCAGCTAATTACCGATATTGATCANGATACTGTGCCATTCGCTGGGAACTTCGATAATTCGATGCAAGAACCAACGGTTTTGCCNTCACGGATCCCCAATCTCCTCGTTAATGGGGCATCAGGCATCGCAGTTGGAATGGCGACNAACATACCTCCTCATAACCTCGGAGAGGTTTGTTCCGGTATCGACTACTTGATAAAAANCCCTACAGCTACAACAGAGGAANTACTGAAGTATGTTAAGGGNCCAGATTTTCCTACTAGCGGATCTATTGTTGGTGGACGTGAAGGTATAAGAAGCGCCTATGCAACAGGCCGCGGAAAAGTGGTCGTTCGAGCAACGGCTACAATTGAAGAGCTTCGCAACAATAGGTACGCNGTTGTGGTAAGTGAATTGCCATATCAAGTTAATAAGGCCGATCTNGTGTCTCGAATTGCTGGACTGATCAAAGACAGAAGGCTTGAAGGCGCCTCTGAAATAAGAGATGAATCCGATCGCGACGGTATGAGAATAGTGGTTGAACTAAGAAGAGATGCACAACCACAAAAGGTCATCAGTAATCTCTATAAGCATACTGCAATGCAATCGGCTTTTCATATCAACATGATCGCACTTGTNGATGGTCAGCCACAAATCTTGACGATGAAACAGGCNCTACAACACTACATTGACTTTCGCGTAGATGTTATTAGAAGGAGATCAGAATATCAGCTATCNCGAGCACGTGAGCGAGCCCATTTGCTTGAGGGGTTACTCATTGCCCTGCAAGATATTGACACAGTNATATCTCTGATACGAAATGCCGCTGACGCTGATGCCGCACGGGAAAGCCTNATGACATCATTANACCTAAGCAGAGAACANGCCCAAGGCATNCTAGACATGCAACTCCGCCGCCTAGCGGCTCTTGAAAGCCAGAGAATAATCGATGAGCACACAGAACTTGTTAAAACGATACAGGATCTGGAAGCTTTGTTAGCTAGCCAACAAAAAGTNCTNGAAACAGTATCTGAGGAAACCGCTGCCCTTAAGAAACAGTTCGCAGACAAGCGACGAACGAAAATAGTAGACGGGCCAATTGAACAAACCCGAGAAGACCTGGAAATACATCANCAAATTGTCGTTACGCTNAGTCGACGCCAATACATCAAAAGGATCCCCGGAGATACCTACCATCAGCAAAGGCGTGGCGGCAAAGGAGTCAGGGGCATGACAACCCGTGACGATGATATTGTTGAGCAGTTAATCGTTGCGGATACCCATGATACCCTANTGTTCTTTACTAACCTTGGACGCGTCTACGCCCTCAGGGCATTTGATCTGCCCCCTGATGTATCCCGCACTACAAGGGGAGTACCACTAGTTAACCTTATAGCCATGAGTGGGCAAGANCGTGTTCAGGCCCTTCTCGCGGTTTCCTCCTTGAGTGAANCTGGTAATNTGCTGCTGGCNACCAGAAAAGGCCAAATCAAGAGAATGCCACTAAGCAATTTGCAAAATATTCGGAAATCCGGATTAATCGCAATGAAAATTAAGGCCAACGACGAACTTGTCGCCGCGCAATATGCTACCGCTGATCAGGATGCTCTAATGGTGAGTAGCAACGGACAAGCNCTNCGGTTCAGAATTGACTCACTCCCCTTGAGATCACGGACAGCAGGAAGTATCCGTGGAATCCGGCTAAAACCGAGTGATGAACTTGTAAGTATGGATGTTGTATTGCCAGAAGGCAGTCTANTGCTCTTGAGCGAAAACGGATTCGGCAAACTAACCAAATTGAANGCCTTTCCAACCCATAACCGAGGNGGTCAAGGAATCCGTGCGTTTGCGGTAAACGCCAAGACTGGTCCACTAGCTGCCGTNCGGATCATGAGTGGAGAAGAGAAAGAAATCATGGTAGGTTCNGCTCAGGCACAAGTAATCCGGCTCGACACACATGAAATTCCGACTTTAGGTAGGGCTACTCAAGGTGTCATACTNTGGAGACCATCTCCCCGAGATAAAGTGATTTCCGTCGCATTTGTATCCGAGCCAAGTCAAGAAATCAACCAAACTGANAATAACCCTGACTCANCTTCTACGCCAANAAGCCAGAAGTCCTCAGGGAAGAAGAAAAGTACGTCCGTTGATGAAGAGGAAAACNTNACGATAACAGATTCTGAAGAAGAATTCATGGACGATTCCGACGACACTTCAGAAGATGATGAAAACGACGACATCGATGACGTAAATCAGCTGTCTCTTGACTTAGACTAAAATCCAGAGACCATTATTCAGTTGATCCGNGTCCTANANCAACTGCGCCTGCAGATCATCTTCNGGNATTTCGTTGCCTTTGCCGAGATGGANATATGCATTCCTAGTGGCCACTCGTCCGCGCGGTGTCCTTTCTAGAAATCCCAATTGGAGCAGGTACGGTTCATAAACGTCCATAACTGTATCGGATTCTTCACTGATTGACGCTGCTATAGTATCGAGACCTACCGGACCGCCACCGAACTTTTCTATAATTGATAGCAATATCTTGTGATCGGTATCGTCTAGCCCCCTCTGATCAATATCCATAAGTGCAAGTGCATTATTGCTGGCAGCAACTGAAACAACACCATCACCAGAAACTGTTGCATAATCCCGCACCCGTCTCAGGAGGCGATTAGCTATNCGTGGAGTTCCTCTNGATCTTTTTGCTATTTCCAATAATCCCTGATCTTCAGAAGGAATATTTAGAATTTGGGCAGAGCGTCTCAACAGCCCTACAAGAGCAGCCTCACTGTAGAAATCCAAACGATAAACAGACCCAAATCTATCCCTCATAGGAGCACTAATCATAGCAAATCTTGTAGTCGCGCCGATCAACGTGAATGGTGCGACTTTCAAATTAAGACTCTGCGCCTTTACCCCCTTACCTACTGTCCACGCAAGAGTGAAATCTTCCATNACGGAATATAGGACCTCTTCAACCGCAGGGTGCAGTCTATGTATTTCATCGATAAACAATACGTCATCGGGNCGGAGATTCGTGACTATGGAAGCGATATTNCCCGGGTGACCAATNGCTGGTCCAGAGGTGATTCTAAGGTTCACTCCCATTTCAACTGCCAAGATGCTAGCCAAAGTGGTCTTCCCTAACCCAGGTGGCCCATACAAGAGTATATGATCCAATGGTTCACCTCTTGACTTTGCCGCCTTTATGGCTATGTCCAGATTTTCTTTGACCCGCTCCTGTCCTTGATAGTCCTCAAGGCGTTTCGGCCTTAAACTGGAGTCAACTAGAAAATCTTCCTGAGGAGATGTGTTAGCCACGACTTATCCTTTCATGCTCTATCGCTACTGGTTATTTTACCTTATAACGACNCATAAGTTTACTAAAAAATCCAGGNAACTCAATTCAACGTTGAGGAGAATACATATCGGCTGTAGAATAACATCCTAAAAATCCGCTTCATAAAGTAACTCAGACAGAAGGGGCCAATATCATGAGCCAAAATAGATCAGATTGGGAGGCCNCAGTCCTTGGACCGGCCACCCAACGCAGTAATGAAAGAAAATCTAAATTCATCACTGAATCAGATATAGAAACCCAAACTGTTTACACCCCAGAAGATAGCCCAAATTTCAAATACCAAGAAAAATTGGGCTACCCTGGAGAATACCCATTCACCCGCGGCGTACAACCAAACATGTACCGAGGCAGATTGTGGACGATGCGTCAATATTCTGGATACGCATCCGCGGCGGAAACCAATCAGAGATTCCGTTACCTGTTGGATCAAGGACAAACTGGCTTATCNGTCGCATTTGATCTGCCAACGCAAAACGGATTCGACTCGGACCACNATTTGGCTAAAGGAGAAGTAGGAAAAGTTGGGGTGCCTATAGATACCTTAGATGATATGGAAACCCTATTCGACAAAATCCCCTTAGATAAGGTCACGACTTCCATGACCATAAATGCCACTGCCTCTATACTTCTTGCTATGTATCTCTCTGTCGCAAAAAAACAAGATATACCTTTCCAGTCAGTCGGGGGTACTCTACAGAATGACATCCTGAAAGAATATATAGCCAGAGGTACCTATATTTACCCCCCCACTCCCTCTCTTCGCCTCATAACAGACGTATTTGAATACTGTAGTGAACATGTCCCTCAATGGAACACTATTAGCATCAGTGGCTATCACATGCGAGAAGCTGGTGCCAACGCCGTGCAAGAGTTAGCATTCACATTTACAAATGCCATTGCATATATAGAAGCTGCATTGGATACGGGTCTCACCATAGATTCATTCGCTCCTCGACTATCCTTCTTCTTCGTGGCCCACAATAACCTATTTGAAGAAGTGGCCAAATACAGAGCTGCTCGAAGAATTTGGGCAAGAATAATGAAAGACAGATTCAATGCAGAGAATCCCAGATCGATGATGCTACGTTTTCATACCCAAACCGCAGGAGTTACATTAACAGCTCAGCAGCCTGACAATAACGTGGTTCGCACAACTATTCAGGCTCTTGCAGGAATTCTAGGTGGTACTCAATCTCTCCATGTGAACTCTAAAGATGAAGCATTAGCTTTGCCTTCGGAGGAATCTGTCTTGCTCTCTCTGCGCACCCAGCAAATATTGGCTCACGAAAGTGGNGTAGCAGATACCGTCGATCCGCTCGCCGGTTCATACTATGTTGAGTCTCTCACAGATGAAATCGAGCNAGCTGCTGAAGGACTAATAGAAACGATACTGTCTGCTGGAGGAGCCTTACAAGGACTTGAGAATGGACTACAAGTTCAAGCGATCAATGAAAGTGCGTGGCTTCATCAAAAGGCAGTCGANACAGGNGANCGTATTGTTGTCGGGGTCAATCAATTTCAATCTGATAGTGCCCAAATAGGGAATCTATTAAAAATTCACGCTGAAGAGCAAGCAACACAAATTGCAAAACTTGAACGCATAAAAATTGNGCGTGATAACACACAGGTACTNGCGACTTTACGCCAGCTTCACGAGGTGGCTTCAGGCACCAGCAATACCGTTCCNGCACTCATCGCATGTGCTGAAGCATATGCNTCTCTCGGAGAAATGTGTGATGTATTGCGCGACGTCTTTGGCGAACAGCAACAATATTCGTTTTTCTANAACCACCGATCACAATACAAGGGAGANATTCCATGGATTCTAAATCAATATGCGAAACAAGAAACATTCACCACACGGCGATAGCAGTTAAAGATTTGGACGCCTCAATTAAATTCTATGAGACCACCTTCGGAGCAATATCTGGACCTGTAGAAATAATNGAAGACCAGGAGGTCCGTGCGGTTCTGCTCTCCATAGGACATTCAAACTTAGAATTAATCGAGCCCACTACTGCCACAAGTGGAGTGGCAAGATTTATTGAGCGGCGTGGCGAGGGTATTCACCATATCTCTTTTGAGGTCCAAGACGTCAACGGGCAGCTAAAACGATTAGACGAAGCAGGACTAACGATGATAGACCAAGAATCCCGACCAGGACTATCAGGCATGATCGGGTTTATTCATCCGAAATCATCTGGCGGAGTCCTCATAGAACTTTCCGANCCANGGAGTTAAGTTAATAAGTCTAATCACTNACTGCTTGTATGCCCTGAANATCAGGGTACCTTAGTTGGATAGGAGAAGTAGAAAAGACGATGTTTGATACTAAATCACCTATACGCATTCTCGTGGCAAAACCCGGGCTTGATGGTCATGACNGAGGAGCTAAAATAATTGCCAGATCCTTACGCGATGCTGGGATGGAAGTTATATATACCGGTATCAGACAAACCCCTGAGATGATNGCAGCTGCCGCAGATCAAGAGGATGTCGACGCGATAGGCCTCAGCATCCTTTCAGGGGCACATCTGGAATTACTACCCGCAGTGATGACCGCACTGCACACCCGCGGACTTACAACGGTTCCAGTGATAGCAGGAGGCATAATACCCCAACCAGATGTCGCGGAACTGAAGTCTGCCGGCATTGCGGAGATATTTGGCCCTGGCACTCCAACACAAACCATCATCGATTACATTACTGCTCTCGTACGGCNAAACTAACGACCTAGGAACACCGGATCCCTTTTCTCAACGAATGACATCACTGATTCTTTGCGATCCTGAGATCCNAATGAAGGGCCGTTTGCCATGTGCTCGTGNGTNAGAATCTGCTCCATAGATGGATCGAAAGAATACATCAACTGTTTTATCTCTCGNACNCATAATGGTGGGTTGTTGGCAATCTCCTCAGCTACTGTCTCNGCCTCGGTCATCAGGTCTTCTGCAGAAACTACCTTGTTTACCAAGTGCTTTTCCAAAGCCCAGGATGCATCATAAATCCGACCNGTTAATGCCATCTCCATAGCAATACCACGCCCCACTGCACTAGANAGTGTATAGGCAGAGCCAGTATCCGGTACCAGTGATCGTTTTACAAATATTTCGGAAAACCGTGCTGCTTCAGAGGCNATCCTTATATCAGATGCCAGTGAGATAGAAATTCCAGCTCCAACTGCAACTCCGTTTACCGCAGCGATAACAGGTTGAGCAATCTTTCGAATATGTTCTGCTAACGTAGGAATATTAGTGTAGGGAACTTTCCCTAGACTCACCGGGTCACTAGGCGCAGGAGGGGATGCAGGTTTTTCTTCATTCTGCTGAAGTGTTTGNGCCTGTCCCAGAACATCNGCACCAGCACAAAATCCCCTACCAGCACCGGTTATTATNACTACTCTAATATCAGGAAATTCCAGATCCACCTCATCTAGCACTTCATGAAANTCGCGNGTCAACTCTTTATTCAATGCATTCATCCTATCCGGNCGATTCAAAGTGATNGTTGCAATGTATCCTTTACGCTCTATTGTNAGGTATTCATAACCTACTGTAGTAGTCATATTGCACCCTCTCTTCACAGAATCTCATCAAAGACAAGCAGAATGATATGCACAGAGTGGCACAGTGTCAATGTCACTCAAACCCCCAATAATCAAAGAATCTATAAGTAGAGGAATGCTAGAATANNAGNTAGCACCGCATGGTAAGGANCGTGCTTCCGCGAACAGACAATTATCTACTCCTGAAAGTAGTGAAGTTATGAATATTCATCCTGTCATACTGACTATAAGCATANTGGCATGCATAATCATGCACGCCACCCCTCAGCCAGCCTATGCNGAGGGTAATACACCGCAAACTTCAATCACCAGTAACTTTCCTAACTACTTCACTGCCTCATTGAAACACCAATCTACTATCCCTATAGAAGATATATCTCTAGTATTTCATGTAACTGGACAAGAAGTTGAGCGCTATTATCGCGAGCCACTAACTGAATCAACCAATGTTGATATTGACTATGTTGTCCGCACCGATACTAATCACAGATACATTCCTCCCGGGAGTACCNTCACTTATTTTTTTGAGATAGTCTATACAGGAAATAAAACTGTTAGAACCCCCAAGAGTNGCTTTATGTACCTNGATAGTGATCGGCTTTGGCANTCACGGACATCAAATAATGTGACTATCGTTTTTTATGGTGAAGACGATGACACTGCTATAAGCATATTGGAAACAGCACTANGCACAAGTAAATCTGTTGGAAACTTATTCGGGATGCCTCAAGATTCTCCAATCACTATAGTCCTNTATGAATCATGGGAAGCTATGCTTCCTGCCATACGTTTTAGTTCTAAGACTGTACAACAGGAACTCATTACCCTTGGCCAGGCACATCCGGANGCAGGAATCATTATGCTGATAGCTGGCGACAAAGATGTTCTAGCCAGTACTCGTCACGAAACGATCCATATGCTGGTTTACAGCAAGCTCGNAGATTCAAAATCAATAGTACCTTTTTGGTTTAACGAAGGGATAGCAGAATTCCAAAATCCAACCCATGTGNCCAGTTACAACCGAGCAATTTCAGAGGCAATTCAGACCTCATCACTTCCAAATTTGGACTATTTCATCAATAGACCTAATACNCCTGAAGAAATTTGGTTAATGTATGCAATGGGATCCNGNTTCACAGAATTTCTCATAACCTCCNATGGNACAACTAAGATGCAGTTGCTCTTGGANGGNTTNTCCAAAGGGGAATCATTCNAAGCCAGTTTTCAAGAGGTCTATTCACTNAAATTAATCGATGCCCAAAACGAGTGGCGGCAGANTATTGGTGCTCCCACCTTACCAACTTCAGAACAACAAANCGTTCTATCGGNAACACCTGAAAAAGANATCACCNCTTCTCCCACATCAAATCCGNGCCCAATAGTGGATGAAATGANGTCGNGNGTATCTNGCTGCAATCAAAGTNCTNGCAATGACATCAGCTTCTTGCCGGAACACGTTGCCCTGCTGTTAACGCCGCCATTACTGTCTTTATGNAAGAGAAGANAAANTCCGCTTATTGTTGNACCCAAACATGCTTCAAAATCTGCATTGGTATCGGAGGAACAAAATATCCTTGCACCTTAGGTTTAACCAGAAATCCTCCGTCCAATGGAAACCACAAAGGGATAACAGGAACGTCTCGCAATATNATACGCTCNGCCTGTTGATACAATGCTGAGCGTATTTCAGGATCCTGCTCGACTCTCGCTTTTTCTAGTANNGAATCCACTGTAGTACTTTCATAGGCGCTNTGATTCATGGAACTCTCTGAATGAAAAAGNGTATCNAGNAAATTATGCGGATCAATATAATCCGCATTCCAGGAAATCCCTCCAAACATTTGCAGTGATTTANCATTCAACTCCTGCAAATATACCTCCCACTCAGTCTGTCGAACCNTGACCTTAACCCCCAATTCTNTCTCCCATGTNTTGGTTATAAACCGGAAACTTTCNGACAACATTCCAGTAGTACCTGGCAGAGTCATAACTAATTCATAACTGGGNNCGGTACCACTTTCTTGCGTNTATCCAGAAGATGANANNANTTCTTCGGCTANTTCAAGATCATANTTTAGNCCCACAGTATCCTCACTATGTGACGGGAACCCAGGCGGAAGAATTCTGTANGCGGGAACGACGCTGCCATTCTTGATCGTGATAGCTATCTGTTCCTTGTCNATCGCATAAAATAGTGCCCGCCTCAAATCCAAATNGTCGAGNGGGGGATCCATAACATTAAGCCCGATATATGCCACTTGAAAAGCTGGCTGACCAATAATCATTTCATCNTTTAAGGAATTGTTTTCATCNCGCATTGCTTTTACATGCCCAGCAGATAATTCCAGAATATCAATCTCATCATTTTCGTACATACTCATTCCATCACCATCAAAAACATACACAACCGCATCAATAAAAGGGCCNTTATTGATATAGTGATCGTTACGAATCAAACGAATGGACTNATGTGTCACCCAATCATCTAGCANAAATGGTCCGGTTCCATTAAATGANCGCANAGGAGTNTGTCCCCCGCCTTTCGTGGTGTCCACTACTGCTGCAACTGGATTAGTCATCTTCCCTAGAAAATATGGCTTTGGTTCGTCAAGCTCAAATGTAATNTCTTGTTCCCCTACGACCTNTACACCAACGACATTAAGATCGTATCCAAGAATTTTCTCCCGAACCCCCACGATATCATCTAAATANGTAGCAGCAGTTGGAGATTGCAATGCAGGGTCAGTCGCACGTTCTATTGACGCCTTTACATCATGCGCTGTAANTTGGCGCCCGTCATGAAACGTTATACCNTCACGAAGAAAGAACCTATACTTGGTACCCCCATCACTTATCTCCCACCTCGAAGCTAATTCGGGAACGATGGTCATATCGTTCCCATAAGTCACNAGTCCATTAAAAATCTCGAGNGCAATCTGAGCTGATCTTGAATCTTGGACTAAATGCGGATCCAATGTGGTGATATCAGCCCACAACAAAGTGATTGATCCACCTTTCGGGTTCTCTTGGAGCGAAGATGACTNCGCAATCCCNTCAACAGTTTCCATTGACTCATTTGNCACCTNCTGNCTCGTGCAGGTAATCAATAAAGCGCACAGCATGCCCAAAGCTATGAGAGAGAGTCTATGTTTATAAGGAAATAATCGAAATCTTATAATAAAGGCCAAAAGCGTAAGTCACCTGACATCAAATCTAGCTTAATCCCTTTGCNGCATCTGATACAAGAAATGCATCGATAAATGGGTCTATCTCTCCATCCATAACCGAATCGACTGCAGANGTTTCAAAGTCAGTTCGATGGTCTTTTACCATTTGATATGGGTGCATAACGTAGCTCCGGATCTGATTACCAAACTCAGGAGCAACGTGCCCGCCCTTGAGACGCTCTTGCTCTTCATTTCGCTTTCGCATCTCCAAATCAAATAGCCNAGCTCTAAGGATTTTCAACGCCATATCCTTGTTCTGNACTTGAGATCGTTCATTCTGACAAGTGGTCACAATGCCTGATTGAATATGAGTAATTCGNACAGCAGTCGCATTTTTTTGGACGCTCTGCCCTCCATGTCCACTTGCATGAAAAGTTTCGATATTCACATCCTCAGGACGTATGACTATATCAACCTGATCCTCCGCTTCTGGCAATACTTCAACCAGAGCAAAAGACGTATGTCGNGTCGGTGTGCTTGAAAAAGGAGATAATCGAACTAACCGGTGTACGCCTCTTTCCGCTTTTAGGAATCCATATGCGTATTCACCCTTAGAGTTCAACACTACTCTCTTTACACCTGCTTCGTCCCCTGGAGATAAATCAATAACGTCCGTTTTATAACCCTGACGCTCACTCCAGCGGACATACATTCGAAGCAGCATCTCAGCCCAATCCTGGGCATCAGTCCCCCCTGCGCCCGCATGAATAGCAAGAATAGCAGGTCTGTTGTCGTTTTCACCAGACAAAGTAGATTGNACTTCCAACGCAGCGATTGAAGATGTTAGGGATTCAACTTCTTCAAGTAAATCAGGCAGCAAGTCTCTTTCCCCTTCTGCCATAGCCATATTCAGTAGCTCATGCAATTCACTTCCTTGCAAATGCACCGAATCCCANGCCTGAACNTGAGTCTTAACTCGCGATAACCGGCGCATCGTGTCTTGAGCCCCTATNGGATCTTCCCACATCTGTGGATTTGCNGCCTGNTTCTCAAGGGCAACTATTTGTTCACGTTTATCGGATACGTCAAAGATACACCCCCAACCGATCAACCTTATGAATNAGTTCGTTTANCCTACTAATGGCGTCTTGCAAAACCACACCTCATATCGTGCACAGAGTACACAAGACTTCACACTTACTATATCATGAACACAAGCTAATGAGAGGGTNTCCGCAGTGTGTCTCAAAGGAACCTAATGTCTAATTTTGATAACAATATCAAGTGCATATTTTGCTCTCTGCAAGAAACTTTAACTGCCACAGAATTCTTGCATAACGACAATCTAGCCTTCGCGATTAACGATATCTCTCCCGTAGCACCTGCACATGCCTTGATTATTCCTAAAANTCACGATACCCGCATTGGACAACCCGGGTCGGAAGCTACAGTTGCTCGNCTAGTGTCAATAGCTGGTAATCTGGCCAAAANATTGCAGATAGACATGACTGGCTATCGCCTGACAATAAACCAAGGGNCTGATTCAGGACAACAGGTAGNCCATCTACACATNCACCTGATCGGGGGGAAAGCTCTCGGACCTATAGGCTAAGGGATTCTGCTAATGAACATCGAGCAAATGTACAATCATCTACCCTTNTCTCTTAGNCAACATATCGATAGGGTAGTCGAAATTGCCATTAAACTGAGCACAATACATNGTCTTGACATTGATAAAGTCACTTTTGCTGCTAGATATCATGACCTAGCTCGAATCACCCCAGAACACGTACTACTNGATGAATGCAAGAAATTCAGTATTCCTATCGACGAATTTCATAAGCANTTACCCATGCTGCTACACGGNNCTGTGGCAGCACAGTGGATTCGCGCCTCAGGTCATGCCCTAGCAGTGACAGAGGTTATAGATGCCATTCGGGACCACTCCGTAGCTAATTCCACAATGAGCCAAATCGCGAAAGTGATTTTCTTGGCTGATAAACTTGATCCTCATAAATCTCAGCGATACCCGTTCATCCATAAAGTTAATAGAGCATCTGAACAAGATCTAGATAAAGCACTATTCGTGTTTATTCACCACGAAATAGCTATGCGCCTTGAACTTAACCAGCTTATCGCACCAGAATCAATAGCTACACGAAATCACCTCCTAGACCGATATTCAACTTCAATCGAATCTAGAGATAGGGATACACCGATCTAGNCNCTATATCCCCCCGNTTATGTGTCNACTAGCTTGCTANTCAATCCCGGCNGCAACAATACCATCGTGGCAATTCAATCAGTAGTACNTTTTATTGNCCNTTGGTTAATTCGGAACCTATGANGTATACTTACCACCCTGAACGAAGCAGACATCNTTATAGCNTCCATTGATTTTCCCCAAACAACTAATTTTTTTGATACTATCCAAAACTAGGAAATGNTCAAATTCATTAAACAACTTACTGCACANTAGAACTGAAGAGAATTGCAAATGGAAAAAATTGCTATAGCAAAATACCAAGAGATTGCCTTGAAGGGCAAAAATCGACCAATGTTTACTAGGGCTCTATTNCAGGCCTTGCGTGCGACTCCAGAGGGTGCGGGGATCACAGCAGTGAAGCATCTTAATTCCCGAATAATAGTTGANCTCNCNGAGAACTATAAATGGTCAGAGGTCTCCTCCCATNTGGGTCGTATATTTGGAATTGAAAAATTTTCTCTTGCCACACGCCTACCTGCAGACCTTGANGCAATAAAAGCCGCTATAGCGAACGAGATAAACNCTTACCTAAANGTGGCGAATTTCCGAATAAGGGTAGCTAGACCTGATAAGGCATTTCCGATGAAATCCAAAGACATTGAAATTGCCTTAGGAGCATTTGTTCAAGGAATAACCAATTTGCCAGTGGACCTTAAGCACGCCGAGCTCACTATCACGNTAGAAATTGTGCCGGGAGAAGCTTACCTATATTTCGATCAAATCACGGGACTCGGAGGACTACCCCCCGGGGTAAGCGGTAAGTTAGTGTGCTTAATGTCAGGGGGNATTGATTCTCCGGTGGCNGCCTTCCGAATGATGAAACGCGGTGCCCAAGTAGTGTTTGTACACTTCCACGCATTCCCGTTATTATGGGGTGTATCNAGAGACAAAGTTGACGCTATGCTTCATATTCTATCGCGGTATCAGGCAAACAGTCGTTTATANCTAATACCATTCGCCTCATTGCAGCAATCGATAGCTNTNTCTGTAAATCCTAGGTTCCGCGTAATCGCATACCGTAGAATGATGGTACGAATAGCTGAATCTATAGCAAGAAAAGAACGTGCTTTCGGACTCGTTACTGGTGATAGCCTCGGACAAGTCGCATCACAAACACTAGAGAATCTTGCTACTGTAGGGGATGCCGCAACTATGCCAATTCTTCGCCCATTAATTGGCATGACTAAGAACGAAATTATAGAAGAGTCACAAACAATTGGAACATATGATATATCTATTGAGCCTGACGAAGACTGCTGCACCCTTTTCGTGCCAAGGAATCCAGTTACCCGATCAACCCCCGAACAACTGAGTGCTATCGAGCAAGAATTCGACGTAGAATCTTTGATTCAAACTGGCGTAGAAACNGCTGAAATCAAGACATATCCCAGAATGTAGCTCAATAATGAATATTCCGCTACCTGATTAAAGGAGGATAGAACCCAATGACCCAAAATAAACAAACTCGCATTGAATCAGACTCTATGGGGAACATGGAGGTTCCNCTTGAAGCCTATTACGGAGCTTCTACTATGAGGGCTGCACTAAATTTCCCGATCAGTGAACTTCGCCTGCAGCCTTATTTTATACAGGCTCTCTCAAACATAAAAGGGAATGCTGCCATAGTGAACAGAGATTTGAATCGGTTGGACCCAGATCTTGCTAATGCAATCATTGAGGCAGCTTCAGAGGTTGCCCAGGGGAAATTCCAAAATCAATTCGTAGTTGACGTTTTCCAAACAGGCTCAGGGACCTCTACNAACACCAATGCTAATGAAGTAATCGCAAATCGTGCNAACGAAATTCTTTCTGGATCCAGAGATTCCAAAAGAATTCATCCAAATGATCACGTAAATATGGGGCAATCNTCAAACGACGTGATCCCTTCTGCTGCTCATATAGCCGCNCTANTTGCGATCACCCAAGACCTGATACCNGCACTCGAAAAGTTACATCAAAGCCTTCAAACAAAATCCGTACAGTTTTGGGATATTGTGAAAACTGGAAGAACTCACTTGCAAGACGCTACTCCAATACGGCTAGGACAGGTATTCCTTGGATACGCNGGGCAAATAGAACGAGGCATTNCTCGATTGAAACGTGCCGAACATGAACTATCCGANTTAGCTATAGGNGGAACTGCAGTNGGAACAGGTATAAANACCCACCCAGAATTTGCTTCACGAATTTGCTCCCTGATATCAAAGGATCTCAAGATCACAGTGAGGGAAACATCAAATCACTTCCAAGCCCAGAATTCACTTGACGGANTGGTAGAAACTAGCGGGTCCCTTCGTACTGTTGCGATAAGCCTATATAAAATTGCTAACGATATCCGATGGCTTGGTTCNGGACCCCGAGCAGGGTTGGGCGAAATTTCTTTGCCTGAAGTACAGCCAGGCAGCTCAATTATGCCTGGAAAAGTGAATCCAGTTATAGCAGAATCCCTGATCCAGGTTACNGCNCAGATTATAGGAAACGATACAACCATTTCCTTAGCAGGCCAAGGCGGCTATTTTGAACTCAACATGATGATGCCAGNTGCAGCGTATAATCTACTTCAGTCCATTGAATTAATGAGTAGATCAGCAGACAATTTCACTGTGCANTGTATTGATGGTATAGAAGCGACNAGTCGAGCCGCNTCACTGGTAGAGCAAGGATTAATGCTNGGGACTGCCCTAGCNCCTGCTATTGGTTATGACGCNGCTGCANCTATAGCAAAAGAGGCTGCGAAGACTGGCAAAACAATTAGGGAAATTGCCACAGAACANACTTCCCTTTCAGCAGATGATCTGGAAAAAATCNTGGATCCCATAAAGATGGTGGAGCCAACCAGTTCCTANTCACAATTTTCGAAGAACAAANATATGGTACACCNCTATAATTGCAATATTCGGAGGANTTAGTTGCCTAGTCGTAGACTGATTGTGATCTGGCCCAGATATATCGCATCGCGTGGAAAGCCGATATTGGACCTTTCATGGATAACAGACAGTATCGCCATTTCAGGATCAATTCCTACTAGCGAATACACCAAATTAATGCTTGCAGGCATAAAGGCAGTGGTGGACCTCCGAGAGGAAGGGGTTGACGATGCCTCCTCTCTGGCCAGTCTGGGCATTGAATTCCACCATATCCCCGTAAAGAATTACCATGCACCNTCCCAGCAGGAGCTNCAGGAAGGNAGCGACTGGGTCTTATCAAGGTTGGAGACTACTGANTCGATATCAAAAGTCTTAATACACTGCCAAGAAGGNGTCGGACGCAGTGTAGCCCTGACCTGCTGTGTATTAATGANGCAGGGGAATACATTGAATGAATCCCTAGCCATCATTCGAAAACAACGTTGGGGAATTGCTCTCAGAAAAGTGCAAGTGCAAGCTTTGGTGAATTTCGAAAATGACCTAGGATAGGAGTACNCTAAATTTATCCCNATCCNACGAGCATATCTGGTGGGCGGTGGAGGATTCGAACCTCCGACCTCAGTCTTATCAGGACTGCGCTCTAACCAACTGAGCTAACCGCCCATAGCGGAAACAAAAACCGAAAANACATTCTAACAGAAGAGCGCATNGCGCACAAAACCGCTTATGAGGANCTTCCTGCTACCTTTTNCCGGAACTATACTCACTCTTGAAATGCCCCGAGTATGATACAAGCATTCTGGCCACCGAAACCGAAACTGTTTGAGAGCACGTATTNCAGTTGTTTTTCCCTCGCAACGTTAGGCACATAGTCTAGATCGCACTCTGGATCCGGTTCTGNAAGATTTATTGTAGGNTGAATGATACCTTCCATNATTGAATTCACACAAGCAACNGCCTCCACTGCTCCTGCAGCCCCTAAGGTATGGCCAATCATAGATTTTGTTGAGCTAATTGGAATGTTGTACGCCGCCTCACCGAAAGCCTTCTTTATNGCAAGTGTCTCTGCTGCATCGTTCAAAGGAGTCGATGTCCCATGAGCATTTATATAATCGATATTCTCAGGGGCTAGGCCCGCACTTTCTAAACTTAATAAAATAGCCCTGGCAGCACCGCTNCCTGTCTCTTCAGGCTGAACGGGATGATATGCATCTGACGTAACGCCGTATCCNACTACTTCAGCTAAAGGAGTTGCTCCTCGTGTTATTGCATGTTCCAAACTTTCNAAAATCAAAATNCCTGATCCTTCAGCAGGAACAAATCCATCTCTCCGTTGATCAAANGGTTTAGAGGCAGTCTCCGGAGTACCTTCCCAGCCTGTTAGTGCTCTCATCGTCGAAAANCCAGCTAACCCTANGTCNCAGATTCCTGATTCAGTGCCACCGGTAACCATAACGTCAGCTGCACCTCTGCGGATAACCTCCGCAGCCTCTCCNATTGCTTGAGTNCCTGCTGCACAGGCAGTGATNACTGTATTGCTATACCCCTTTAACCCAAAAATCCTACTNACNGTNCCGGCAGCCATATTAGGCAAAATCATCGGTATAAAGTATGGACTGACCCGCATAGGTCCTTTGTCAAAAACAACCTTTGCTGTCTCCTGAGTGGTNGGGAATCCACCATTCCCATTCCCTAGCAAAACGCCTATTCTCTCAGTGTCCTCCAATGANAGATTAAGATCGGCGTGCTCAATAGCTTGTTGCGCGGCAGCAATTGGCAATTGAGTAAACCGAGCCATTCGTCTTGATTCTCGAGGGTTGATATATTTGTCAGGGTCAAAATCCGTTACTTCACCAGCAACTGTGCAAGGGAAAGCACCTATACTCGCCTGTGTCATAGGNCCGATNCCTGATTTACCAGCCTTTAGTGCCTCCCAATAACCTTTTACGCTATCCCCGCCAAGTGGGGCAACAACACCCATACCTGTAATNACAACTCTTGTTCTGCCACTCATAATCACATTCACCCAGTAACGAATTTACCAACATACCAGATAGTCAGCACCTAGATTATACTACCTCGTTGCTAATCTAATCTCAATTTCATCAACCTGAAATGAGTATGTGCACCGCAATCAGGNTATTGAAATAGGTTATCAGTNCTCAGTACTGTGAAATGACTAAATCAAAAACATTAATCAAGTAATTTGCCCTTTAGTTTGCTTGACCACGTAATTGGTAATTCTTAGAATGTTATATATATTCAGGGTGACGGCACAGCCACAATGNCGACGAACCAGCGATACCCAATCCCAGAGAGGCATATATTGTCAACGCAGACGAAATATATATTCGTCACAGGGGGAGTGATCAGTGGTATAGGTAAGGGAATCAGTGTCGCATCAATTGGACAATTGCTCAAGAGTCAAGGTCTCACNGTTTCCCTNCAAAAACTAGATCCCTACCTTAACGTTGATCCTGGGACTATGTCTCCGTACCAACATGGCGAAGTATTCGTAACACATGATGGGGGGGAAACAGATCTCGATCTTGGGCACTATGAACGNTTCGTTAATATAGATCTTACCCGAGCCTCCAATGTAACCGCTGGCCAAATATACAGTGAAGTGATCGCTAAGGAACGTCGAGGAGAGTTTCTNGGAGGAACCATACAGATAGTCCCTCACGTTACGGACGCTATCAAGGAAAGAATCAAGGCTCTGACGAAAGAACAAGAAATCGACGTAGTGGTGGTTGAAGTAGGGGGAACGGTTGGTGACATCGAAGGACAGCCATTTATTGAAGCCATACGGCAAATGCGTAAAGATGTTGGACGGGACAACGTATTCTACATCCACGTAACGCTTCTGCCNGATATCAGCGCAACAGGAGAAATCAAAACAAAACCAACCCAACAAAGTGTTCGAGAACTTCGCGGTATGGGTATACAACCTGACGCAATCATTTGTAGAAGTGACAAAGAGGTAAGCGAATCTATAAAGGAAAAAATTGCTTTCTTCTGCGATGTCGAGCCATCTGCAGTAGTAGCAATGCCAACCGTGGACACTATATACGAAGTNCCACTAATACTAGAGGAACAAGGACTAGGCGAACTTCTCTCAGAAAGNCTTGATCTACCATTCAAGCAAGACCGATTGAAAGAGTGGAAAATCCTTGTCGAAACGGCAAAAACCCCTTCGGAGCCTGTACTTATAGCAGTGGTTGGGAAATACGCTGACTTACCTGATGCCTATCTCTCGGTCAAAGAGGCAATCCTACATGCTGGTCTTCATCACCGGCGTGACGTGCAAATTGAGTGGATACCGTCTGAAGATATTGAAACAGATGGAGCAAATGCTCTGCTNAGTAAGGCTAGTGGCATTATCGTCCCNGGTGGATTTGGTCCGCGAGGCATCGATGGGATGATACAAGCAGCAACGTACGCACGAGAAAACATGATTCCCTATCTAGGATTATGCTTGGGAATGCANATAATGGTGGTAGAATTCGCCCGGTCAGTATTGGGACTAAGACAAGCAAATTCCACCGAATTCGCTCCGTCCACTCCTGACCCGGTAATTGACTTATTGCCTGACCAACATGAGATTACCGATATGGGAGGCACGATGCGCTTGGGTGCTTACCCTTGCGAATTACAAACNAACACCAANGCTCAGGCAGCATATGGTTCTTCAGTTGTAGAAGAAAGACATCGTCACAGATTCGAGGTCAACAATAGTTACAGGGAATCATTAGAAAGCCACGGCCTGCTAGCTTCAGGAGTATCCCCTGACGGTACGCTAGTTGAAATCGGAGAAATAGTAAATCATCCCTTCATGGTAGGATCACAGTTTCATCCAGAATTTCGNTCGCGCCCTAATGTTCCTCATCCACTGTTCAGAGAGTTCCTCAGCGTTGCNTTNCAAGTAGTACACGAAGGTACACAGCAACCCTTCCCCATACGTTGACAATATTTACGCCATTACTTTGGANTATTTCAGTGTATTTTTCGAGATGGACTAAGTTGATACGCTATGTTAGCATGGGGCAACGAGCATGAAGATATTCCTAGATACAGCAAATATTGAGGAAATTAAACATGCTAGCCGCCTTGGTCTCATTCAGGGCGTAACTACCAATCCCAGCCTTGCAGCGAAAGAAGGCATTGCTGACTTGGAAGATTACCGAACTTGCGTGAAACAGGTGACTGACATGGTGGATGGTCCTGTGTCTGTTGAGGTAGTAAGTGACGACCCTGCAGAAATGATCAAGCAGGGACGAGAATTCGCTACATGGGCCAAAAACGTAGTAGTAAAACTGCCAAGCACCCCTAGTGGATTTGAAGCCATGGCTGCGATGTCCCGGGATGGCATAGCGGTCAATCAGACTCTATGCTTCTCAGCNAACCAAGCGCTACTAGGAGCGCAAGCTGGTGCATCCTTCGTGAGTCCCTTTGTAGGGAGATTGGATGACGAGGGNCAAGACGGNATGGACCTAGTNAAACTGATCGCAGACATCTTCAAAAAACATAACATCCAAACATCAGTACTTGCAGCGAGNATACGACATCCGTTACACTGCGTCATGGCGGCACAAGCTGGAGCCAATATCGCCACCATCCCATACAAAGTCCTGATGCAAATGATGAATCATTCCCTAACCGACAGTGGAATGGAACGATTCACTAAAGACTGGATGCAAGCATCTCTCTAGGGGATCATATACNGNTATNGGTGCCCGACTAAAATTGACTGANTGTAGAGTATCTAGTAGCAATCACCACAAACCCCANTAAACTACGGCGAGNTAGNCCTTGNGGCACTAGGAGTGCCGCAGAAAGCNCTGGNCCCACTCCCTACACGAAAAATTCACTGANCCATCTATCNTCAATACAAAGACTNCCAAGGAGACAATAATGACAGATACCACACTCGCTATGACTGCGCTTGAAAAGCTAACAACTGAAGAACTACTCACTATAGCGCAGGAATTAGAGGTCAAAGACACCGATAATCTCGATCGGTCCGAGTTGGTCTTAACTATTTTGAGAACCCACGCAGACAAGCAAGGGCAATTGACTGGGAGCGGAGTCCTTGAAATAGTCAACGGTGGTTACGGNATCCTNCGCCAAAACGAATTCAGGCAAGGGCAAGGAGATGTATACGTATCTCAATCGCAAATACGGCGGTTCGGTCTTCGCACTGGAGATCACGTATCTGGTCATGTCAGAGCCCCTAAGGAAGGTGAGCGCTATTTTGGTCTCATACGAGTTGAAACCGTTAATGAGCTTAATCCAGAAACGACAAGGAAACGCCCGAATTTTGATACCCTAACTCCCATTTTCCCGGAAGAAATGATCGATCTAGAAGTCACCCAAGACAATCTCACACCTAGGGTCATCGACTTAGTGGCACCAGTTGGCAGAGGGCAAAGAGGGTTAATAGTATCCCCGCCAAAGGCTGGAAAAACCTTGATACTGAAGCAAATTGCCAATTCCACAAGTCATAAGCACCCTGATATACACGTTATGGTCGTGCTTATTGGNGAACGNCCAGAGGAAGTCACTGATATGAGGCGATCTATTGACGGAGAAGTTTATAGTTCTACATTTGATGAACCNGTTGAAGATCATGTAAGAGTTGCGGACCTTGCATTAGANCGGGCGCGACGACTAGTTGAAGGTGGCAAAGATGTCCTGATNCTTCTGGACAGCTTGACACGACTAACCAGGGCCCATAACCTTGCGCTCCCTGCTAGTGGGNGAACCCTAACAGGAGGTATCGATCCTCAAGCNCTCTACCCACCTAAACGATTCCTCGGTGCCGCAAGAAANTGNGAAGATGGAGGTAGTTTAACCGTACTCGCTACTTGCCTCATTGACACTGGAAGTCGAATGGATGACGTTATTTACGAAGAGTTTAAGGGTACAGGAAACATGGAATTGCACCTCGATCGCAAGCTCGCAGAACGACGGATATTCCCAGCAATCGACATCCTACGAAGCGGTACGCGACGAGAAGAACTGCTCTTCTCAGAGGANACATTGGCTAAAATCTGGTTGTTCCGTCGAATGTTCAGTGCTGTCTCAAATGACTCAGGCAACCCAATCGAGGGAACCGAGCGGGTGCTCGAAAGTATGAAGAGNAGCCCCTCGAACACAGTCTACCTAGACAACCTATCAGGGTCACTTAGCCAANCAAGAGGACGGGCTTCNCGAAGAAGTTAAATTTCACTGGCTCTGACTGAGNGGATTCCCTTCANTCATTCACGCCTTTCTNATACCCACAATGCGCCATTTCTCAGCAATCNGCTATTGCTCANGGTTTCCTACCCNATTACAATGAANCCAATACATAGTAACTACAATACCAACTAANCCTAAATCNNGCCNACACCGGAGGTAAAAGCATTGGCTGAAGNTACTCCCCNAACTCTAGTGGACTACATGACTACTAATTGGGATAATAATCCNACACTTGAAGGGCTCTCCTCTGTGATCGCCAGTCTCGCAANTGGAGCTCAGATCATTCAAGGAAAAGTTCAATCTGCCACTCTGGCAAATGTTATTGGAACAACCGGTCAGGTGAATGTCCAAGGTGAAACAGTACAAATACTNGACCAAGCTGCCTCAGATACTTTCGTGGACNTTCTCACCAAAAGTGGCAGAGTCGCTGCAATAGGNTGCGAAGAAATTGAGGGAATGGTTAAAGTAGGGGATGAGCAAGAAAAGGCGTANTTAGTACAAATGGATCCATTAGACGGATCCTCCAACATCGATGTCGCAATTAGTATCGGTTCAATATTCGGCATATGGCGTCGAAACTCNGATGAACACCTTTCAGAGAATATTATGTTTAGACCTGGCAACCAGCAAATCGCAGCAGCGTATGCTGTTTATGGATCCACCACCATGTTTGTCATAGCAACTAAGGGAAGTGTNCAAGGGTTTACCTTGGACNCAGNNTCTCAAGAATTTNTNCTAACACATCCTGATATAGTCCTGCCGGACAAGTGCCCTTACTACAGCCTAAACGAAGGNAATTTCAAAAAACTTCCTCTTTCAACANAAACCGCAATCACTAAACTTCGTGATACCTACTCACTACGTTATGTAGGNTCACTGGTTGCAGATTTCCATAGAAATTTGCTTAAGGGGGGTGTATTTCTCTATCCGGGAGACAAGGAAACCCCTCATGGTAAATTAAGACTGATGTACGAAGCCAACCCACTCGGATATATAGTNGAACAGGCAGGAGGAGCGGCTTCATCGGGCACCACAAGAATCTTGGACGTGATCCCCGAAACACTGCATCAACGAACCCCCCTCATAATTGGAAATGCAACAGTAGTTGACGAAGTTGCTTCAACGATAACTACTCAATGATCAAATCACGCCACATCTAGGAGGACTTATATGAATAAATCGGAATTAGCCTTNACAGCTACTGCCCTTGTGGCGCCNGGAAAAGGGATATTAGCCGCTGACGAAAGTTCAGGCACCATNAAGAGACGATTCGACAGCATTGGAGCAGACTCAACAGAGGAAAACCGAATCACCTACCGCGAAACTCTTTTTCGAACCGAAGGATCAAACGAATTCATNAGTGGGGTNATACTTTACGACGAAACAATTCGCCAAAAGAGTTTAATAGATCAAACGCCATTGGTGGACATACTAACCAACCAAAACATTATCCCTGGCATCAAGGTTGATAAGGGGACAGGTCCNCTTCCAGGCTCCCCCNATGAACTCGTCACTGATGGNCTAGATGGATTGCGTGACAGGCTCAATGAGTATTATAGCCTCGGTGCCCGTTTCACTAAATGGCGAGCAGTAATCAATATCGGATCATCCCTCCCAAGTAGGTACTGCGTTGAAGTGAATGCCCATCTACTGGCTCGATATGCATCCCTTAGTCAGGAAGCAGGTCTTGTTCCAATAGTGGAACCGGAAGTATTAATGGATGGAACCCANAGTATNGATGAATGCTTAGAAGTAACCGAATACACCTTACACGAAGTCTTCCATCAACTTCGATTGCAAGGTGTATTCCTTGAAGGCTCACTCCTAAAACCCAACATGGTTATATCTGGTAAGGATGCGACAAACCGAGCTAACCCAGAGGAAGTAGCCGAAAAGACTATTCAATGCTTTCGCAGAACCGTACCTGCTGCCGTACCAGGTATTGTTTTCCTATCTGGTGGACAAAGCGATGAAGAAGCTACTATCAACCTTGACGCCATTAACAAACTTGCCAATAATATCGCTCAACCTTGGGAGTTGAGCTTCTCCTACGGAAGAGGCTTACAAGCCTCCCCATTGCAAGCATGGGGAGGAAAGCCATCAAACCTTGGAGCAGCCGCATCCGCATTCTATAGCAGGGCGCAAATGACCTCCGCAGCTAGAAAAGGTCAATACGCTAAATAGCGTAAATATAACCGGTCGAAAGCCATCTATAATGAGTGAATTACTTATAGCAACTCACAACACTAATAAATTCAAAGAGTTGNAATCACTACTGCAATNCACTGGCTTCAATTTGATCTCGCTAGCANATATGGGGATTACTGAAGAAATNGAAGAGGTCGGAACCACTTTTGAGCAGAACGCCCGTCTAAAAGCAGAGGGGTACCTTCNGCTAAGTGGNATGCCCACTCTAGCTGACGATTCCGGATTGGAGGTTGAAGCACTCAACGGNGAACCCGGCGTGTATTCTGCCCGCTATGGGAGTCCGCAGGCCTCTAGCGACGAGGATAGGGTGCAACTGNTACTCCATAANCTGNATCGGTCCGGCAATGCAAATAGGGGTGCACAATTCAGGTGCGTGATAGCNCTGGCATTCCCAGAACATGCNATAGAGTTATACAATGGAANATGCACTGGTGAAATAGCAGAAATNCCCCGTGGNGANAACGGNTTCGGCTACGATCCCATATTTCTCATACCCCAACTANACAAAACTCTAGCTGAACTAACCGNGAAGGAAAAAAACTCAATCAGCCATCGCAGCGCNGCAATACATGCAGCAGCACTGGCATTAAACAATAAGAAACNAATCAATTGAAAGCACGGGTTTACAAATGAGTACCCTCGATACGTTCTCGCGACCACTAAAAGATTTGCGAATATCCGTCACGGATCGTTGTAACTTCCGTTGTCCATACTGCATGCCCGCAGAGATCTTTGGTGAGCGGTATCAGTTTCTGCCNAGAAAGGAACTACTAAGCTTTGAAGAAATAACGAGACTAGCACGNATATTTGCAAATCTCGGCGTCACCAAGATCCGGCTAACCGGNGGTGAGCCTCTACTTAGAACAGGGTTGCCTGAACTGGTAAAAATGCTTTCCGAGGTATCAGGGATNGAGGATTTAGCTCTTACTACCAACGGGTTTCTACTAGATAAGCATGCNGAGNAACTCAAAGAAGCAGGACTTAATCGTATCACCATTAGTATGGACAGTTTAGACAACGCAGTATTTCAACAGATGAACGGACGGGGATTCAGCACAGATCAAGTATTGTCAGGTATAGAGGCGGCAGAGCGTGCCGGGCTGAATCCCATCAAAATCAACGCAGTCATCCAGCGGTCTGTAAATGACCACTCCATCGTCGACCTAGTTAATCATTTTAAAACTAAAGGCCACATAGTACGGTTTATTGAATTTATGGATGTCGGCACACTAAACGGATGGGATCTTGAACAGGTGGTCCCCGCAAATGAAATNGTGAATATAGTCGGNAAAGAGCACCCGATAGAGCCGGTTACGGCAAATTATTCAGGTGAGGTAGCTCTACGATATCGCTTCACAGACGGATCTGGAGAGTTCGGGATTATACCATCCGTTACACAACCGTTTTGCTCGACCTGCACTCGAATGCGCCTTTCTCCTGATGGCCATTTCTACACCTGTTTATTCAGTGACAAGGGATTCAACATTCGTGATGCTCTACGAGACGGTCAGACCGANTCCTCAATTGAATCACTCATTAGGGATATATGGACAAATAGGACAGATCANTATTCCCAANTAAGAGCCAGTATTTCANATAAAACGACGAGGCCCAAAGTCGAGATGTATCATATAGGCGGATAATATCTTTCCGTCTTGCCGACTAAAAACCTCCTANATAAACCACTAGGGCGCGGTGTTGACTACCTAACCTCCGCAATCACGCCATAACCACGGAAAATATTGTGAGACCANGATTAGTAACAGCTTTCTCATCAGTAGCAGCAATCTGGACGATAGTCGNTATAGCAGCCCTTAGGCTCTACGATTCAGCNGGTGGTGAGTCTTTCACCACTAATATCAATAGTCAATCANCACAAGGTACNATCCAANTGGGNCTAGCTGTGGCTTCTCTNGTTGGCGCAATCGCACTACAGCTATCCTCCAGAAAATCACTGCTACTACTCGTTCCACTTATATGGTTAGTTCCATTGACNTACGTAATGCTACTCCTTGGTGCAGTTATACCTGGAGAAATTTGGTATTTACCGCCACTCATGCTTCTAGTAATTGCNACTTTCATTAATACNTCCATATACACACAAATAGCATCGAATAGAGGTAGGCTCTTCCANCTATTCACAGCAACACTAGCTGCCATCCTAGGGTTCTTTCTTGTCCGATGGCAATTTACCAACGTTTTGGTTGCTATAGCCCGAGAAATTGAAACCTCAGGAGAGGACAAAACTCTTCTTATGGCATACGGAAGTGCGACNGTATTCACTGCTTTATCACTTTTCCTAGCTGGANGCGTGATTTCNACCTTCCGAAACGCTATATCTGACTCNCGGAGAACAGTACTCCTAACCGGNGCNTTTTCCAGTTGTTTAATGCTAGGGAGTATAATAGGGCTTTCGTTTGGAGGGTGGCTCATGATCCCGTCTACGCTACTTATGGGTCTGGCCACATTAATCAGCAACGCGAGAGACCCACAATCATAATTTGGAGGCATTGAATATANCATGGTAGAGTCCTACAAATTATTCACAGATGGAGCCTGTAAGGGAAANCCTGGTCCTGGCGGTTGGGCCGCNGTTATCGTTGATGCNGNGGGANGCAAAACNGTCCTCTCCGGTAACGAAGCGCANACCACGAACAACCGAATGGAATTGATAGCGGCAATTAGAGGACTGCAAAGCTTACCGCCCCATAGTAAAGCCGTATTAACAAGTGACAGCTCGTACCTAGTTAACACAATGACAGCAGGATGGAAACGAAAAATCAACCACGANCTCTGGGAATCCCTAGATAANCTGACCNCGACTCTNGATATTCAGTGGGAATGGGTAAAAGGCCATAGCGGACACCCAGAAAACGAGGAGGCAAATGACGTGGCACAATCAGAATCTAACGCTATNAGCGAAAGNANNATCAATCAAGCACTGACNCANACAGACGCATCAGGAAANGCTTCCATGGTGGACGTGGGCTCNAAGGGAATTACNNCANGAGAAGCNACTGCAAAAGCCTCTATAATNATGCAACCTTCGACGTTGGCCCTTATAGAAGCCAACGAATTAAAAAAAGGCGATGCCCTGGGCGTTGCGCGAATAGCCGGAATAATGGGAGCCAAGCTAACGCCTCAGCTAATCCCCCTATGCCACCCAATCCCTATAGACCAAATCACTGTGGAACTTNCCCTTAACCATACCAATTCCTCGGTCGANATAACTGGAACAGGAAAGACNAATTCTAGAACTGGGATAGAAATGGAAGTTTTGGTCGCNGTATCAACTGCAGCGCTCACCGTCTACGACATGGCAAAAGCAGTAGATCGANCTATGACTATAAATTCTGTCAGGCTTGTCAGTAAAACCGGTGGGAAAAGCGGCGATTTCTACTCTGAATAATGTGCAAAGGAGCCAAACCAATGGATTCAGAAAACCATCACGGGTTCACAATACAATCCGAATCTGAAGGAAGCAAGGTAATCTTAGACTGCCCCCACCAAGGAGGAGTCTTGTATAGCATACCTGCCGAGGCTTCCTGGGTATGCGCATCGGACAGACTTTCAAGCCATGCTCTTGCAGGCTTCCTGACCGAATTAACTGCAATACCCGACGAACGAGTCGACGCTATGTTACAGCGCTNGGGAATATATTTCAGGCCTAAGAAGAATTTTGGAGACTAANTTCGCCCCAGTATCCAATGATTTCAGCAGCATCCGTAAGGCTGGTACCACAGCTGAATTAATCGAACCAAGTTGAACGCATNGATAAATGCCGAATTAATTCAATGNTCACCGCANGATAATTTTATNCNGATATCCGCCGGGCTCCCTGCAGCCATTTTCGTTTAAATGGATATTGAGATATCGCAATTCGTAAAATCCCCTTGCCCTGCTTTCTCAGTAATTTATGCCTACATTCAAACCATTTTCAGTCNTCCCCGCACAGCAATCATCNGTTCACGCACCANGNNAACGGATTTCGTACGTTTTTCAGTAAAGACAACACCATCCCGTTACAATACAATCTTTCATTAAAAGTTTCTGTTGACACAAGCGNCTCACGGTGCTACTCTGCGTANCAGCGCTTTCAGAAGAANGTGCGATGTTGACGTGACAAAGATAAACAGGGAATCGNAACACACGCCTTGAGGCACGGAAATANACTACTTGTGAGGTGCGATATGGACCATAGTNCTAGCCTAAGTAGATCCTGGTTCAGTAGAACCGCAGTTATATCCTTGCTGCTAACGATGCTGGTAGCGATCGCTATAAGCTGCTCAGCGGCAGAGGAAGACACGCCAGCGGCAGCTGCGGCTCCAACCGCCACATCAGCTCCCGTAACAACAGGCTCTGATGCAGCGCCTGATCCAACTGCGACCCCTACTCCGGCTTACGATACAACGCTGTATGGATCAACTTATTACAAGCGAGAACAAGATGAAGCACAGGACCTAATCAGCTCTCGGCCAGTGATAACTCAAGACGTCATCGACCGCATGCCGCTGATGCAAATCGATGAAGTAACTAAATGGATTCCCCAAACTTGGGAGAAGACCTACCGTTACGAAGACATCAAACGGGGCGGAACGTTCATCAACGCGGTTAACTGGGACGTTTCGAAATGGGATCCCCGAATGACCGCTGCTGGCGGAACCATGGCTGTCGGCAACATGGTCTACATGGCCCTTCTGAAATTCAAAACTGGCGTCGGTGAAGACCCCGTCAACCCACCACTCGTCCCGAGACTTGCAGAGAGTTGGGAATTCAGTGGTGACTCGATGCAGGCAACATTTAACCTACATCAGGGAATGTATTGGGGAGACATNGACGACCCTTACCAAAAAGGACCNGAAATCGTAGCTGAAGATATCAAATGGTCACTNCTNCAGCTCCGNGANANNAGCGTTCATAGTGGGGCATTCAACACCATTGAGAGTATCGANACGCCTGATAAATACACNNTTGTANTGAATTTCACATCCCCATCACTCTGGTTATTGCCAAATCTGGCNATCAAAGATCACCCGATAGTCAACCCTCACCTCTTCAAGGCAGAGCGACAAAACTTCGAGGCAGTCGGACCTGGTCCGTTCATCCTTGAGNNNGCTGAAAAGAGCGTCAAGGTGACNATGAANGCCAATCCAAACTACTATTTCAAGGATGACCAGGGCGGGGCTCTTCCATACGTTGATGGCGTTACATTCNTGATCGTCCCAGACGCATCAACAAAAGTGGCTATGCTACGAACCGGACGNACGGACTACGCATACGGCGCAACNTCTGGNCGAATTGAAGAGTTTGGTAAGCTGCTTGAATCTCAGCCCGAGATGATAGCGTACCCGAGCCAGACCGGCTACGCCTGCTGTATATCCTTCCAGCAAAATGANCCAATATGGTCGAATGTTGACGCACGAAGNGCAGCATCCCTAGCTATTGACACNAAAGGCATCGGTGACGTNCTATTCGGCTACAACCATGCCCCAGTCCCACTACGAGCATCNTGGTTCTTCTTCATGGANGAGATGCCAACATGGGANTCAGANCTNGATGCCNTNTANGGNGANTATGTATGGCACTATGACGTAGNNAAGGCACAACANTTGTGGGATAGCACNGGATTCGGAGAAATNGANGAATCCATAGAGTACTANGCCTACTCNACTGCNTANACNGANACGCTNGCTCTTGTCGTTGAAGANCTGAAGAAAATAGGCATAAANGCNAAGATCGACAGTAGAGACTACAGTGCCTACAACGGGCCACTCGCCGCAGGTGAGCTACCCGGCATATTCTGGTCTTGGGCAGCGTCTTTCCCTGGANTGGCTAGCATGATGTACTTCCGATACAACGTAAATGGAACCGTCAACAGGGAGAACATCAACGACCCAATAGTGAACGACTACACGACCCAAATGCGAGATGCAACGACTGAGGAAGACATGCTCGCTGCGCTTCAGCCTCTGAGAGAGCGAATACTCGACCAGGTGTACCACATGGAGATGCCTCGAGCGGCCTTGCAGATCAGTTGCTACTGCATGCAGGGTTGGGTCAAGAACTACCAACAGGGTAGCTACTCCGGCGGCTACTACTACTGGGGTCATACCCTCGACCAAATTTGGCTCGACCGCAAGCATTAAGAACCGGTTTTGACCAAAAAGGAACGGATCAACTGCACAGTTGATCCGTTCCTTTTTACCCCTACCACGGCCGACTGAAGGCAGGTTCACACACAAGATCACCCTATGTAATTAAAGAACTCAGATATATTGCCACTAATAAGTAATAATTCGTCGCCAATCAGCTCAAACGAGAAAGCTGCTTCGTAAAGCGAACCTTTTCGATTCCGTAATTTGACATCCGGTGTTCACCCCTCCACTCATAAAGGCTTCAAGCGAAAACAAGTCACCTTACGGGAATCGCCATAAGCAACGCAAAACCCAACGATTCCCAGAATTCCAATTCTTTATTACTGGTATCGCATTTTGCTTTCGCATTTATTACGAATATTGCTAAATACAGGAACAAACCCTCAGCCTAATCGGTGAAAACAATGTTTCTTGCAGATATTCCTCGTCATTTGACACTCTCTCTAGCTGAGTGCTACTCTTCGCCGGATACTTAAAAATCCGTGCACCGGAGGTGATTTGTGCTTCGAAATATCCTACAGTACCGAGCATTTCACAAGCTACTCGTCGTAGCTGTGATGACCGGGGCTCTCTCCTTGATAGCTCTGGCTTGCTCCGCAGCAGAAGAAACTACTACTGCTGCCCCTGTAGCCACGACTGCACCAGTTCAGAGTACNACTAGTACGACTGCTGCTGCAGAAGCTACGGCTACACCCACTCCTCANTATGACACCACGCTCTACGGAGCAACGGGCTTAGGGAGTGGNCGCACGCAAGAGGAAGGAGCACAGAAGCTCCAGACTCGTCCGGTAATTACTAAAGACATCATCGAGAGAATGCCACTCATGTCAATTGAAGAAGTGGCCCAGTATATACCAATATCCTGGGATCGCAGTTACCGATATGAGGAAATCAGGCGCGGTGGAACATTCATCAATGCGGTAAACTGGGACGTCTCAAAATGGGATCCTCGCATGACTGCTGCAGGAGGAACTGCGGTTGTCAGCAACATGGTTTACATGGCGCTGCTAAAATTTGATACAGGGCCAGATGCAGACCCACTAAACCCACCATTGATTCCTCGCCTNGCTGAGACTTGGGAATTCAGTGCAGACTCCATGACTGCTACCTTCAAGATACATGAAGGAATGCACTGGGGTGATATGGATGATCCCTTCCAGTTAGGACCTGAGATCGTTGCNGAAGACGTCAAATGGTCACTGCTGCAGCTCCGAGATAACAGCGTCCATAGNGGAGCTTTNGCAACCATTGANAGTATCGATACNCCAGACAAGTACACAGTGGTACTCAANTTCANCGAGCCTTCACTGTGGCTTTTGCCAAACTTAGCTATCAAGGANCACCCAATCATTAACCCACACATCTTCAAGGCAGAAAGACAAGTCCAAGAAGTCGTGGGACCGGGTCCCTTCATCCTTGAGTCAGCAGAAAAAAGCGTCAAGGTCAAAATGGTTGCAAATCCAAATTACTACTTCAAGGACGACGAGGGTGGNCAACTGCCATACATTGACGGNGTTGAATTCCTTATCGTTCCTGACGCATCCACCAAGGTTGCCATGCTTCGGACAGGCCGAGCAGACTACGCATACGGTGCAACCTCAGGACGAATTGAAGAATTTGGATCCCTACTCAAGAATAAACCTGGACTTGTAGCATACCCNAGCACAACTCCGTACGCATGCTGCATATCCTTCCAGCAAAANGANCCNATNTGGTCNNATGTNNANGCNAGNCGNGCNGCNGCACTAGCNATAGANNGNAANGGCATCGGTGANGTNCTATTNGGNTACAACCACGCCCCAGTGCCACTACGAGCATCATGGTATTTCTGGATGGATGAAATGCCANCATGGGANNNNGANCTAGATGCCCTCTACGGAGAGTATATCTGGCACTATNACCCTGANNNAGCANAGNCANTGTGGGANNNNACNGGATNCGGNGAAATNGANGANTCNATNGAATACTACGCCTACTCCACNGCATACACTGACACGCTAGCANTGGTCGTCGAGGACCTGAAGAAGATTGGCATAAACGCNAAAATCGACAGCAGGGACTACAGNGCNTANAACGGACCNCTNGCNNNAGGNGAGNTGCCNGGTNTATTCTGGTCNTGGGCGGCNTCCTTCCCNGGNNTNGGNAGTATGATGTACTTCCGATANAACNNGAANGGTACTGTCAACAGGGAAAACATTAANGANCCNCTNGTNAACGACCTGACNACNAAGATGCGNGCNGCAACAACTGAAGAAGANATGCTNTCNCANNTNNANCCTCTNAGAGAGCGNATNAACGATCAGGTCTTCCACATGGAAATGCCTCGAGCNGCTCTAGACATACGATGCTATTGCGCTCAGGAATGGGTCAANAACTTCCGACAGGGTAGCTACCAGGGTTCATACTACTACTGGGGNCACACTTTGGACGAAATCTGGCTCGACAGANAGCACTAGAAGCNTNGGNTAANTAGTTCACTTTCAAAACGGANAGAGCGGGGNNTANACCCCGCTCTNTCCGTTTTCGTTGACTGTGTCCTTCCTCAATTTGACATATAATCAACGGTACATGGCTGATTCAATTGAAGCAAATTTCTCGAGATTTGGAACATCACTACGTCTTGGTATAGGCGTGNTTGCCTTATCAGTATCCTCTATACTTATTCGCTTCTGTCATGCTCCAAGCTTAACAATATCAATCTACCGCCTCACAATAGCATTCTTATGCATCATGCCTATTAACCTGATGAGGCAGAATCNACTGAAAATCAGGACTATATCTCAGACCTCTGTTCTTTTTATCGTGATTTCATCTCTATGTCTTGCNTTACACTTCTGGCTATGGATTAGCTCAGTTGAAACAACATCTATAACGAAATCCACAGTACTNGTCACCACAAGTCCAATTTTTGTCACGCTACTGAATTGGCTGATCCAAAGATCTCTCCCACCTCGATACATTTTCATCAGTATTTGCNTAAGCACAACAGGAACATTCATTCTAGTTTATGAACAATCCATGTTTGGAAGTTTTTCTCAAGGCGATGGACTTGCAATTATTGCAGCTGCATGTATGGCAGGNTATCTAACAGCNGGACATAAAGCNCTAAAAATGATACCCATCCAGATATATATCACAGGAGTGTACGGGTTAAGCAGTGTAATGCTGCTATTACTGGCCTTATTCTTACAAACTGATTTAACTGGTTTCGACAAACACACCTATTTATTCCTTATACTGATAGGCCTGATACCTCAACTTATNGGTCACTCGCTGATTAACAGCTTATTGAGGGACGTACACCCCGGGCCCATTTCNATCGCNATTTTAGGAGAACCCCTTGGAGCCAGTGTTTTGGCATGGATATTTCTTGACGAAATCCCAACGTATGCCACGATACTTGGGGGAACGATTATTCTTTACAGTGTAGGNTTTGTCATNCGNNATTCNGGTTCCACNCAAAATACATGAGAACTCACATACNTACANGCAACTGCTTACGAATTCTCCAAACCATCAGAACTCAGCATATGCTGTNCAAATCCANACATACNGNCTNGCAGAACNANANCTCCCNCCTTTACTTACTGGAAGCTTGTATGTTAAAGTATTTTGAGTGNTCACGAGTACGTCGNGTGAGCATNAAGGGNGTCAGGCAATCACAATACATCCGCCTGAGCANCTAAGATTGAGAGTCTTCTATGGTTACAGCGGCCTATTGCGGTAGCTTCGACCCCGTCACAAATGGTCATCTTGACATAGTTGCTAGNGCAGCCAAATTATTTGATNNTGTCATAGTTGGNGTNTATGCAACTCCCTCCAANAGATTGCTTTTCTCAACAGAAGAGCGAGTTGATTTGTTCAACCAGTCAATCTCAAATATGAAAAATGTTGAAGTGCGCACATACACCGGNCTAACCGTTGATTTCGCAAAAGAAGTGTCAGCNGCCACGCTCGTAAGAGGACTGCGTACCGGCTCTGACTTTGAGAACGAATTCGAAATGGCACTTATGAACAAGCGACTTAATTCTGANCTTGAGAGTGTGTTCTTTATAACAGANCACGCATATCANTTTCTCAGTTCATCACTTATGAAAGAAGTAGCAAGCCTAGGAGGTGATGTCTCCTCCTTCTGTCCTGCCCATGTATTAAGCGCGCTACAAGACAAGTATCGTCAGCAATAAGCTCTCTTGAATGCNGTTTCACAAAGGAGGNCGTTATTCAGATACTAGATATAATCAGCAAACTAGATTCGGCGGTTGATGTCCTGCCAAAAGTTCCAGGAACGAAAAGGGCACTTGTTGATGTTGCCCAACTCAAAGAACTNCTCATAGAGTTGCGTACCTCTCTTCCCAAAGAAGTTCAAGATGCACAGGAGATTGTCCAANGAAGAGATGAATTAATTAACCAAGCNCTTACAGANTCAGGGAGAATCAGATCTTCAATNGAAGCTGAACGACAAGAGCGNATAGAATCGACTGATCTGGTACAAGATGCAAGAGATCANGCCCAGTTGGTNGCGAANACCGCAACCACCGAAGCCAGTGATGTTACANAGGAAGCNGANAAGCAAGCNGAAAAGATTATTCTGGACGCNGAAAAAAGTGCGCAGGGTATCCGAGATGATGCTGAAAGGTTCTCACGAGAAAGAGTGGAAGGTGCCAATAAGTACGCACAAGATGTTCTCTTTAAGGTGGAGCATGAACTTTCGCAACTGCTCGCAACCGCACGGAGAGGAATTGAAGCCCTCCAAGACCAGCACCAACCTCAAAGCTAGCCCCCAAGTTACCTGCAGAGAGCTTATATTGACATGAGCGAAAAAGATTCCCCTCGGCAGCNNGCTCGAGACNTTCTTCTGGTTATCGATGGCCACTCTCTNATCTANAGGTCTTGGTACGCTATACCCCTACCTATGATCTCAAGGAAGCTAGGNATTGAAACAAANGCAACCTATGGGTTCATGAATGCCCTTCTTCGATCTATCNGTAAATGGAAACCAACCCATTGTGTCGTTGCATTTGATCCCCGTGGTCCAACATTTCGNCACGATCAATTNCCCGCGTATAAAGCACACCGTCAAGCGTCCCCACCGGANATNCCTGCCCAAGTCGAACTTACACGAGAATTNCTAGGAGTCCTAAATATCCCGGTCGTGCAGGTTGATGGATNTGAGGCTGATGACGTACTAGGCTCACTCGCTAAAGCTGCAGAATCTTCAGGATTGGACACAATCATAGTTACAGGAGACACTGATTCCTTACAACTTGTGACGAACCACACTTGGGTTCATATGCAATCTGGATCAAGTCAAGGCAAAATATTCGACATAGCNGCNGTGACGGACCGCTTGGGAGGGTTACCACCTGANAAACAACCTGAATTAAAAGGACTGCAAGGGGACGCTTCCGATAACATACCTGGGGTTAAAGGCATCGGTCCGAAAATAGCTACTAGCCTTATCCANCAGTACGACAGCCTTGAAGGCATNTATTCCTCNATAACGACAATCTCCCCCCCACGAATACAACGGCTATTGGAAGAGGGTAAAGACAATGCTTTCCTGAGTCGNCATTTAGGTACAATCGTCCAAGCTCCTCTTCCCATCTCCATATCTGAATGCGAATTTGGAAACTATGATCGAGAAACAGCAGTGGAATTNCTGCGTGATCTAGAATTCATGAGCGTGATTCCCAAATTGCCAGATCCAGCTAATCGGATNGCTGCCCCCACNGATGNCCCAACCNCCACAACAAAGATTGATCCTGAGATAATNGCAGTCANCACAAAAGAGTCTCTATCAGNTTTACTCNATGTTTTATCAACTAANAATCCCGTTGCCTTATGGATTGACACCCGTTCACCAACAGGTCCATTGCCCTTTATCACCCTCTCCACCGATAACTCAACAGTATGGTATGTGGCATTGGATTCAGACATANAACCCATGTCTGCTCTTANNCCAATCCTTGAGGATGNTACTGTACCCAAGCTCGTCTACAATGCGAACGCTACAATCATGTCTTTACAGCAAAATGAGGTGTTCCTAAACGGAATAATCGCAGACGTGATGATTGGAAGTCACCTGGCAAACCGGCCTTACGCCACNTTGGAAGCAATTGCTATGGACTACCTTGGAGAAGAAATCCTGCTTCCAAAACAATTTTCAATGGATATGTTTAGTTCCACTGATTCGGCAGNCTCTCCATCTAGCCTCGAACATGTATGCAAACCGGTAGCCTTAATAATGCCGTTGCTNGCGCATATTGAACTAGATATTCAATCCAAGAATGCATCGTATGTNTACCAATCTATTGAAATGCCCCTTATNCCTGTACTCACNCGCATGCAAAANNATGGTATTNCNTTAGATCGAACAGTGCTAAGTTCCGTATCAGAAACNGTCAATACGGAACTGAAAGAACGCGAAGCAGCTATCTATGATCAAGTAGGACATNACTTCAATCTCAGTTCACCCAAACAATTAAGCGATGTACTCTTCCANGAATTNGGGATGCCTAANACAAAGCGGACTAAAAGTGGGATTTACTCTACCGAAGCCTCTCAGCTTGAATCATTAGTNGATTCTGGCAAGCTCCATCCNCACCACGAGGTTACCATCGAGCACTTACTAAGGTACCGGGAATTGGCTAAACTTAAATCAACTTATTTAGATACACTCCCAAACTTAATGAANCCGAAATCTCAAAGAATACACACCACGTATCATCAATCTGGAACCACGACAGGCCGAATATCTAGCAGTGATCCNAACCTGCAAAACATTCCAGTTCGTTCGGATNTTGGTGCAAAAATTCGAGATGCATTCGTCACNGAAAANCCNNAGAATCGAAACCTTATTGCAGCTGACTATTCGCAAATTGAACTTCGTGTTCTAGCTCATCTGTCTGAAGACCAAAATATGCTTGCAGCATTTGCTAATAACGAGGACATCCACGCCACAACTGCCTCAGAGATGTTTAACTTACACCCCTCAGAAATCAATGCGTCAATGCGTCGTCAAGCTAAAGCATTGAATTTCGGGGTTGTATATGGCCTTAGCCCATTCGGCGTCGCCAAGCAACTAAACATAGCAGTCGAAGANGGTAACCGATACATAGAGAGNTATTTCGACAAATATCCTNGGGTTTACGATTACCTAGAACGAACCAAATTGTTGGTTAATCAAACTGGTTATGTCGAAACTGTTACCGGAAGAAGACGTTACATTGCNGAAATTAATGCGACTAATGCACATGTACGCCAAGCAGCTGAGCGCATGGCTATTAATATGCCNGTACAAGGAACAGCTGCCGATATCATAAAACTAGCCATGATCCAATTGGACGAATTTATTCAAACACAGAAACTGCAAACGAAGCTGTTGCTCCAAGTACACGATGAGTTGATATTCGACGCACCTGTAGAGGAAAACCACGNCCTACTAGAAGCAATCAACCGCATCATGCCCTCAGTACTCAAATTGCACACCAGTCTNGAGGTAGATATAAAATCCGGATTATCCTGGGGGGCATTACAACCAGTGAACAAATAGATGNAATACCTATCTGATAAGATTCAAGNATTATTGGTTTTTGGATCTTACCAGATAGGTACTGCTGATAATTACGACACATTCTAACAATATCAATGTAACCAGTAGTCCAGTAGCTTCTAAGAAAAAATTCGGAGTGAACAACATAACCAAATAATCCTGACGGGGATCAAGTAACCAATAGTCATTACTAAAACTTATCAGATGAAAAAGGGTAAATAGGAAAGGGAAGGCCACAGCAACCAGCAGCCCGAAAATGAGAGCGGTTATAATAATCGCCAATGAACTTTTTCTTAGCCGCCGTGTCAATATTGGAATTGCCTGCGACCGCATCNTGATCACCAGACTAATTACATAGGCTACCATCATAATCNTTGCAGCAAATCCAACATTGCGGAAACCGTTAACTAACTGTTTAACATCACGCATGTGTACTGTTTCTTTATGACTCAGNATTGANCTTTCTACTCCATANACATCCACNACTACNGCAATATATTCATCATCTGATCTAAAATAATTTACNAAATTGTCTGCTACCTGTTCTAGTCCATAACTCGTTATACCAGTTGCTTCACTTACCCCGTGCCTTTCAAAACCGATAACATACAACGGCTTAAAAATAAATAGGCAGGAAACTGTTAATCCAAGAAGAACGAAAAAAATTCCAACNGTGACCAATATTGTCGGTAAACTGTAANCGATCGCCAACACATAGCGCATCATCATAAAGCCTATAGCCCCTTTNGCCANAACAAGTTGCTTACCATTTTTTGAAACAACCAACTGCAAGGAAATACTTGGTTTGATACTGTACACTACATAGAAAGAAATTCCAATTAAGGAACTANGTATGACTACCAACCAAGTAGCGGTATTGATTGATTATGAGAANACTGGTCTAGGAGCCATACAGGGATTACTAGATCGACTATCTGATATTGGAAGACTGACCGTAAAGCGAGCCTACGCCGATTGGTCCGTGCACAGACGTGATNGAGATCAACTCTTGGAATTCGGCATTGAACCAGTTCATGTCTTTCGTTCTAGAGGTTCAGGCAAGAATTCTGCTGACATACGACTAGTCATAGACGCGATAGAGTTACTATATCAATCTCCTGTAGATACCTTTGCCATAGTCTCTTCGGACAGTGACTTTGTACATCTAGTCAATAGACTNCGGGCAGCAGGNAAAACTATCATNGGGGCGGGTCCTCGGAGCACAGCTCCCAGAACGCTAGTAACATCATGTGATCAATACCTATACCTTGATTACCCAAATAAACCGCAAGTGACAAAAAGGGGACCCACGGATACTGCTTCAGGGTCCTTAGAATCGATACTTGTCCGTGCCGTTAAGGTAGGNATGGACGACCACGGAGCAATTCAAGGCAGCAAATTGCTGGAAACNATGCGCCGTCTTGACCCGGGCTTTAATTATAGAGATTTAGGATTTTCAAATTTTGCTCGCTTCTTGGAGGCGTCACCAAGTGTTAAAGTTACTCGCCCCNCAGACCATGGAGACATAACAGTAGAATTGGCGTCTCCTTCAAATATTCAATACATGATGGAGGAGGCCTCTGATCCAGATAACTGGGAATCCAAAATTGACCAACGTTGGAAGAAACGAGCAGGGGAAGCCCAGAAAATTATTCCGGGTTCAACTGCNGCTTTCGATGCCGCCAGAGTTCTCGGAGTACGAAAGCTCAGCCTCTCTCGATACGCCACCTTGCAAAAACTACTTGAATCCAGCAACTTGCTAGGTAACCTATGGACTAGAGCAGGAAACACTATTATAAGAAAGGATTCTTCTACATAATCAGAGACATGTTAGAAAATACCATCAATGGAATAGAAATCGCNGCTAGCATCCGAAGNGACTTACGTACGTCTGTAGAAGCATTTAGCAAAGAGTCAGGCNNACCCCCATCTTTAGCTGTAATTCTTATCGGCGATAACCCTGCTTCTGCTGTTTATGTGAGAAATAAGGAAAAAGCTTGCGCTGAGGTGGGAATCACTACTCAAAGCTTCACTCTACCTGCATCTACTACAGAACAGCAACTGCTAGAACTTGTAGAAAAGCTTAACTCTGATAGCAATTTCCACGGGATACTNGTTCAACTCCCCTTGCCTCCACATATTAGACCAAGCAAAATTATAAACCACCTAAACCCAANTAAGGACGTCGACGGACTACACCCTACAAACATGGGGCTTCTTTTAGCGGGATCTCCATATCTGGTCCCATGCACACCAGCTGGNATTCAAGAATTATTGNTCCGNTCCGGACACTTGCCAGATGGGAAACATGTGGTTNTTTGCGGNCGAAGTGATATTGTTGGGAAACCAATCGCAGCACTGCTTGTTCAAAGAAATGATAGGGCGAATGCCACTGTATCAATTTGCCATTCTCAAACTCCNAATCTATCACATATAACACGGCAAGCTGACATATTAATTGCTGCAATAGGCAAGCCAAACACCATAACCGCAGATATGGTAAAAGAGGGAGTCGTCGTAATTGACGTAGGAATTAATCGCATACCAGATAATACTCGTAAGAGTGGACATCGACTTGTTGGCGATGTCGACTATACAAATATCCNGTCAAAAGCATCTGGCATAACACCGGTTCCAGGAGGCGTTGGACCAATGACCATTGCCATGCTACTGNAAAACACTCTAACNGCAGCTCAGGCACAACTTCTACCATAGCCTCTTGCAAATTACCGTTACGCCGGCAGTANGAAACTATTCTCNCACCAGAATATGAACACTATCCCNGAACGAATTGCCTGCAAATATCNTTCATGTTAGAATAGGTTCAGTGAAAATCCCGACACGCGCTAGGTGGTAAATCGTCATGGAACTAGTATATAGAGAAGCTTTAACAGAAATCAAAAAGGGNAATCAGTGCGTAATCGCAACTGTAACCCGAACAAAAGGNTCAACCCCTCAAAAACCGGGAGCGAAATTGCTCGTACGTAATGACGGTAGTGGAGCGGGTACACTCGGCGGAGGTTGCGTTGAAGGAGATATCTGGTTCAGTGCAAAAATGCTTCTGCAGGATGGTGGTNCTTCAGCTATTACAGAGTATGAACTAAATGAAGATATAGCAGCAAGAGACGGTTTAGTATGTGGCGGCACTATGTATTTTCTTATGGACCCAGTAAGAGAAACAGACCANGATAANGCTACAGCTATCACTGAAGAAGTACTCGCAGCTTATGAAGGTGGTGCCCCAGTCGCCCTAGCCGTACTCGTCGGCATTCCAAAGAATTCNGATCAAAAGATCGGTTCAAAAGTGCTTATTAGAGAAAATGGAACCATAATGGGAAGTCTCGGCAGCGAAACACTAGATGCAGTTGCTCAAGAAAAGGCCGCTCCCCTGCTTGCCTATGGTCGAGACGAATACGTNACTACGGAAGATGGTCACTCAATTTATGTTGAAGCATACACCACCCCTCCTAAATTGATCNTAATGGGTGGCGGACATGTCAATAAGGCAATCGCACCGCTTGCGAAGACCGTGGGTTTTCGTGTGTACGTAGTTGACGATCGACCTGAATTCGCAAACCCTGAAAGATTCCCCGAAGCCGAGGCCACTATAGCGAAAGATTTTGTGGAAGGNCTAGGAGACATACCAGTTAATCCAAACACGTTTATAGTCATCGGTACTCGCGGACACAGGGAAGATGACATGTGCCTAGAGGCTGCAGCGCGAACNAACGCTGGCTATGTAGGGCTACTCGGCAGCAAGCGAAAAGTAATCCTTATCTACGAAGAACTGCTTAAACACGGCATACCAACCGAACGCATACGGAGTCTGAGGGCTCCNATCGGACTCGACATACGCGCACGTANTCCAGAGGAAATAGCTGTAAGCGTGGTAGCAGAGCTGGTACAAGCTCGATTAGGCGGAGAAGGTAAACCNATGAAGCTAGAAGAACGCCGCATCACCAAAATTCTTGATAAACTTGCAAAAGCTAGAGAAAAAGCTGCGACTATAGCCAACGACGCTCAATGGAGCCTGCCGAAAATATAGCTCACCTCATCTGTACCCTGTGCTGTTTGNATANAGCTTCATTAGCTGACACCTTTGATATTGAGGTCATAGTAAAGTGCTCACCCGCATGACTGGCATACTTCTCGCGGCTGGGTTATCAACCCGAATGGGATCTCTTAAGGCCCTCCTGAAGTGGCACGGGNTACCACTCATCAACTATCAAATTGAATCACTCCTTAATGCAGGTTTAACTAATGTGATTGTAGTCCTNGGGCACGAAGCACCAACGATTGCGCGCCACATAGACTATGCTCAAACTACCATCGTTTTGAATCCTTCTTACACTGAAGGGAAGTTTACCTCTATACAAATAGGTCTCGAAAATACACCTACAGACTCGCAAGCCGTTGCATTCCTTGGAGTAGATCAGCCACGCCCGTCCGATACCATAAGAACACTTATTACAGAACATTCAGCCAGTGATGCTCTTGTTACCGTCCCATATCAAGGCGGTCACAGAGGTCATCCAATAATTATCCACCGCAGNCTCTTCAATGACATACTCTCTCTTCCCAAAACAACAGGAAACCTCCGAGACGTTCTAGACGACAACGAAGNGAAAATCCTAAGAGTCCCCTTCTCCAGCGATCATGTTCATCTAGACCTAAACAGACCTGAGGATTACAATACCGCAAGTCTTAAAGNATGAGAATAGGGTCTTCTCTCCANCTTTTATTCACCTACGGATANGATACCTTTCGCCACTAAATCAGCAAAGTCCTGATCTCTAATGCCTAACACTTCTTCTANAATNGCTTGCGTATGCTCTCCAAGNCCAGGTTCNGGTCCTGNGATGCCTGCAGGAGTTCTCGACAGCCTAATTGGAGATTCAACCANAGTTGCGGGACCAAATTCTTTNTGGCTTATCGTCTTGAACATGCCCCTAGCCTCCAGTTGAGGATTGTCACGAGCCTGTGCAATATTATCAACTGAACTGCAAGGGATTTCCAAATCACGAAANCGTGAAATCCAATACTCTGTACTCTGGCTCTGAATTACAGAACTGATAATTGGTTCTAACTCGGCATGGTGCTGTGTTCGCAACCACCCATCAGAAAATCGAGAGTCATTCAATAGTTCTATTCGGTCAATAGCATAGCAAAAAAGATCCCATTGATCATTAGTCCCACCTATAACAGCGACCACAATATGACCATCTGAAGTAGCGAATGCTTGAAAGGGAGTAAATGCCGGATGCCTACTGCCNAGAGGTTCTGGTATTTCACCTGTCGCCATATAGCGCGAGAANGCATTCTCTGCGAGTGCAACCTGNCAATCTAACATACTTAAATCCAACAACTGACCCTTCCCGGAAGAAGTCCGATCATACAAAGCACTAAGAATGCCGACAACCGAAAAAAGGCTAGCACTGAGATCCCCCAAAGAAACTCCAACCCGTGCNGGTGGCCTGCCTGGTTCTCCATTTATGCTCATAACCCCACTCATAGCCTGAATGACTACATCAAGAGCTGGATAGGAGGAATATGGACCAGTTTTGCCGAATCCAGATATAGAAGCATATATTAACNGTGGATTATGTTGAGACATAATGTCATACCCTAGGCCAAGNCGATCCATAGTACCAGGGCGGAAATTTTCCACCACAACGTCTACCCCAGTAATCATACTAAGCAAAAGATCCCTTCCCTCAGTGCTACCAATGTCCAGAGCCAAACTTCTCTTACCACGATTTATGCTCATAAAATACGAACTTCTATCTCCTACGAATGGTCCCGTTCCCCGGGTTCTATCACCATANCCGGGCCTTTCTACCTTGATGACATCAGCCCCCAAATCAGCGAAAATCATAGTAGCGTAGGGGCCAGATAATACCCAAGTAAAATCAAGCACAGTTATACCCTGTAATGNTCCTGCCATATTGCCTCCCTTATTGCGAGTTTTGCCAGCTTAAGGCGCAAANTCCATTGCTCAAGATATCCTAATCGGGTGTCAACGCGACTCAATGTTCGCGCCTGTACGAAAGGTCTCGGGTAATANTATACCAACCACAAACAGCGACAGTGCCATCGGAGTACAAATACTCAGGCCCCAAAAAAGCGATCCTGTCAGATCTTGAATCAGNCCACACACTATAGGGCCAAAAACTGCTCCTAGCGGAAAGAGTGTACGCATCAAACCAAGTGTTACAGCAACCTCTCGTGGCTTCAAGCCTATATCCATAGCGATTGTTGCTAGCATTGGTGGTACTGCCATAGCACACGCACCCGCGAAAAATANAAATACCAAAACGATAACTATGGAATCCACTTGCATCAATCCCATATACAATAACGGTAAAGCAAGACCTGATACCCAAATTATAGGCTTCCGTCGCTGTAAGGCTCCGGATATGGGAGCGGCAGTCAACGACCCTACAATATTGCCTAAAGGAAACGCTGCCATTAGGAAGCCTGTTCTCTCGAGGGATATTTCCAAGTTAACCATGGCATAGCTTGGATAAAAGATCATAAATGAACCAAATGCCATAGCTGCACCTATCTGAGAGCCTGCTATCAGCCACACGGTTCTGTTATGCCTCAGAACCAATCCGGGATTATATTCTGACTCATCAGANGCTCTAGCTTGCTGAAANGGACCTACCCTTCCNACAGCACTCCAAACCATTGTGATGCCAAACAAAATGATCCCTAGCAGTACATATACGTTACCCCAACCGTTCATAGCTACAGCAGCTATCGGAACTGCTGCTGTAGCTATTGCTTGTCCTATAGCCCTTGCACCAAAATCCAAACTATTGGCCATAGCATATAACTGGGGAACAAACCACTNCTGAATAAANATAACCTGCATTTGAATTCTGCATACGGAAAACACCACGAAAGCAAATCGAGACAACATAAGCATTTCNGTATTAGGAGCTACGGAGTGTGCGGCTATTGCAATACCCATTAATANTGCACAAATGCTAGTTATCNATTTCGGATTGTATTTTGTAAGCCAAATACTGGATGGGAGAGCCATTAATCCGAAACCAAGGAATCCAGTTGCCCCTAACAACCCAGCTTCCGTCGGGGTGAGCCCAAATTCTTCCTNCCAAATTGGCANAAGCACACCNATAGAAAAAAAAGCTAGAGTCTGGATCACATCCATACTCCAGAGCAACGGCATCACTACCCAAGCAAAACGAGGCTGGTCATTTTGGAGCAATCCAAGGTATTCCTTTCATGCACTCCCTAGACACCATCAAACAAGTTTCNCGGTACATCCACCATCATTGTTTCAATGGCAGAATCCTGAACTCCCAACTGGCGCAANCTAGGCAGTACTATCCGGTTTATAAAACAAATCCCATCAGGATTTTGCTGCTGTCTAGCTAATTCCTGATCTGGCAATCGCATAAACGTTATAGGAAAATCATGAGACAATGTAATTTTATNTTGGTATCCACGCTCAATCAGTTTCGTNGCAACCAAAGTTCGTTCTTCCCAATCCAGCCCCACCCGGAAACCTCCCCGAAAGCCACCAGGGTATCTATCCAGTCCAACTACGCATCCTTTTTCTGCCAAGCCGACTAGATAATCAAGATCGTCAGTATCATTGCTATGACCAATGTACACTTTGGTTAAATCTACACCTTCATCTTCAAATATCTTGACCTGATCATTCCCGACTCGTTCTATAGCTGCAGTGTGCGTTGAAATCGGCACGCCAGTTCNAATGGCAGCCCTTGAAGCAGCNCGTAATACCAGTTCATTACCGGCAGTGACTCCTTCTTCAGAAGTGGCAACCTTTATAATTCCAGCTTTAATACTTGTACCTTCAATACCAATTTCAATTTCCTTTATGAATGATTCAGCCAACTGATCAACTGCTACCCCGTTGATAATGGCTCGCGGAATGTCCAGCCATAANCCCGTAGCGAGAATTACGTTAACCTTAGAANTTTCAGCAATAGACGCAATAAGCGACATGTCTCTACCCAAGTCCATAGTCGTGACATCAACATAGGAACGAATGCCCTCTGAATATGCTTCATCTAGCGCACGAGTTCCTGCATCTCTGGCTAAGGAACTATCCATTAACTCCGGAAAAACCTGAGGCANTCCTGCAGAGCTGTTCGCGAGATGCTCATGCATGAGCGTAAANCCCATATCCCCACTATCAATGACACCCTTAACTGTATTAACNTTGGCCATTAATCCCCCCTTTATACTGAATATGCATTACCATTCACTGTCACAATGTCCCTACAGCAACTAAGAGGTTTGNAGAANCAATTTATCTGNCACGCTACGCGAGTTAATCTAGTGATTGCTAAGAGGCAGNCTAAATTTAGNAGGCATTTTAACTAATCAATATCTTGGTCAAGCAACCAATACTCTAAACTGTCATATAATGCCATCCAAGTAGCTTCGATTATATTTGCCGATGCGCCAACAGTTTGCCAAATTTTACCCCCCTGAGAGGATTCCACGAGCACTCGTACTACCGACGCTGTACCCTCACCCAATGACACTACCCGAACTTTNTAATCAACCANTCTGACCTTAGTGATATCAGGNTATTTAATACTTAATGCTTTCCGTAAAGCACTATCCAAAGCATGTACAGGACCGACCCCATGNCCCGCGGTATGAACCACCTCATTGCTCATTTGCAACTTCACCGTAGCTTCAGAACTAACTCCTAACATATCGTCAGCNCCCACTTTTTTCTGTTCAATAAAAGTGAAGTAATCCACGAGCTCAAATTTAGGTTTGTAATCTGGTAATTGCCGCAAAACTAATAGCTCAAATGAAGCTTCTGCAACTTCATATTGAAACCCCTGACTTTCTCTTTCCTTGACAACTGATACCAAATCTCTAACTTGGTCATCGCTTAAAGCNCCCTGAAGTCCCATCTGCTCCAATTTGAAAAGTACATTCCCCCGACCAGCCAAATCAGAAATTAATACCGCATTTGTATTNCCAACCACAGGAGGATCAATATGCTGATAACTNCGTTCTACCTTACCCACCGCGGCAGCGTGTAACCCTGCCTTATGAGTGAACGCATTATTNCCCACATACGGTTGGTTATCAGCAAGGGGAATATTAACTACCTCACTGACAAACCGTGAAACCTCTGTCAGCCTGACCATTTGCTCCGGCTGNACACACTGGANCCCCATCTTGAGCTGCAAATTTGCGATTATGGATAGTAAATTTGCATTACCACACCGCTCCCCATACCCGTTGATAGTCCCTTGCACTTGAACAGCTCCAGCCTGAATGGCTGCCAAACTACCTGCCACAGCTGTTTCAACATCGTTATGCACATGTATACCTAANGGTNCTGCCACTTGCTTACCAACTTCTATGACAATTCTTGAGATGTCATGGGGCAGCGTGCCTCCATTGGTATCGCAAAGTGCNAGGCANTCNGCACCGGATTCTGCAGCAGCCTGCAAACATTTGNTAGCGTAGTCTGGATTCGCATGAAACCCATCAAAAAAGTGTTCGGCATCGAAAATAACTTCGCGGTCATTCTGTTTCAACCATTGAATAGAATCACGAATCATTTCTAGATTTTCTTCAAGTGAAGTCTCNAGAACTTCAGTAACATGCAAATCCCATGACTTTCCTACAATTGTCACCACAGGAGTTTCGGCTTCAAGCAGACCGCTAAGAACTCGATCCGTCNTGGCAACCCCTCCAGCCCTTCGAGTGCTTCCGAANGCCACTAGTTTTGCATGTTTTAATTTGACCTCGCGCATTCNCCTNAAGAANTCATCGTCCCGAGGATTAGCACCTGGCCAACCACCCTCGATGTAATGAACGCCTAGCTCATCAATTTTCGCCGCGATACTCAACTTATCCTCAACGGAGAGAGATATGCCNTCTTGCTGAGAGCCATCCCTCAGAGTCGTATCGTACAACAGCAAATTTGCCATCAGTGTCTCCATTTTTCCTATGGATTGCCCATGCCCCTACTCGCAAGATCATGAGCCTATTGAACTGCAAACGTACTATCCAAACATACTCTTGTCAACGTCACGGTGAGCACNTGCCCAACTGATACCGCTAAGAAGCTATCTCACAGGCCCGCAAAACTTCTTCATACAATACCGCATCGCTCCCAAAGACCGATACGAACGNTAGAATCGCCTCTATGCTGAAACTAACCACAGTGCCGCCAAATATTGACTGATCCATTGCAGTTATCACCCCTNCAACCCCCAATTTNCATCCAATAACCATGGTGACAGATAAGGTTAATGCGGAGATAATCATTCCCAANCCTGCGCCTATAGCTCCATCAATCCAACCGAGCATAACAAACTGCAACGTTTTCCTCACCACTGTCCACAATATTCGTGCCATCACCATCGTGACGGTAAAAGGAATCAAAAAACTCAAAAAGAATGCCAAGTTCTGATCATCTACAAGATTCCTGAAAATTTCTTGAATAAAGTCACTCGTACCNAGCATGTACCCCAAGAGCATGCCGGAAACAGTAAATGCCGTCTTAAGNATTCCTGTTCTCCAACCGACAAACACTGAAGCCAAAATCACCAATAAGGCAATCGCATCAAACCAATTCATATAGGAATCACTCCACGTTATTTCTTGCCCAACTTGGCTATGATCTGGCGATCAAGATAAATCATCACAGAGAGGAAGGTACAGGCCCAAATAGCCCCCCCAATTACATCACTCGGCCAATGCACTCCAAGTAACACTCTAGAAANTCCGATACAGGTCAAAATCAAACCNGTGCTGGCTAAAATCAGTATTCTTACAACACCNGTCACTCTCGGCAACAATCCAAAATACAATATGAACCCAAATAGGAGAGTAAAGTGAACCATATGTCCNCTTGGAAAAGAGTACCCNCTTACTGAATCAACGGCGACATACACAAGGCCCGCATCAGGTCTAGGNCTNGCTATCAGGGATTTCAGCATCTTAGCTGCAAGATTTGGCACCACTAAAGTTACTGCCAACCCTGCNTTACTCCACTCTTTCCCAATGAGAAATATNCAAGCCACCAAAACGATTTCTATAAGACCCCACGTNGTGGTNCCAAACCTATGCAATNTCTGAGCNATATCTTCAAACGAACTAAGTAGATTTTCTTGAATCCACTGCGTGATAGCCAAATCAAATCTTGAGTAATCCTGAATTAAGGCGACAATACTCACGAATAAAGCCAAGAAACCCCAGGACACGATGGGTTTTATATTCCCCATTTCCATCCCCTTCCATTTGAATTCAGCGGTAGCCGACAGGTACCAAATTTATAGTCAAACTGCCAGTACCATTGTACCCCATATTTACATGCTGCTTGTAGGTTAACAGTCAACTCAATATAATCGAGGGCGTACTAAGTTTTGGCTGGTGAATAAAATGGAGCTAAGGGGTCCACATCTAAACATAGCNATAGATGGACCNGCAGGCGTGGGCAAAACGAGTATTGGGCTCACTCTTGCTACAGACCTCGGGGCCTGTTTCATTGACACTGGAATCATGTACCGNGCCATCGCATATCTGGTGCTGCGTCACGATGTGCCTATCNAAGACGAATANAAGATTTCACAACTAGCTGCGACNACTACTTTCACATTAGCATCAGATGAACAGGGCATTGAAAGTACTTTATTAGTCAATCNGACCCCCATCACTGANTTATTGCACACTGATGAAGTTAACAGTATCGTTTCTAAGGTGGCAATGATCCANGNCGTTAGAACTCCTCTAGTTGCATGGCAACGTTCCATCGCCAANGAACGGCTGACGGTAATGGTCGGCAGAGACATCACTACTGTTGTCTTACCNGAAGCACAGATCAAGATTTACCTAGATGCCTCACTTNCGGAAAGGAACCGTCGTAGATCTCTTCAAAATNGCACACCGAATAGTGATCCGTCTGCTGTGCAGAGAAGAGACGAACTGGATTCGACTAGAACTGNTTCCCCTCTGTATATTGGAGAGAATGTCATGCACGTTGATACCACNAATCTAACGTTCGATCAAGTGTATAAGATAATATTGACCGCAGTGAATANCGCGAATTTATGATCTCAGGCAGGATGACATGAGCCTAACTTATAATATTTCCAACACTGCCTTCAAATTTGTCTTATATTTATTCGGTAACCTAAAAATAAGTGGAAAGGATCATACGCCAGATTCGGGAGCTTTTATAATTGCTTCTAACCACCTCAGCATCATCGACCCTGCAATTGTATCTCTNGCTATACCCAGGAAAGTGCATTGGCTTGCAAAAGATTCTCTTTTTCTGAATNCNTTTGTTGGCAAATTCCTCACAGCATATGGCGCTCACTCCATATCCCGTGGANCTCCGGACAGCAGTGCAATTCAATGGAGTGTNGAAATGCTAAACCAGGACGAAATAATAGGAGTGTTCCCTGAAGGAACCAGGCATCATAATGGAATGCATAAAGGATTAAATGGATGTGCACTACTTGCCTTGCAAACNGGNGTNCCNGTTGTNCCCGTCGGCATAACCGGGACACAACATCTGGACAAACTATGGCGTCTAGTGTTCCCAACAGGTAAAATCCATGTTGCAATCGGAGAACCATTTATGGCAGGAGNCATGAACCCAAAACCGACTAANGNTGAATTAGAAACTACAACAGCGACCATCATGAACAAAGTCGCAGCCATGCTTCCCGAGAATTATCGAGGCATATACCAATGAAAACTAGGTGACCCTCAGTGTGTGGAATTATCGGTTACACAGGAACTCAACCTGTCATCGACATACTCGCCAAAGGTCTCGCACGCCTAGAATANAGAGGCTATGATAGCGCTGGTATAGCAGTAATCGGGGACGATGATTGCATTAAGACCACCAAAACTGCCGGCAAGATTGCTCTACTTCAAGAACGTTTAGACACAGAAGGCAATCTGGCTGGTACTACTGGTATTGGACACACCCGTTGGGCTACCCATGGCAAACCAATAGAAGAAAATGCTCATCCCATGCTTGACTGCAACTCCCAAATTGCTGTGGTCCACAACGGCATCGTAGAAAATTTCCTAACACTTAAGCAACAACTCNTAGAAGAGGGGCACACTTTCCGATCCGAAACGGACACTGAAGTGATCGCACATCTCCTTGAAAACTGCGTTGCTAATGGATTGTCTTTAGTGGATGCGGTTGCAGATACCTCCACAAAATTGCGAGGAGCCAATGCTATAGTAGTCGCTGCTGCCAAAGAGCCGAGTGTTCTTGTAGGAGTGAGAATTGGTAATGCTGGAGGGCTGACCGTAGGTCACTCAGAGACTGGATCTTTTGTTGCNAGTGATCTCCCTGCAATCTTACCCCATACAAATNCCGTCACCTTTCTAGAAGATAAAGAACTGGTGGTACTCACTCCACAAACAATCTCCTATAGGGNTTTGAACGGANGCTCAATCCACAAATCATCCACCGTAATCGAATTTGAACCAGACGCTATCTATAAAGACGGCAACGAACACTTTATGATAAAAGAAACTCTGGAGCAGCCATCNACATTCTCAAGCGCACTACGGGGACGAGTTTCNTTTGATACCCATCAAATCAACCTAGAAGATTTGCCGCTAACGCAATCTGACATTCACAATCTCCAGCGTGTCATTCTTATTGGCATGGGCACGAGCTACAANGCGTGTTCGGTCGCAAAGCANTGGTTCGAACGAATTGCTCGGATCCCCACCGAAGTAGATAATTCATCAGAATTCAGATATCGAAGTCCTGTGCTTGACAGTAAAACCCTCGTTATAGCAGTAGGGCAGTCAGGAGAAACCGCCGATACTCTAGCAGGAATGGAGCATGCNAGAAATTCTGGCGCTCGGCTATTAACAATATGCAACATNCCTGGGAGTCAGGCAGCAAGAATGGCTGAGGGAGCTTTATANATAAACGCTGGACTTGAAATTGGNGTCGCCTCGACAAAAACGTTCACNGCTACCTTGACCACTCTGTACTTGTTATCACTCCACATTGCTNCCCAAAGAGAAGCCATAACCGTTGAGGAAACTNAATCCAAGATTCAAGATTTATCAGCAATCCCTGCTAAAATGGGCTCTATATTAGCCTCTCAAGAACAATACTCGACNCTTGCCAAGCAATACTCTCCGTACGACCACTTTTTCTATCTGGGACGCGGGATACACTATCCAATTGCCCTAGAGGGAGCACTCAAGCTCAAAGAGGTGAGTTACATTCATGCTGAAGGATATCCTGCAGGGGAAATGAAACACGGGCCNATCGCATTAATCGACCCAAAATTAGTNGTAGTTGCAATAGCACTCCAGAACGAATTGTANGACAAAATGCTCGGAAACATTGCTGAAGTCAAAGCACGTGATGGGATTGTTATAGCTCTGGGNACGGAAGTCGACGTAGAACTTAACAANCTAGCAGATCATTTCATCTCAATACCTGATGTTCCACCAGACCTTAGCCCGCTCTTGAGTGTAATCCCNCTGCAACTTTTCTCTTACCATATGGCACTCAGTCGCGGGTGTGATGTTGATCAACCACGAAATCTCGCAAAAACGGTGACTGTGGAGTAATTCAGTACACCAGAATCAACGAATGATGNCCACTTCTTCACAAGATAAAAAGGGTAATTTTCTTGANGTCTTCACGGTCCTTAGACATGACCGTTACAGACGGTATTGGTCTGGGCTCCTGGCCACAGTGTTCGGGTTCCAGATAATGATGATTGCTCAAAGTTGGCTCATCTACGACCTAACTGANTCCAAATTGTGGCTAGGNTATGCAGGTCTAGCAGCNGGAATACCTGCTATAGTCCTTAACCTCTTCGGTGGCGTAGTTGCNGACAAAGTGAACCAAAGGAAACTAATCATATCAACCCAATCTACTAGTGCCCTGATGCTGCTCACCCTTGGGTCACTGGTTCTCCTTGAAATAGTAGAACCATGGCATGTATTAGTGATTGCTTTTTGTATTGGCTCTGTACAAGCNTTTGATAGTCCTAGTCGACAAGCCAAGCCATTTTCCCGCAGCTCATAGATATGACTGACATGATGAAGGCAGTAGCNCTCAACTCAATGGTATGGCAAAGCACACGCATCGTCGGNCCCGCGATTGGGGGCATCATAATCGCGACTAAGTATGGAACTGCCCCCGGCTTTTTTGTTGGATCATTAGGCTTCATTACTATGTCTTTAGCTATGGCATCTATAAAAGGCCTGGATTCAAAGAGACCTTCAACAGGAAAAGGCATGTTCCAAGATATGTTAGAAGGCATTCAGTTCATACGGAACCAACCTGTGTTTCTGGCTCTTATGGGCCTAACCTTTTTTAATAGCATTTTTGGGATGTCTTATATAACTCTCTTACCTGTATTCGCAAAGGACATTCTAGAGATCGGATCAAGTGGACTTGGTTACTTGCATGCTATCTCTGGTGTTGGAGGAATCGCTGGAACATTAATAACTGCTAGGCTTAGCAAATCAATAGGAAGAGGCACTATACTGAGCACAGGAGCAATATCTTTCGGTATATGTTTATCGTTATTCGCTATCAGCAGCTCTTCATTAAGCAGTCTTCCNTTAGCCATTGTCTTTATATTCCTAGCTAGCATATCGAGCTCACTCTACATGATCACGATAATGTCGACCCTTCAAACATTGGTTCCAAACGAACTGCGCGGTAGGGTAATGGGTATATACGGTATGACATTCAACCTGATACCAATAGGTGCTATGCAAGCAGGATTCATAGCAGAACAATGGAGCGCTGCAACTGCTGTAATCGTAGGTGGTATAGCAGTAATGATATTCGCAGTAATTGTACAGATCTTCAGCAAAGAAGTCCGTAACCTAGGAATTGCATAGCAGCGTGCTACCCAGCTAAGACTACGTTGTCGATCAACCTAGTAGTTCCAAAACGNACTGCTGTCGACACTACCGCCGGACCCTCCANCTGAGCGAGCTCTAATAATGTCCTATCATCTGCAAAGCTGATATATTCCAAATCGGCTAACTTCTCAATCTCAATGCGAGATTGGAACACTTTTGTCAGCGTTNCCACATCCCTGACGCCAGATTGAAACTTCTGCTGTACGGCACGAAGTCCCTCATAAATACACACAGCCGACTTGCGTTCCTCTGGGCTCAAATACACATTGCGACTACTGATAGCCAATCCATCTTCTTCCCGAACCGTAGGAACACTAACAACGTGAGTGGGCACGTCCAAGTCTTCAACCATCCTCTTTATTACCCGNACCTGCTGNGCATCCTTTTCTCCGAAGTNCGCGTAATCTGGCAAAACTTGGTTGAATAATTTTAGAACCACTGTGGCGACCCCCTTGAAATGGCCAGGCCTATATTCCCCCTCAAGAACCTCAGTGAGCCGCCCTACCTCTACCCAGCTATCAAACCCCTCAGGATACATAACATTGGAATCGGGCATAAAGACAAGGTCCACGTTTGCNGCTTCCAGCATTTGCAAATCCCTCTTTTCATCCCGAGGGTATTTCTCAAAATCCTCTCCAGGACCAAATTGGGTGGGGTTAACAAAAATTGTAGCAACCACTGCGTTGCATTCCTGAAATGCCCTGGTTACTAACGACATATGCCCATCATGAAGATATCCCATAGTAGGAACCANTCCTACGGGGCTGGTGAGCGTTTGTCGTGCCTTATGTAATTCAGTTATTGACTTGACGACTANCAATTAAACCTCACAGAGCCAGAACCATCTAGGAATGTTCCGTTCTGACACCATACAGAGCGTCAAGCAATTCTTCATCCATACNAAAACTGTGTTCNGTGGAGGGGAATACCCCCTCTGAGACATCACTTGCATATTGCTTCAGAGCTGCGAGCATTGTCTCGGATAAGGTTGCGTATTTCTTGGCGTGCTTCGGCGAAAACCCCTCAAAGAATCCCAATAAGTCGTGAATAACCTGAACCTGCCCATCNCAATCTGGTCCAGCACCAATCCCAATAGTAGGCACATGTACCTTTTCTGTGATCAGCTTCGCAAGGGGGGCGGGAACACACTCCAAAACGATCGAAAAAGCACCTGCCCTTTCAAGCTCTATGGCATCCTGCAATAATTCAGCAGCTTTTTGAGGGCTCTTGCCTTGGACACGATAACCGCCCAATGTGTTGATTGACTGAGGAGTGAGGCCAATATGCCCCATTACAGGAATCCCACTTTGAACCACTTTGCTAACNGTAGAAGCTACAATNGCTCCACCCTCAAGCTTCACAGCCTGAGCTCCNCCTTCCTGCAGAAACCGACCAGCGTTTTGATGGGCCAGCTCAGCGCTTACCTGATATGACATAAACGGCATATCTGCTACAACCAAAGCATTCTGCGTCCCTCGAACTACGGGTTTAGTGTGATGCAACATTTCATCCATGGTGACAGGCACCGTTGATTCATAACCAAGTACGGTGTTTGCTAAGCTGTCGCCAACTAGAATGATATCAATACCAGCGGCATCAGCAATGCGGGCCATAGCATAGTCATAGGCAGTAATCATGGATATTTTCTTATCAGAATGAGCCTGTCTTTGTAACTCAGGTATGGTAGTTCGCATTATCGACTCTCCTTCAAACAGTGCTTTCTCCAAAAAGCGGCCACACGTAAATGGTTAGTGGCTAACTGGTACTCCTATGACACTGGGTCTACTGACATTCACAATCTTGTTCGTTGCATCAACTTGTACGAGCCGTGGGGAGTGTGTGTTGATCTCTTCTTCCAGCAGACTCACATACGCCAGAATTATCACGATATCCCCTTCGTATACAAGATGAGCAGCAGCTCCATTGATACACACCTCACCACTACCCCTTACTCCCGGGATAACATACGTCTCTAGTCTAGCTCCATTTGTCACATCCAAGACCTGAACTTTCTCATATAACATCATGCCCGCTGCTTCCATCAGGTCCAGATCCAGTGAAATACTACCTTCATATTCCAGATCTGCTCCGGTCACCGTCGCTCGATGTACCTTGCCATTGAGAAATGTCCTCATTTTTTTCTCCTTAGCCCATATCAAGTATGCCTGAAATTAACGTTCGTTACGCCTCAATAGAATGGCCGACCCTCTTTAGATAAGAACTTAGCAAATCATCAATCTGCTGATTAGACGATTCACCGAGCTTACTGCTGTCATTGCAACGAATTGCATGCTTGCCCATCACGGCATAAAACTCTAAGACATCCTTATTAATATCTTTCAAGCTCTCAAGGTGCCCTTCGATAGTATTAATATCTCCCCTAACGATAGGACCAGTGAGCGCTTCATTTACACCATACGATTCAACGTTATCTAGTGTTGTTCTCATAAGTGGCATTAGCGCTGCAAGGGCAATCTCACTCGAAACATCTAAGCTCTCCCACAGCTTTAGGGAATGCTGAAGAGCTGTAACCATATATCCACACGTCATCACCGCGGCTGCATGATATATAGCACGCACATCATCGTGAATTGCTAACTTGATACCTCCAAAAGAGCTTATGACCTCTCCGAGCCAACGAACAAGTTCAGCATTACCTGTCACCGCAAACCCCACTCCGCGTAATTGATCTCCAGAAGAAATAGCAGTAGGAAAGGTTTGTAAGGGGTGAAAACTCGCTACTCTGGTCCCTTGCGCAGCCGCCGTATCGAGGCAGCTAAGAGTCCGGGACCCAGCACAATGCACAACGCCCTGCGCTTTTTGCCAAGATAATGCCGTTACAGTCGATTCAATCGCGTCATCAGGTACGGTTACAAAAACCACATCACACGCATTCACTACTTCCTGATTTGACGAATATGCAGTAGCACCTGCTAGCCTTAGGGCAAGATTCCTTGCAGAAACATTATCCCTGCTAGATATCGCCTCTACGTTGTAACCCTGATCACTAAGGGCAGTTGCCAAGTTGCCTGCTATCCTCCCGCAGCCAATAAATCCAATTTTGGATTGTCGATCTAGAATGATCATTTTGCCAGTTCCTTCACAGAAGCAATTCCTTTCACCTCTGTAGCGAATTTAACTGCGTTGACTATTGCCTCTGCTGTGACATGTACAGATGCCGTCAGTAGTTTTTGAAATTCAAAGGCTGAGGATCCCATTCCAGTGCCCACAGCGAAAACCACATCACCATCTGCCATCGTATGGGTAGGTCTGATTGCTAAAGCAAATCCATCATGAGCTATAGACGCTATCTTATTTGCCTGTTCCTTAGAAACAGGAGCATTAGTAGCAACAACAGCAAGCGTAGTATTGAATCCTTGCTCCTCACTCGCAGTGCCTTGTTCTTCCAAAGACAACGCAATTTTTACGCTATCCTCAAACACATCACCATTTTCTGAACGCGGTCCAGCCACAACGGCTCCAGTGGTAGGATCATGAATTGACCCCACTGCATTGACTGCAACTATAGCCCCAACAAGTATTCCATTACCCAAGTCTAGGCTGGACATTCCTATGCCTGATTTAACTGCCCGCTGCATCCCCAACATTTTCCCAACCGTAGCTCCTGTTCCCGCACCAACACTACCTTGTGCTTGTTGTTCGCTGGATGCATTCACACAAGCTTGATATCCTTCTTGAATTCCTGGGCGAATTCCACAGGTTGCTACGCCTAAGTCGAACAGAATAGCCGCAGGTACAATTGGAACGATGTTCTTGCCGGCAGAGAATCCTACTTTTTTTTCTTCAAGGTATTTCATCACCCCGCCAGCCGCGTCTAGCCCAAAAGCGCTCCCACCGCCCAAAAGCAATCCATGCACTTCTTGAACCAGATTTCCAGGTCTCAACAAATCAGTTTCTCTGGTACCAGGTGCAGAACCACGAACATCAACCCCCGCAACCGCTCCATTCCCGCACAATACTACCGTGCAACCAGTACCAGATTCGATGTCTGTGTAATGGCCGACAGAAATTCCAGGAACATCTGTAATGGATTTAATCATAGTTGCATCACACAAGAAAACCGCCGTGCTTATATATATAAGCCGTGCGGTTATTTTCTAGACTTTTTTTGTTTGCCGTCGCGGTCATTTACGATCCCCGCGGCCGAATTGACACCTATCGACCTGTTAGTTTGCCTCCATACGAGTAGACAACGGGGGCATATTAACAGACCAATTCACCTAAAGCAACCCCCTCTTACCTAAGCTCGAGAAAGTCATTCAAGCAATCCAACACATTTCCGAGCAGATACTAAAAATCCTGTATGACCAACCATACGGTGCATAGGCCGCGCACTATTGGCAGCAATGTGCCATGGCCGTAGCAATATTTCAACACTTTCAACCATTTCGAAGGAACTCTCCGTCTGCAGTGTAAAGGCAAGATTATGCACCTGAAGGATAGTTGGCAAAAAGCATACCATGATGCCGCCAGGAACCAATTTTCTGCCGGCACTTCCTATAACTTTCCAAGGTTCAGGCAAATCTAGTATCACTCGATCGACGCTATCCTCAAGTATACCTTCGTATATATCCTCTTCTCGAAGGCAAAAGTTTGCGACAGATTGATCCATAGCATCTATATTTTCCTTGCTCTGGAGAATTGCCTCTTCGCGAATTTCATAGCTACTCAAATGGCCACTCGGTCCTATCGCTCGCAACAACGCCATGGTAAGCGCCGCAGACCCCATACCTGCTTCAACTACCGTTGCTCCTGGGAAAATATCCCCATACATAAGTATTGCACCTATGTCCTTGGGATAAATCACCTGACTAGATCGGGGCAAATTGGTCACGTAATCGGCGAGTGTCGGAACTGTGGCGTAGTAAACCTGCCCCTTGTTAGTTCTGACACGTATACCTTTAGCTTGACCTATAATAGAGGAATGGTCCACGATTCCCCCATGAGAATGGAAGGAATCTCCAGACTTGAGGTTGAACAGGTAACGACGATCTTTTCTGTCAACCAACAAGACAAGATCACCTTCTGCGAACAAATCCAAATCACCCCTCCTTGACCCTTTCTACCAGCACGAGCCAACCACTGCATAGCCAAAACGACATGAAGGTCGCATGTGTGACTTGGCAATCACAAGAAACCGAGGGATACCGATTACTCATTCAATCCCTGCGACTTTTTTCACTTCCGCTAAAATCTCCTTTGCCTCAGGCAATTCACCATCATAAATCTTGTGAAATCTAATAATGCCTTGCTTATCTACAATTACAATCGCTCTTTTGCTTACGCCACGTTCTTCGTTATACACCCCATAAGAATCTGACATTTCACCCTTGGGATGGAAATCTGCGAGAACTGGGTAGGGTAATCCTCCCAATGAGGCGGCATATGCTTTTTGAACTGCAGCGCTATCAACACTCACACCCAGAACCTGGGTGTCAATCGCCTCAAACTGCCTGTTTTGCAGCCTGAAGTCAGAACACTGGTGAGTTCAACCGCCGGTGAAAGACATTACATGCCATGATATGACCACATTCTTCTCACCCCGAAATTGGCTTAGGGTCACTGACTCTCCAGTACTAGAACGCAATTTAAAATCCGGTGCTTCTTGTCCTAGACTAACCATCTCTGCCCCTCCTCGTGTGTTAGAACAGGCATTTGGGCCTGTAACTACAGATTCGCGTTACGAACGACTCCCATTTTGTCATGTCCTACAGTATATCCCTATTATCAAATTTAACAAAAGCTTTAGTAATACAACTGTGTTAGAATCGTCACGTCTTACCCTCTAACAGAGGTTGTTTCACACCTAAGCGATGTTGAAAATACCAGTTATACTCCCAAGAATTCTTAACTTACCGACAGTGAGAGACAATGCTATCCAATCCCAAGTCATCTGCCATATGTTGGTTAGCTGAAATAGACTCTAGCATGAGACCTTTAGTTGGAGGGAAGGGTGCGAATCTTGGGCAATTGCTTAAAGCCGGATTCTTAGTGCCAAACGGGTTTGTTGTAACAACAACGACCTTCAGGCAAGTCATGGAATTCAACAATATGAGTTCATTCCTCAATGGAATGCACCAAAAACTTGATCCGGTCAACCACACAAGCTTCGAAAGGGAAGCACAGGCAACGCGAGATCTTATATCAGGTGCACAAATTCCCAACGATTTGCTATCGCTATTGCAAACTGCATTTGATTCTCTTGGTTCCCCTTTAGTTGCTGTCCGCTCTTCAGCAACTATGGAGGACTCTTCCACTGCATCTTTTGCAGGGCAACAGGACACGTATCTCAATATCCAAAATCACGAAGAATTCATTAGAGCTCTACTGAATTGCTGGGCGTCTCTTTACGAACCAAGATCGATTGCATATAGATTTGAAAAAGGATTGCAAGAATTATCTATTGAGATGGGAGTTGTGGTCCAAACAATGATAAACCCAGATATTTCTGGGGTTGTGTTCACACTAGACCCGATAACTGGGAACACTGAAACCCTAACGGTCGAAGCTATTTACGGCTTGGGAGAACCACTAGTTTCGGGAGAAATCACTCCTGACTTGTACATAATAGACAAGGCATCCGGCACGATTTTTCAGCAGATCGTATCGGAACAGATTTGGATGCTCAAGGCTAATGATACTGGGAATGTCGCGGAAGGAAAGAGTGTCCAATTACCCGTCACCCCATCTGACCAGGGATTACCTAAACTAAATCAGGCGCAAATTAGTGAACTAACGCAAACAGCAATATCCATCCATAATTACTACGGAAGACCTCAAGACATTGAATGGGCAATATGTGACAATGTGTTGTACATTCTCCAAACTCGCCCTATTACTACAATGCCATAAACGAATTTACAAAGGATTTTCCCGGACATGCGATACCCAACTAGAGAACAAATTCTCCGAAATTTCGAATCAACTGAGCGTAACTTGTCCCCCTTTGCAATGACCAGTTCTCTCAGTAAGGGAAGACAAACCCTAGAAATAAACAACTCCTCTTTTGTAACTCCATACCAACTAGATCGCCAAAGAATTTTGTATACCAATGCTTTCCGGCGTATGAAACATAAGACTCAGGTATTCCTAGCTCCACAAGGAGATCATTTCACAACTCGCTTGGCCCACACTTTAGAAGTTTGTCAAACAGCCCGCACTATAGCATCAGGGCTTAATTTGAATGTGGACCTAACTGAAGCGATCGCCCTTGGGCATGACCTTGGGCATACGCCCTTTGGACATCTTGGCGAAGAAGAATTAAATCGAATGTCCTCCCAAGGATTTAGCCATAACCTACAAAGCTTAAGAATACTGGATAAATTAGAAAATGAAGGCTTGGGATTGAATTTGTCATCCGAGGTCCGCCACGGAATCGTAAGCCACTCTAAGCCTAGAGGAAATTTCCTAACCCAACCTGATATTTCTGAAGAACTCTCTCTGGAGGGACAAATTGTCAGAATATCAGATGCCTTAGCTTATCTGAATCACGACTTGCTTGATGCTTTTCGCTCTGAAATCCTAAACCCACACGACATACCTCAAGACATCACCAAAGTGCTAGGGAGCACATCATCCACCAGAATGCAAACGATGATTCTGGCCGTAATCTCGTCATCGTGGAAAGTAACTGGCTCCTCTGGAGATCAATTAAGCCGCGATGAAGCAAAAATTTCAGTCACTGAAAACGTTGCGTCTGCTATTGAAGAATTGCGCGAATTTCTGTTCAATCACGTTTATTTGCCAGTTAGTAACAGTCTGGCCGGGGAACAGGCACGAAGCATAATTCAACTGTTATATGATCACTACAGCGATCACAGCGAAGATTTGCCGTCGCCAAAAGGATTTATCGAGCCAGATCCTGCGTTAAGAGTTCAGGATTTCGTTTCAGGTATGACAGATCAATATGCCATAGCAGCAGCAGATCTACTCGAGCCCGGTATCGGCTCAGAAATCACGAAACCCCATATGCCTACGGAATAGATCATGACTGATATAGCTGAAATAAAATCCAAGCTCGATATAGTAGATGTTATCGGAACGTACGTTGAGCTACAGCCTGCTGGCAGAAACTTCAAAGCTCCTTGCCCATTCCATTCAGAAAGAACCCCTTCTTTCGTTGTATTCTCAGAGAGCCAAACATGGCGATGCTTTGGAGCATGCACTAGTGGTGGAGATGTATTGAACTTTATCCAAAGAATAGAAGGGTTGGATTTTGTCGGAGCGTTAGGACTTGTTGCTCAACAACTGGGAATAGAACTCTCAAAACCGGAAAGTAATCCCCGTATCGCTAATTCAGACCCCCTGTTTGCCGCCAATGAGGCAGCCATGAGCTATTTCTCGAAACAGCTGTATGAACCAATTGGTAAACAAGCGTTAGCCTATCTGCAGGAAAGAGGTTTATCTCAAGAAACGATTGCTGATTTTCATATTGGGTTTAGCCCCGAAGAACCCGGGGCTTTAACCAAAAGCCTGGGGGCTATAGGAATCACTCAAGACATCCTAGCTGCCGCTGGCCTAGTTACCGATAGGGGGGATGGCGCCAAAGAAGTCTTTAGAAACCGAATCATGTTCCCTATAACAGATATTCGAGGGCGTGTATGTGGATTTGGAGGACGACAATTAAACACAAGTGGTCCCAAATATATGAACTCTCCGCGCACTGAAATCTTTGACAAGAGCCGTATTCTATATGGCCTTGAGCAAGCGGCATCAACAATTCGCAGCAGTGGCAGAGCGATAATTGTCGAAGGGTATATGGATGCAATAACCGCCCACCAATTTGGTTCAAACGAAGTTGTAGCGTCCATGGGAACTGCTATAACGCAACCTCAGTTAAACTCACTCATTAACGTTGCATCTACTGTTGTCTTCGCATTAGACGCAGACGCTGCAGGCCAAAACGCCACCCTTCAAAAATTATCGGATGCCCTCACGTCATTCCAGGACCTACAAACTAAGTCTATGGTACGCACCAATAAGAACAGCACTATATTCGCTACCCCAAAAAGGCAACTAGATTTCCGCGTCATCTCTCTGCCTGAAGGGTTTGACCCGGACACTTTGATCAGACACGATATAGAACAGTGGCACCATCTTGTCTTGGAAGCGCAGCCTTTAATTGATCGACTTTTCACTGAAATTTCCCGTCAGGGTGACAATCAAACTTCAACAGGGAAGGCAGCTATCGCAGAAAAACTAATGCCGCTTATATACAGTAGTGTCGATAATTTCATTGATCAGGATCGTTATTTTCAGCTTCTTGCCCAAATTCTTGGTGTAAGTCGTTCAACTCTACAGGCCAGCACAGGGAATCAACGATCGGTTCCGCGAGTCACTAAACCCAACAATCAGAATGCCTACCCCGCTTCACCTAATCCATTTACTTATGCAGAATCTAATTTCACTGAAAATTACTGCCTGAGCCTGATCCTAAAGTACCCAGAGTTGCAAGCATCAGCAAATCATTATGAGCTAGAGAACGTATTGTCTGCAGAAAACTTAGAGTTGTTTACTGCATATAAGGAAAATGGTACAATAGAAGAGTTACAGCGAGTGTTTCAAGGGACTCCACTGGAAACACACTTGGAAACAATAATTGCTATAAAAATCCCCCCCATTGAATCATCTGAGAGAACTCAAGCTTTAAAACAAACCCTCAGAACATTACAGGAGAAACGCTTACGGGAAATAAAGCGTCAAGAGTCTGAAATTTCCGCTCAGATGGACCTTAATTCAGAAGAATCAGTTCAATCATTTGACCAGAATGCACTAAAGACCAACGAAGAGTTAAGGAAGCTGTTTAAAGATAAAGATAGGAGCTCGTGATCTATGCTCACAAAGGAAGATTTCCAGAACGAAGAGGATTTTAACAGTCCATACGAACGAGATCCCGCAATTGCTGGATTGTCAGATTCCAATAGAGATGACTTGGATGATGAAAATAAGCCACTCCCCTCAGGACTCTCAATAAACACTATTGAAGAAGAGGACGAAGAAGCCCCTGAAGAACTAGATAGGAATCTTCCATCTACCACTGATATAGAAAATTCGGTGGACGTAATTGATGATCCTGTACGAATGTATCTCCGGGAAATTGGAAGGGTGTCCCTTCTCACGGCAAAGGACGAACGAAAACTGGCCAAGGATATGGAATCCTGGGAACGGCTGACAGAACTCGGACTGCTGGACGATGAAAGCGCCAGTACACCAACCTCAGGTACAGAAATACTGCAGGCATTGGTTCATCAAATCACTAGCGTCACACCACTCCTAAACTCCGTGGCAGAGGTCGTGGGCCTTGAACAGCCAATTCGGGCACACGATATGCTCAGTCATCCCAAAATCAGAGAAACCATAGATGGGGAGATAGACCCTGAAATAGTATCTGAAATCGCCTCGCAAATATCCTTAGAAGATCCTGAAATCACGAAAATGCTGCTGAGCTACGCGGTAGACACACGCCTTTTGCCACCGGATTTTCATAGCTTAATACCAGAAGATATGACGTGGGAAGATTTTCGGGCCATGTGCAACTCAGGAGAATTCCTGGAACTCATTCAACCCTACAATAAAGAATTCAGAAGATATTACCAACGAATCCAAACAAATGGAGAGTCCTCTGAAAAACATCTTGTGGAAGCCAACCTCCGACTAGTAGTGAGTGTAGCGAAAAAGTACATTGGTCGCGGCATGTCACTACTGGACCTCATTCAGGAAGGTAACATCGGTCTCATCCGGGCGGTGGAAAAATTCGACTATAGGAAGGGATATAAGTTTAGCACCTACGCTACATGGTGGATCCGCCAAGCAATAACCAGAGCGATAGCTGATCAAGCAAGAACCATCAGAATACCCGTTCATATGGTGGAAACTATAAACAAGCTGATGAGACATCAACGAAGATTAGTTCAGGAATTCGGCAGAGATCCAAACAGCGATGAGATCGGTTCAGCTATGGACTTTAGCCCCGATAAGGTACGAGAGATAATGAAAATATCCCAAGAACCCGTATCACTTGAGACTCCAATTGGGGAAGAGGAAGATAGCCATCTAGGTGATTTCATCGAAGATCGATCTACCATGGCGCCTGCTGAAGCTGCATCATTCAGACTTCTCAAGGAGCAGGTAAGTGAAGTCTTAGACACCTTAACAGAACGTGAGCGTAAAGTATTACAACTGCGATTTGGACTCGAAGACGGAAGAAGTCGAACACTGGAAGGCGTGGGTATGGAATTCGGTGTAACTCGAGAGAGGATTCGCCAAATTGAGGCGAAAGCTCTAAGGAAACTTCGGCACCCCAGTCGATCACGAAGACTCAAAGACTTTCTTGAATAAATATCGACTCCGCAGCAGACTTTCATAACGCTCAGATCCCTCCCAACTAAGACGGAGCTGAGCGTTTAGCTTTACAGACTAAATGGAATCTCGGATACGTTATTGTCTCGAAAACCTATGCTAAAATTAACTCCGCGCCATCACATGCGATAGGGAGGTTATCAATTGTCAGAAGACCGTAAACGAGCCCAAAGCGTGATAACCGCAGTCAATGCTAATACTAATAAAGTGATTTTTGGCAAAGAAAGTGCTATAGAACTTGGAATAATATCACTCTTCTCCCAAGGCCACATTCTTATTGAAGACGTACCAGGGGTAGGTAAAACGATGTTGGCTAAAAGCATTGCGAGATCTACGGGATGTGACTTCAAGCGTCTGCAATTTACCCCCGACATGTTGCCTAGCGACATCACCGGTACCAACGTCTACAATCAAGGTTCTAGCAATTTCGAATTTCGCCCAGGTCCGATTATGTCACAAATGGTCCTAGTGGATGAAATCAACCGTGCCACCCCTAAGACCCAATCTGCGCTCCTAGAAGCTATGGAAGAACATCAGGTCAGCATTGATGGTGTAAGTTACAAACTGCCAATACCTTTCATGATTCTGGCAACTCAAAACCCCATTGAATATGAAGGGACTTTTCCACTTCCAGAAGCACAATTAGACCGATTCTTGATGCGCATTCGTTTGGGATATCCTACAACAAATGAAACCGTCGAAATACTTGGCAGCCAGCAATACGGCCATCCAATTGATTCCTTAGAATCAGTAGCACAACCTTCTGACATCGTACGGGTAGCGCAGACTGCAATCGCAACACACCTAGACGACAAAATTAAACAATACATCGTAGCAGTAGTGGAAGAAACACGAATGGACGAACATACCGTACTTGGGGCGTCTCCAAGAGCAGCTTTGGACTTGGCTAAAACATGCCAGACTTACGCTCTTTCAAAGGGTAGAGATTACGTAATACCCGATGACGTAAAATACCTTGCTTCAGCAATTATGGCACACAGGCTGATACTAGATACAAATGCACGAATCCAAGGAATCACTGCCGAGCAAGTAATACAGGGTATTCTAGAAAGAGTGCCTATCCCCGGATACAAACCCAATGTGTAAAGTGGCGAAGGAACTAGCAACAATTACTGTAGACTCAAGGGGATCACGATGCGCCCAAGGGCACTAGTAATGCTCATATTGCTCATTTGGTTGGCTATCTTGGGATTGGCTACAGGATTCTCTCTATTCTACAAGCTTGGCTACATCATAGGGATAGGACTAGTCATCGGGTACTTCTGGAACTACCTTAACCTTTGGAAAATAACTATTGCTGCAGAGCGTAGAACTGGAGTCGCCTACACTGGTGAATCGTTTGATGTCCGCATATGGGCCAAGAATGCAGGGTTTTTCACTAAAAGCAGACTAGACATCCGCGATTTGTCTACTATAGGTGGTGCTACTCAGGTAACACCAATCATCCTCGGATCTCATCAAACTAGGTCATGGATAGTAAGCATTCTCTGCACTCGGAGGGGATCCTACACCCTAGGACCACTAGAAGCGCATTCAGAAGATTTATTTGGTTTCTTCTACAAAACCAAACTCCTCAAAACCAAAAGTGAAATTTTGGTATACCCAAAAATCGTTGAACTTCCAAGTATAACCACGCTGAGAACTCGTTTCATGGATGAAGGAACTAGATCCCAGAAATCGCAATCTTCTACTCCCCAAGCCACATCCATACGACAATATGAATTTGGGGACACAGTAAATCGTATTCACTGGCCAATGACCGCCAAACATGGTGAATTAATGTCTAAGGAATTTGATGTAAATTTTGCAGCTGAAGCTTGGATTGCACTGGATCTCGAATCAGCCTACCATGAGGTCGACGGCAACAGTAGCACAGATGAAACTGCTGCTACTGTTGCTATTTCATTGGCAAAGCGCCTAATGCATCTGGGTACATCTGTAGGAGTACTTTCTCAGAGCAGCACAGCCATACCCCTCGGACGCGGACAGTCCCACCTCATACGGATACTTGAATTCTTGGCTTTCAGCAAAGCCGACAGTAATATCGGGCTTGATCAAATTATTGAACAATCTGTGCACAGATTCGGCAAAAATTGTACCCTCACCGTTATCACTCCAAAAACAAGCGACGACCTGGAAAAAGTGCTCCGACATTTATCAGATCAAGGAATATCTGTATCAGTTGTTCAGGTTGGAATAAATGAACATCTTAAAAATTCTTTCAATCCACTTTTTAGAGATACGGTCTCTACTGCATATGTAACCACTGGAACCGATTTAGACCTTGAGCTATCCTCTCTATATGCCCCGTTGAACCCCGCCCCCTTGACTCGCTCATCAATAATAGCGAATTTTAATGGTAATCAATGATAGCTCAAGGAACGATTACGGACTCCATAAACCACATTGCGTTCTACCTAAGTAGGACAATGAATTCTTTGAAACCCCGTTCAAGCTGGATTACTTTCGTGCTCTTATTTGGGATGTTATTTGCACTGGATACTTCAGTGGAGCAAGCTGAATGGGTTCCAGTACCACGCCTAGGTTGGATCACTCTCCAATCTATGCTGCTTGCCTCATTCCTAGCATCCCTCAGAAAACCAAATGCAATTTTCATTCACCTAATAGGCTTAGTAGTTTCCATTCTTTTGATCCAAAGGATTGGAATTTCTTTGATATCACAAAGTGAATCAGGTGACCTTGCAACTCTCTTGAGTAGAATTACTACATGGATTGATGTTGCCTTTACAGGGGGAATTAGCGACGACCCACTTCCTCTAACACTTTGGATGGTAATTGCCTGTTGGCTCATAAGCTACGCATCAACATGGTCAGTCATCCGTCACAAGAACATCTGGGGGGGTATACTTCCAAGTTCAATAGCTCTCATAACGGCATTAAGCTACCTCCCTGAAAGTTTCTCATTCTATTTTTTTATGTACATATCTTTTGCAATACTGTTGGTGTCCTGGATCCATGGACTACGTGCACCAACGCGCCTAAGAACCCTTTCTTCAAATGAAATACTCTCAGTATCTTCCATCAATTTTGGTCATTCTGTTTGGGTCACCATAATCCTCATAATCACAGCAAACTTTCTACCTGTCACAACCATTCTGGTCGAACCACTACGCAAAGGATATGACCAATTTCATCAACCAATCGAAACAATCCAAGAACAATTCAATCGGCTTTTCGCAGGTACTCCAGGGAAAAAATCAACACCGTTTCAATCATTTGGCAAAACCCTTCCCTTCAAAGGGCCCCTATCTTTTCAGGGACTGATGGTATTCACCGCGACGCAGTCTGAACCAACCTACTGGGGCGCCCAAATATACAGTGAATATACGCCTTCTGGGTGGATAGCGCCCAAATCAACAACAATATCTGTCGACGCAAAAACACCACAACCTTTCACAACCTATGCCAACATGAAAACCCGCGATCACGTTCTAAAATTAAATTTTCCGACTACCACACTGTTTATGCCCGGGATTCCAACCTACTCAGACAGAGCAACCGCGTTGTCTATAACGGACACATCTACTTTTCGGATTGACCTGACTCAAGCCACCGTATCCCCTAAATCGTATCCTCCAGATATCCAACTATGGTCACAAGGTCTGCTGAACACTACATCAGACTCTTCCTATAACTCTTTGAAAGCATCATCCGTACCCAAACTATTTTCCCAAGTATTCCCTATCGACACCGGAATACTTCAGGCAACATTTGTTTCCTCTAACGGAGAATCGAGTGTCCTTGAAGGAGAGATCCGAAGCCCTACAGGCTCGCAATCTGCTACCCCCATAAAGAATCTCATCACCTCGAGACTCATAGAGAGCTCTGATACTCTCTCAAGCATCGTTCTCTATCGATTACCCTCATTAAATCCCGACATAGTTGCACTCCGTACCAACAAGAGATTGTCTACTGGGGATCAATATGCTATTTCAGGCAAAGTCTCAACCGCTTCAGAGGCGGCCCTGCGGGCGAGTCCTCCAACACACCGTTCATGGGTCACCGACCGATACCTTCAAGTACCATCTGCTACTCCTAGTAGAATCCATGCACTGGCTAGGGAACTCACTGTAAATCACTCAAATCAATATGACAAAGTTGTCGCGCTTCAATCATTCCTACGAAAGTACGAATATAACCTAACCAGAGACAAACACCCGCACGGAGAGGATGCCGTAGATTACTTTCTTTTTGATAGCAAAGTTGGGTACTGTGACGATTTCGCCTCCTCCTTAGCAATCATGGCAAGAACTCTCGGAATCCCCAGCAGGGTAGTTGCAGGTTATGGTCCTGGAATTTCTTCTCCAGAGGCCGATTACAATATTATTCGGGATGAGGATAGCCATGTATGGGTCGAAATTTTCTTTCAGGAATATGGGTGGATAACATTCGAACCAACCCCAAAATACCCTCTTCCATCAAGAACTTCAGGGGAATCTTCTTTGGAAACCATAAATGATACTTTAGACACTGATAATGATATGACAGATATTTCCGGCGACGAGGAATTATTTGATCAAGGAAATACCGCTTTAGATGGTGAGTTTCTTACTAGAGATACAAATACCATAGGCATAAGCTTCACGGCCGCAATCCTATTTTCTTTGGTACTGATACTGGTAGTATCCATCATGCTGTGGGGTACCTGGAAGAGAGTTATGCGATCATTTGGTGATCCTAACAGAACCTACTCCCTTATGTGCATGCTCGGTCGCGTTGCTGGAGTGAAATTATTGCCCTATATGACTCCATTCGAATACGCAAACTTCCTAGCAAAATCGATACCTTCCGCGAGACGTTCTATACAAGCCGTCGCAAGTGAATATGTATTGTCGAAATACGCTAAATCGAATCGTACCTCACCTAGTATTCCGCTACTTGATAACGCACTCAAACAAATTCAACTGGCTGTGCTTGCCAAGCTATTTAAGCGACGAGCGCACCTCCATGATCAGGAATAACCATGGGCTTCCCGTTATATTACGCAACAGCACATCTCAAATATGGTTGGATCGCGGTAACGCGCTCTGAAAACGGAATTACTCAGCTATCTCCCCCAAGTACTTCACGAGAAGCAGCATTAACGTCAATCCAAGTTCATCCTAATCAAACTTCTAGGGATACAACTCGATTTACCAACTTCATAGAGGAACTTACTCTGTTTCTCGATGGGAAAATTGAACTGTTTTCTTCGCCCATAGATCTCGCTGACAAACCACCATTTTTTCGGCAAGTGTGGGATATATGCCGAACAATTCCATATAGTGAGACTCGAACTTATGCATGGCTAGCAGCAGCGACCGGCAATCAAAATGCGTACCGAGCAGTTGGTCAGGCTATGGCACGCAATCCTGTTCCCATTTTAATACCTTGCCATCGGGTACTCAAATCTAATGGAACTCTAGGGGGCTATGCTTGGGGAACAGCTACTAAATCCTGGCTTCTCAACATAGAACAATTCAAACGTAATTCTTCAGTACCTAACAAGTTATTTGCAGACTAATCTCTCAATTGTAAGTGCTTGAACAGTCCAGGATGTACTTCCTGAACCGCACCAAGTGCAGCAAAAGCAACGCGCCGAATCGTAAAATGAGCTGACTGCTGCGTTCTCAATTTAAAGAGGTGAAAACATTCGCGGAGGTTTAACTTAACAAGCGTTCTCCGGAGATGAGCATGGGTAACAACGTACTGCGCTACCTGATTTGAAATGCCAGCCAATTTGGACTCAGCCTCAAACGCTGTCTCCATATCATGCTCGAATTCTGATTTGAGCCCAACTGCGTCTATAAGATCTGGAACAATATACCCATGATTGGTCGTTAGTTGCTGAGGTATATAGGTCTGCATACGATGCCGCTTGAATTCCCGATATGCGCCATAATCCATGACAAGCTCAAACACATATTCGACAACTTCCAATTCGCGTCCGGGAACGTCATGAGGGCCAAGGCCCTCAAAATACCTATCCACGATCCCTTGTATCGCAGTTTCTGTTAATTGTGCCACTTTATCTTCGGTGCTCGCGTATGATTCACTTCCATATCTATACAATATCGCTGCAGCAAGTTTTCTAGGGGCATCCTGATCGTAATGATGCAACGTAGCCTCTACATCATTACTCACCAAATCAACCAACGAAGCAGAAGCATATTCCCTATCTAACTCATTTTGCGTATCGCGCACTCTGTGTATGTAATTATTGTAATCGGCATACTTAATCAAGGTGGGCGTAATGGTTCGTCCTTGTATCAACAATTCCTCTCCTATAGCCCGCTCCTCTTGCAAATCTGAGGAGAGCAATTTTGTTACAGCATGCTCCATAGATCGAGCATTCATTGTGACTCCAACGTTAGTTAAAGTACTTGCAGGTAAGACAAACCTACAGGAATCTACAGCAGCCCTGCGCAACCGCAGCCTATAGCCTCCATCAGACTCCTCATCCTGTTTCGGCAAGATCGAAGGCAATTGCTCAATCATTTTGGGAACCATACGTGTGTACGAATCAAACAGATATTGACAGGCCATCCGATAAATAGGAAAAGCTTGTTCACCACCTATTTCTTCAGGTTCGAAAAAAGCATTAGCATCCAAGATTTGATATCTACTCGACTTTTCAGTGTAAGAAGCCAACCGATTATCTTCCAAGGTGTCACATGCAAGTCTTGATATGTTTTCAACCGCAACGTGAAGAATTGCGTGCTCCGCCACTGAAGCATGGCCATAATTCAAAACCCATCGCTCATGAAACTGAGCCGCTTTATCAANTCCAACTTCTGCAGCAATCACATCAAAGGCCTCTGGCCTTCTAGACGTCATAGCAAACACAACAGCCAACTGTTCTTGACTCAACTCTGAGTTATCTAAGGGATATATTCTCCTCTGGGGAGCCTTTGAGTGACCATCAGTCATTGATATACCACTTTCTCGTCATAAGAAATTTCATCACTAGGAAATGCGAGCAATATTACAACCATCGTTTTATTTACACATGAATTGCNCGGGCCCCTAGCAGCAACGATGCCTCTTTAATAATTTCAGACAAGGTNGGATGGGCATGAATTACATCACCCACCTGAGCGACCTTCCCTTCAAANCTCTGAGCTACAGCCAACTCATGAACAATCTCCGTAGCACCAGATCCCAGTATGTGAACACCTAAGAGTTCACCCGTTTCGTTATTTACCACCAATTTTGCAACACCCTCAGTTTCNCCATCGGCTACTGCTTTAGCCGATGCCACAAAGGGAAAACGAGAGACGCTTATATCATAACCAGCACTTAANGCAGCCTGTTCATCTAGACCNAAACTAGCAACCTCAGGGTGGGTATATACAGCCCGAGGAACATAACTGTAATCAATAGGNGTGACCGGTATCCCTGCTATATTTTCCGCCATCANCACCCCTTGNGCAGAAGCCACATGGGCTAAGGGCATAAGGCCNGTAACATCCCCAATTGCATAAATATTGTCCCGAGACGTTTTCATAGTCCCATCAACAACAATAAATCCCTTATCATCCAATTNCACTCCTACTTCNTCCAAATTCAATCCATGNCTATTAGGAACAATGCCAGNCGCGACAATCACGCGNCCATACAACCTTTCCCTAATTCCGTGCGAGGCAGACTCAAGTACCGCTGAACACTCCNGATCTCTAACCTCAACCCCCTTAACTTCAGTCCCAACNAGCACCTGAATGCCTCGTCGCATCAGTGANCTTGCTAACAATCGACTAATNTCCGAGTCCTCTCCAGGAAGTATATTTTCTGCAATCTCAACTAAGGTCACGGAAACTCCGTAGGCATTCAATAGATACGCAAATTCGCANCCTGTGGCTCCGNCNCCAACGATAAGCACCGAATCGGGCAATTCACGCATGCTTAGAACATCTTTACTATTCATAATNATATTGCCATCATGTGGGANTCCACCTAGATCCCGTGGACTCCCGCCAGTAGCTATANCATAATTCTNTGCACGAATTACCTGATCTTTTCCATACAAGCTAAGATACCCATCGCGGTGAAAAACAGCTTCCCCAGATACCACATCAATCTCACTTCTTGCNAGAAGGTGNGACACACCTCGCCTCAAACGTGCCACCACATCCCTGCTCCGAGTCTGNGCTGCCCCATAATCAATAGTTAGATTCTCAAATGCAAAGCCAAATCTTTCACCTTGGGTCAGTGTTTCAATGATAGCAGCATTCTGCAGTAACGCCTTCGAAGGAATACACCCCCAATTCAGACAAACGCCGCCCAAGTCTTCCCTCTCGACCAAAGCAGTTTTAAGNCCACACTGCGCAGCCCGTATTGCAGCTACATAGCCACCAGGGCCACCACCAACAACCACCAAGTCGTACTCCAAAAACAGACTCCTTAGTATTTGCTTTCTTGCCTATAGATTGTATCACTGAACGCTTCTGCATTTCATTGCGAGTAGANGTNCTTGAAGGAAAATATTGTGCATATACAAGCTAAAACCAGCTTCGCNCTGAATTGACTTGCTCAAATGAGTAATGCTAAGCTTCACGAGTGCTACGCTGATCTTTGAAAATTTATAAGTCCTAAGGTGCTTTATCGTGAGATAANGCTTAATGGGATAGCAAGACCGGTGCAAATCCGGCGCAGTCCCGCTACTGTAACCAATTAGCTTCATTTGTTGCTAATTGGAAGCCAGAACGCCCGCCTTAGAAAAAGATTTTGCCAACTCCGCGGAGAGCAGGCTTCTTCATCATAANTGCTGATCCGATGAGGGCCCCTCCAGNTGGGGGTCCTCATTATGATTTTAAGCCTGCACTCGAGACTAAGAAATATAAATTAGGAGAAGCGCTCTCAATGAAATTGTTAATGAAAATTTGCCTTAGCGTGGTCATTACTACCNTAATCATAAGTTGCAACACCGATAGCGACGATAAATCAATACAAGAAACAACAATTGTTGACTCCACTGGTGAAGTAGTTGCTACTAANGGTCAACCAAGTCGACTAATTTCTCTGGGGCCAAGCAATACCGAAATCCTTTTCGCCTTAGGAGCGGGTGATATGGTAGTAGGAGTTGATGATTTTTCTGATCACCCTTCTGAGACAAAAACTGTTGCCAAGGTTGGGGCTCCATTCCCATCATTCGATTTGGAACGAATCGTTTCTTTGAAACCAGATTTAGTTGTATCCACTGAATTAGCTGAATTCAACGCTACACTCAAGGGTTTAACTATTCCCGTATACGTTTCAAACCCNAAAAATATTGAGGAGGTCATTAAGACCATTGACGACATTGGNCATCTAGTTGGACTCCATGACAATGCTACAACCCTAANCAGTCAAATCCGCTCCCGTATGTCCGCTGTCAAATCCCTCACCTCNGATATAGTGCCTNCAACCGTATTTTATGAGGTTGACGCCAGTGATCCAACTCGACCTTACACAGTTGGTGGGCCTTCCTTTGTAAACGACATTATTAATATGTCGGGAGGTATGAATATTTTTCAGGATGTCGATATCGCATACCCACAAGTAGGACTAGAAGACGTAGTAGCTCGCAACCCTAGTGTGATTTTACTTGCCAATGCATATGCCCCAATGAACCCACAATCGGTGGAAACTGCTGCTNCAAGGCCCGGGTGGAATTCAATCACNGCGGTCAAGAATAATNCCATAATCCCAGTCAATCCTNATCTNTTTAGTCGCCCAGGCCCTCGCTTGATTGAGGGAATAGAATATCTNGCTAAATTGCTTCATCCCAACCTTTTCCTAAATAGCGAAAGTTAAATTAATGAATGTGTACNAACCNTGCTAAAGATACGCAATAGCCAAAAATTTACCATAGTGCTNTTGTCAATCACATTATTATTGTCGTTATTGATCGGAATNTCTTATGGATCTGTTTCCATATCACTTAAAACCATATTTACTACATTTACTTACCTATTTCTATTTTCCGGTGATGCGGCTGAAAACCGTGGCACAATNGAATCNGTAATTCTTATAGATATACGATTACCTAGAGTACTATCGGCAGCATTGGTCGGAGCAAGCCTNGCTGCCNNTGGAGTGCTTTTTCAGGGACTATTGAGAAACCCTATGGCAGATCCATATTTCTTAGGTACCTCCGCAGGCGCAGCTCTCGGAGCAACTCTNGCGTTATCGCTAACTGGCGCCCCCTCGCTGCTTGGTTGGGGGCTGGTTCCCACCCTTGCATTTGCTGGAGCTATAGTAACCGTCACGGCAGTTTATTTAATGGCNACTATCGATGGAACAACTCCAGTTATCCGGTTAATACTAATGGGGTTTGTGGTNAGTGCTNTTCTGATGGCAGTCGTCACACTATTGATAGTCCTGAACAGTAAATTGCAACTAAATCTCCGNCACCTTGTTGCCTTCTTGTTTGGGGGATTCGGGACAAACAACTGGCACCAAATACTCACCCTTATGCCAGTCATATTCATTGGNCTAGCATATGCCACAGCTACATCCAATATCCTAAACGCTTTTTCTCTTGGAGAAGAAGCTGCCTACAACATGGGCATACACGTCCGCCGACACAAGGCGCTAATCATTATAGTTGGCTCAATACTAACCAGCAGTGCAGTCTCTTTGTCAGGACTCATAGGGTTTATCGGACTAATGGCTCCCCATGCAGCGCGTATAGCAATAGGACCAGATCACAGACCTCTGATTCTTGCCTCATCCTTAGCTGGTGCCACCTTTATGGTCTTTTCAGATCTAATTGCACGAATTGCATTAGCACCAACGGAGATCCCCGTAGGAGTTATCACTGCCATACTTGGAGCCCCCTTACTATTGTATTTGCTAAGAAANCGAGCCAATACTTATGAATTCTAACGAACCACTATTCCATTTAATGGAAATTTCTTATAAGTACCATAGGACTACCGCTGTCGCCGGAATCACTTTATCAATAGCCGCCGGGGAATTTGTAGGCCTNATAGGGCCGAATGGATCAGGGAAAACCACCTTGCTACGATTAATGTCGGGCTTCATGCAACCCTACGAAGGCAAGGTGTGCCTAGATCAAATACCACTAGACCANTGGCCATTAAAATCGTTAGCACAAAATATCGCTGTAGTTCCCCAACAAGTAACAATCCCTTTTTCTTTTACTGGAAAACAGATGGTCCTCCTCGGACGCATACCTCATATGGGGCTATCCACTCCATCACCAAAAGACCACNCAGCAGCAGTACAGTCACTTGANCTTATCGACGCCCTTGATCTCGCAGAAAGATCCTACAACACCCTAAGTTCAGGGGAAAANCAAAAAATCATACTTGCTCAAGCTATGGCCCGAAATTCCCGAATTCTTCTTTTAGATGAACCAATAAGCCATTTGGATATCAAGTGGCAGACACAAACCCTGCAACTGCTTTCCCAGATAAATTCTCAAGGATCCACTATTATCACCGCAATACATGATCTTAATCTTGCNGCTATATATTTCCCACGACTTGTTCTGATATCACAAGGACAATTGATTGCAGATGGNCCCCCTTCAANTGTCCTGACGAAACAATTGCTTGAGCAAGTGTATGAAACGGCAATAGCNATTCACTATCCCTTTGGNCCCAAATATCCTCAGATATCTCCAATGCCGCTGGAAGTACCTACAGTGAATTGATGACATAATTTTTGAACCAATGCTATAATACGAAGCGAATTGTAGAACTNCCCGACANAACAATCCCACCCAAGGAGAGTGAGATGACCTCCGAGGAATTTGGCTTCAAGAANTTCACNGAAAATCCCTTTTACAAAGGTATAAACGTACGGCTTGTCGANGCAGCAGATCCANTTCCCGGTCAACATATCGTCGACCTCGCTTGTGGCACAGGNCTGGTTACACAATTATTGGCTGACAAACTACAAGATGCTAGGGAGAGTCTGATAATCGCCTTCGACCACTCATCCTCAGCACTTCGACAGGCAAAGGAAGAACTNGCAACTGCACGTGCATCCTTAGTTGAGTTTGTTCAGGGACAAATGGAGGANCTCGCAGGGACNCTTAAACAATCCGTAGACACAATAGTGTTCGGCAATGGCATACACTACGTTCCTGATAAACGAAGCTTGATCGAACAAGTTTTCAATAGCCTCAANCCAGGTGGAACCTTCGTCTTCAACACATCTTTCTATGAGGGTTGGACACGACCAGAAAGNCAGGCGTTCGCTCGCAGATGGATGGCCCGAGCACTGAGAGAACTNCGTGAGNAACACGGCTTGCGCCCCACGCGAGACAAAGTCGAATCACGAAACTACCTCACTGCAGCGCAATACTGCGAAATGCTTGAGGAACAAGGATTTTCTATCAAACAAAATGAGGAAATCAGTGTTGATGTNCCTATCGGAGGTTGGGTAGACATCAGTGAATTTGAAGATTTTATTGTCGGTGCAATGCCTGGAATCCCCCTAGCAACTGCTAGCCCAATTCTGCAAGATACTGCGCGGCAAACCTTCTCTGATATGAACCTAACGCACGTACCNAGAAACTGGTTGCAAGTCGTAGCGACAAAATAAGCGTTACATTAGCCTTATACGATTCCAATTCAACCATTATCACTTNTTGGACCTATAGGAACCAACTGGAAGTACCTGTTGTATTGAAACCGACTGTGTAGCACTTGCGACAGCAGCTTTGGCAGTATCAATCGAAGTAAAACACGGTATTCTGCGCTCTGTTGCTGCCCGCCTTATATCAAATCCATCACTGAGTGGGCCTCTTTCACCCGAAACTGTATTGATTACGGCTTCTACGTCCCCTTGTACTACGGCATCAAGTATATTCGGGTGTCCTTGATCTATCTTTTTATAGGTCAATACAGCTTCGTACCCCAAGGCNGCAATCAATTTAGCCGTTCCCTCAGTAGCATACAACTCGTAGCCATTCTCCGCTAAATCTCGAATTAGTGACACACTATCAGGTTTATCTCCATCAGCAATTGTTATTAAAACCGATCCCTTAGTAGGGAAACTCATACCAGAAGCAGTCAGAGCTTTACTCACAGCTCCATGAAAATTATCATCTACTCCCATAACTTCACCAGTAGATTTCATTTCAGGTCCCAAATAGGTATCCACTCCAGTAAGTTTAGACATTGAGAATACAGGTGCCTTTACCGCCACAAGCCCAGTAGTATCCCATAACCCACTCTCATATCCCATTTCGGATAACGTCCGCCCTAACATTATTTTGGTGGCCAGTTGTACCATCGGAACTCCTGTGACCTTGGATAAAAACGGTACTGTCCTACTTCCTCGTGGGTTGACCTCCAGAATAAAGACCCTGTGTGGNTCTCCAGCGTAATTTGGAAAATCTGGACTGTTGTGTTTTGCCCCGCCCATAATCACATACTGAATATTCATTAAGCCCTTTAACTGAAGCCCTCGGGCTATTCTCACAGTGTAATCAACCAGTGTGTCTATTTCTTCCTGCGTAAGGGTCAACCCCGGGTAAATTGCCATGGAATCACCACTATGAACTCCTGCCCTCTCAATGTGTTCCATAATCCCAGGTATTAACACATCATCTCCATCACATATGGCATCAACTTCTACTTCCTTACCCTCCAAATATTTATCAATCAAAAGCGAGCGTCCCTCACCAGCAAAAAATGCAGACTCTAGATAGGACATCAATTCTGTCGGGTTTTGAACTATTTCCATTGCTNGCCCACCAAGTACATAGCTTGGACGAACCAGAACTGGATATCCCAGATTTTTCGCTACGTTTAACGCCTGCTCTATGGTTTCAACTGTACTNCCTGGAGGACTCGGTAGATCTGCATCCTTGAGAAATNCTTCAAATCGTTCTCTGTCGGANGCAATGTCAATGGCTTCGGCCGAAGACCCNAAGATGGGCATTTTAATCGCGTCTAANTGTTGGGACAAATTTATTGCTGTCTGCCCCCCAAATTGCACGACACTCGGCGGATACACCTCCTTATCAGGAGACTCCATTTTCTCGTTATCGAGAATATCTAACACACTTTCAATATCCAGTGGCTCAAAATACAGNCTTGAGCTAGTATCAAAGTCNGTTGATACTGTCTCAGGATTGGAGTTGACCATTATACTTGCAACATTTTCCCCCTGCAGTGCCCAAGCAGCATGCACGCTACAATAATCAAACTCAATTCCTTGCCCAATTCGGATCGGACCAGATCCTAATACAAGTGCTTTCGCGCCAGGCAAAGACTCAGCTTCGTTTTCCTGCTCATATGTACTATAGAAATAAGGGGTTCTAGCGTCGAATTCAGCAGCACACGTATCAACCATTTTATAAACTGGGGTAACTCCCAGAGATTTCCGTAGCTGTCGCACCTCAGCCCAATCTTTATGCGCAATTTCAGCTATTTGCTCGTCTGAAAACCCCATTCTCTTGACCCGTCTGAACCCATCTGAATCTTTAATCAGTTCTGGTATTTTCGCTTCCATTTCAATAATGCGTGAGAGGGCACGAGTAAACCAAAGATCCACTAGTGTCTCCTCAGTCACCTGCTCCGGAGTGAACCCCCTACGCAAAGCAGATGCTATTGACCACAACCGAATATCACTTGGCCCCCAATAGGAATCGTCAAACTTACTGTCGCTTATCCATTGTTGATCTTCCCAAAGTAATGACCGGTTATCGAATTCTAAAGACCGAACTGCTTTTTGCACCGCGGCCTCAAAAGTCCTTTCAATCGCCATGACCTCACCAGTAGCCTTCATCTGCGTACCAAGCCTACGATCTCCAGTAGCAAATTTGTCAAATGGCCAACGTGGGATCTTCACGACACAATAATCTAAGGCAGGTTCAAAGGCAGCTATGGTTTGCCCTGTAACCGCATTCGAAATACTATCCAAAGTTCTACCAACCGCGATTTTTGCTGCCACTCTGGCAATAGGATATCCTGTGGCCTTACTAGCCAAGGCAGAACTTCGGCTAACTCGAGGGTTTACTTCAATAACATAGTACGGGTCAACTATTTCTCCCTGGACATCACCGATTATTTGCCGAACCTCTGATGAGGGAGGAAGGGCAAATTGTACATTACAGCCCCCTTCAATACCCAAAGCCCGTATAATTCGAAGACTGGCAGATCGTAGCATCTGATATTCTTTATCTGTAAGAGTTTGGCTAGGTGCGACAACGATACTATCTCCAGTATGCACTCCCATAGGATCCAGATTTTCCATATTGCATACGGTAATGCATGTGTCACTTGCATCCCGAATTACCTCATACTCAAGTTCTTTCCATCCTTCCAGTGATTTTTCAATAAGAACTTGGTTTATTGGGCTTGCACTGATTCCGCTTTGAACAACATTCAATAGTTCTTCTCTAGTTTTTGCGATACCCCCACCTGTGCCACCAAGCGTATATGCTGGCCGAATTACTACAGGCAATCCTATATCACCGGCGACTAAATCCGCCTGCTCAAGTGAATCAACCGTTGCCCCCGGAGGCACCGGTTCACCCATTGCAAGCAACAGATTTCGAAATTCCAGACGGTCTTCGGCTACTCGAATCGTTTCGAGTGGGGTCCCCAATAGAGATACGTCATATTTTTCCAGAACCCCACTATCTGCCAACTCAACTGCAAGATTCAACCCTGTCTGCCCCCCAAGTGTAGCCAAAATACCATCAGGGCGCTCTTCTTCTATGATTCTAGCAACCACCTCTACATTCAGTGGCTCTATATAAATGCGATCTGCTATTCCTTCGTCGGTCATAATAGTTGCAGGATTCGAGTTGATGAGTATCGTAAAAACCCCTTCTTCACGCAACGACCTGCACGCCTGAGAACCCGAATAATCAAATTCTGCAGCTTGTCCTATCACAATTGGCCCTGAGCCAATTATCAGCACCCGTTTAAGTTGTTTCTCGGTCACGGTCAATCTTCCTTATAGTTCTTATTTGAATTATCCCACCACAACTTCCCCATAGGAATTCAGCTTCCTCTATTCCTGCTAACCATATCCAAAAATAGGTCAAACTGGTCCTCATTATCCTTGGGGCCAGGAGATGATTCCGAATGATACTGAACTGCCATCACCATATTGCTTTCGTCACGTATGCCCTCAATCGTTGAATCATTCAAGTTAGTATGAGTAACCTGAATAGTTGCAGGCATAGAGTCAGGATCAATCGCGTATCCATGGTTTTGAGCAGTGACAAAGGTTCGATTAGTCAAAAGATCCTTAACCGGATGGTTGCCACCTCTGTGACCAAATTTTAGTTTGTAGGTGCCTGCGCCTAAGGCACGCCCAAGAAGTTGCTGCCCCAGACATATGCCAAACAACGGTACATTGCCAACCAATTGAGCTACATTCTCAACCGCATATATCAGATTTTCCGGATCCCCGGGACCAGGAGACACCAAAACTCCAGCGGGATCGAGTGAAAGAATATCTTTTGGCTGAGTATTTATCGGCACTACTTTCACATTCCAACCTTTTGAGCGAAGAATGCGCAAAATGTTGAACTTAACACCACAATCAACCACCACGATCGTGCCTAATGCCTCAGAGACAGGACGATTGGGCTCCCAGTCATATGCTTTTGCAGATGAAACTCGCGAAACAAAATCCAAAGTACCATAATCCGGCGCTTTCTTCAGTTCTCCTAAGGCTTCGTCCGCATCATCCCCAACGCCAATCATCCCTCGCATGACCCCATTTATCCGTAATCTCCTAGCAACCGCCCTAGTGTCCAGTCCACTTATACCAGGAATATTATGCCGTTTGAGGTATGAATCTAGCGTTTCCTTACTCAAGACATGGCTAGGTTCTCGGCACTCGCTACGTACCACAAACCCAGATACTTGTATCTTAGATGATTCATCGTCCATCTGATTGATACCATAATTCCCTATCAAGGGATATGTAGGAACAACTATTTGCCCCGCATAGGAAGGATCCGTAAGCATTTCCTGATAACCCGTCATACTAGTGTTAAATACTACTTCGCCAAAGGCACTCGCTGCTGCCCCAAAAGAATCTCCCCAATACATTGACCCATCTTCCAACACCAAATAGGCGCGCATACGCTATCACCCTCTCACTCTCTAAACTTGCAACATAATCTTTTTATAAGGAAAACACGACGTTTCCACTATAAATCGTTTTCAACACTCTACCCCGAACCTCCACTCCATCCAAAGGGCTATTTTTCCCTTTTGATAAGAATTGCTTTGAATCCACTTTCCATTGTAGGTTCGGGTTGAAAATAGTTATATCTGCCTGTGTGCCTTCTCGCAAAGAGCCTAAGTCTTCTCTTCCAATAATTTTAGCTGGCGCCTCAGTAAGACTTCTAATTATGGTTTCGAACGATACCCCAGATCGGTCATGCAAATACACGAGCATGCTTAATGCTGTCTCCAGACCACTTATCCCAAATGCCGCATCATCATAGGAGCACAGTTTGTCAACTGTGGCATGCGGAGCATGATCAGTTGCAATGACTTCAACCACCCTAGAATCGAGGGCTTGTTGCAAGCACTGAACATCCTTTCCTGATCTTAACGGAGGACTCACCTTAGTGTTCGTATCATATTCGTAACTAATCACATGCGGCCTTAACTCAGTTGCTTCCCCTGTGACCCAATCATCAGTCAATACAAGGTGATGGGGGGTTACTTCGGCCGTTACATTAACTCCTCGCTGTTTCGCCGCACGCACCAGATCCACTGACCGCTCGGTACTAACGTGAGCCAAGTGCAATATCCCCCGAGTAAGTTCTGCCAAAGCAATATCGCGTGATACCATCGCCTCTTCTGCAGCTGACGGGATACCAACTAGCCCCAATCTTTCAGAGGAAAATCCATAATTCATCACACCACCTGGTGCTATGGTTCTGTCCTCACTGTGATTAATAATTGGAAGACCCAAGAGGGAGCTATACGCTAGGGCATGCCTCATCACGTACCCATCGGACACAGGATCCCCATCGTCACTAAATCCTACCGCACCAGCCTCAGCTAATTCAGACATATCGGTCAATTCCAAGCCCGCGCGCCCACGAGTAATAGCAGCTATAGGTAAAACTCTAATTTGGCCCACTACCCGAGCCTTTTCGACTAAGAATTTAACACTAGCAACACTATCCATTGCTGGATCAGTATTGGGCATTGCACACACAGTAGTGAACCCACCTGCAGCAGCAGCTTGAGTTCCACTCTCAATCGTTTCTTTATGCTCGAAACCTGGCTCCCTCAAATGGCAATGCATATCTAAAAACCCAGGAGAGACAATTGCACCATTAGCATCAATACGAAGCTCATCTGGCAAATCAATAGAATCAAATTCTCCAGGATTACCGATTGCCTCTATTAGTCCACCGGTAATTAACAAATCCCGGGGTTCATTAATCTTCTGGATTGGGTCAATAACCCAACCACCTGATATCAACAACTGTATTTTACTCACACTCACTCCTATTGAGTAGCTTCGTTCCTTACTATAGCCAAATATAATAGTGCCATGCGAACTGCAACGCCATTTGTGACTTGTTCAGAGATAACTGATTGAGATCCTCTGGCTACAGCCGTGGTAACTTCGATCCCTTCTTGCACTGGACCTGGATGCATGATAATTGCATCTGGCTTTGCAATCTGAATCCTTCTTGCATCCAGTTGATACAACCGAATATATTCGCGTATATTGGTTATTCCTCCGCGACCATGATTTTCTGACTGAACCCTAAGGGCCATCACTGCATCTGCTCCATCTAAGGCAACTTCCAACGAAGTCTCGATTCTTACTTGCGAATTCTTAGCGTTCCCGCCACCAATCTGTGTAAATGCCTCAGACAACGGCAAAAACGCAGGTGGGCCACATAGCGTCACTTCTGCCCCCATTTTAACCAAGCCCCATAAGTTAGACCTCACTACGCGACTATGCAAAATATCGCCAACTATAACTATCTTTTTTCCGGCCAAAGATCCCATATGATTACGCAGTGTATAAAGATCAACTAATGCCTGTGTGGGATGGGCATGCATGCCATCACCTGCATTAATTACCCCCATGCGTTCTAAATTTCTCGCAAGCACATTAGGAACACCTGCATGCGGGTGTCGAACTATAACCACGTCAGCTGCGAGAGCTTGCAATGTCTCGACCGTATTGATCAAGGCCTCTCCTTTTGCCACGCTACTGGAACCTTCTGAGACGTTAATTACATCCGCGTTGAGAATTTTTGCTGCCTGCTCAAACGATACTCTGGTCCGAGTACTTGGTTGATAGAAGAGCGTCACAATCGTTTTGCCTCTTAGGCTTGGAGCCTTCTTGATATCTCTCCCTACAATTTCCTTCATAGCATCAGTAACGCTAAAAACGTATTCAATCTCATCAACTGCAAAATCATCCAGATCGATAACGTGCTTACGTGTCAGGATTGTTCTCGAAGATGGTTCCTTGACAAGTAAATCCCCAACTCTAGTCATCCAATGCCTCCCGAGCAATCAAAACTTCATCGACACCATCTATCTCTTTAAGCTGCACCTGTACTATTTCATGGCTAGAGGTAGGCAAATTACGACCAATATAGTCGGACCTTATAGGTAGCTCTCGATGACCTCGATCAACTAATGCCGCTAGTTGAATTAAGTTCGGGCGCCCAAATTCTAATAGACCATCCAAGGCGGCTCTTATGCTTCGCCCTGTATAAAGGACGTCATCCACAAGAACAACTCTTCGACCATCCAAATTCACAGGTATCTGCGTAGGGCTTAGAGGCTTGCCCGCGCGAGAATTGAGGTCATCCCGATATAAACCTATCTCCAATGAACCGACTTCAACCCTCACACCCTCGAAAGACTCAACCAGTCCTGCAAGCCGTTTAGCTAACGGAACACCTCGAGTATGGATCCCAACCAGAACTAAGCCGGTTGCCCCTGACCCTCTTTCCAAAATTTCATGGGCCATCCTTGCCAGAGCACGGCTGATGTCCGATTCACTCATAACCTTCTGGGCATACAAAATGGCGCCTCCCCGCTATATCCAAGCATGAGGCGCCAGCGCGTACCTAGTAATGAGACTCGTAGGTCTCTTATCGCGCCCTTATCAGCCTCACTGGACTGTCTTAAAGGACCCACCACGTCCCCGTGGTTCAGTCATTGTATCAAATTTGCCCATTTCATGCCACGGGGCCTACTCTGATTTTGTTGTTCGCGTTGATCTAACTTGATAAAATGACATGCTGAGAGCACAAACAACCACGTCAATTCGATTCAAGAGGAGACCCATGAATGTCTTAGTCACTGGGGCAGCTGGATATATCGGGAGCGTAATCGTAGCTGATTTAATAAGCAATGGTCATGTGGCCATTGCCCTCGATAACCTTTCTCTCGGGCATAGGAACGCCATACACCCAAATGCTATCTTTGTTCCCTGTGACCTATCCAACTTTGATCAGGTGTCCTCTGTGTTTTCCACGCAAGAAATCGATGCTGTTATCCATATGGCAGGGCAGTCACTTGTCGGTGAATCAATGCAAGACCCTGGGAAATTTTTTCGAGCAAATATCCTAAATGGGCTCAACGTATTAGAGGCAATGCGGCACCACAATGTTAGAAAATTTGTATTTTCATCAACTGCAGCTGTATATGGAGAACCAACAGAAATTCCACTATCCGAAACCTCTGAATGCGCCCCCATAAACCCTTATGGGGCTTCAAAATTACAATTCGAAAAGATCTTGCCTTGGTATCTAACCACTTATGGAATTGACTATATGATCCTGCGTTATTTCAATGCTGCTGGTGCTACCGACACCCTAGGAGAAGCCCATACGACCGAAAGCCACCTAATCCCCATTCTCCTTGAGACCGCATTAGGCTTGCGCTCTAAGTTTGAGATTTTCGGGTCAGACTACAATACTCGAGATGGATCATGTATAAGGGATTACATCCACGTTTCCGACTTGGCTTCGGCACATATAAAGGCCCTCGAGGTCATTAGTCAACCCACAAGCAGGATATACAATCTAGGTATCGGTCATGGCTATTCGAACTTGGAAGTCCTAGAGGCGGCCAGAGCCATCACAGGGCTACCCATTGAGGCTACTATTGGCGCCAGACGATCAGGAGATCCCCCAGTGCTTATTGCCAGGGCGGACAAAGCCCGTAAAGATCTTGGCTGGTCCCCTCGGTTTGTAGAAATCGAGCACATAGTGAATTCCGCCTGGCTTTGGAAAAAGAAATATCCGAATGGCTATGTTGACTAAACCTGGCATATAGGCGTATATATCAGAAAAGATATTGGGAGGGAGACTAAACCGTGTCAAACAGAGAAAATGTAATTATCGTGGGATCTGGTCCGGCCGGATACACTGCTGCGCTCTACGCCGCACGTGCAAACCTCATGCCGCTAGTCATCGAGGGGGCTACCCCGGGTGGACAGCTAACTATCACTACCGACGTAGAAAACTACCCAGGATTCGTACATGGAATTCAAGGGCCCGAGATGATGCTGATTTTCAAGGAGCAAGCTGACCGCTTTGGTGCCCGCTTCATTAGCGGTAGTGCAACAGATATTACGCTCAACGAATCCCCCTTTTCCGTCACCGTTGATGAAGAAGCTGTTTATTCAGCCAATAGCCTCATCATCTCGACGGGAGCAAGCGCGAAACTACTTGGACTGGAATCCGAAACTCGCTTTATGGGAAGAGGGGTTTCCGCTTGTGCAACATGCGACGGCTTCTTCTTCAGAGATAAGGAAGTTATAGTTGTCGGTGGAGGGGATACAGCAATGGAAGAAGCAACATTTCTCACGAAATTTGCTTCAGCTGTCTATGTGATACATCGAAGAGATTCTCTCCGGGCCTCCAAGATAATGCAGGATAGGGCATTTGAAAATCCTAAGCTTCATTTTATTTGGGACTCAGTTATAGAAGAAATTTTATCTGAAGATCAAATGGTGGTATCTGGGGTGAAAATCAAACATCTTCCAACAGGAGATACATATGATAAACCCATTAGCGGTGTCTTCATTGCCATAGGACATCAACCAAACAGTGAACTGTTTGTCGATAAACTCACCCTGAATGAAGCCGGGTACATACTAACTTCAGAGGGAACAAACACCAACGTACCCGGGGTGTTCGCCTGTGGGGATGTTCAGGACTGGACCTATCGCCAGGCCGTTACTGCTGCAGGTTCTGGCTGTATGGCTGCAATTGACGCAGACAGGTACCTCGCTGAACATCATGAAATCCTTACGCCAATTCTATACACTGCTACATAATCACAAACCATTCGCAATCCAAAGTCAATCCGATTAAACAATAGCCGGGGAGCCTGATCAGGCTCCCCGGCTATTATACTTTCATATCAGAGGGCGAATCCTCTCTCTAGGTCCCTCTAAGGCGAGGATCTAGAACGTCCCTCAAAGTGTCTCCCATCATGTTGAACGAAAGAACTACCAGGCTAATCGCCAATCCTGGGAACACTCCCAACCACCAAGCTGTCTCGATGAAACGCCTACCTTCACTCAGCATCATACCCCATGACGGTGTAGGGGGTTGAGTTCCTAGACCCAAGAAACTCAGAGACGCTTCAATGATGATTGCGAATCCAATTTGGACCGAAGCGAGCACGATAATAGGAGCGAAGCACTGAGGTGTCACGTGAAGTAACATGATCCTCCCTGAGCTAGCCCCAATGGCGTGAGCCGCTTCTACATACTGGTTCTGGGACACAGTTATGCAAGAAGCCCGAATCGTTCTACTAATACCTGGCCAGATGATAAACGATATTGCTACCATGGCTGTCTGCGTACTCGGCTCTAACACTGATGCAAGAGCCATAAGTAATATTAGCGATGGGAAGCCTAAGATGACGTCAACAACTCTCTGAAGGAGTATGTCCAACCAGCCCATAAAGTAGCCAGAAACTAACCCTACCACCACTCCAACACCGACGCCAATGATAACTGCAATAAATCCTACATACAGAGAAATTCTCGCTCCGTGCACTATCCTAGCCCAGACATCCCTTCCTGACTGGTCAGTTCCTAGCCAGTGCTTACCACTGGGCTCCTGAAGTGCAGCTCCTACTTTCCGTTCAGCTGCAATTGGATCGTACCTACCAATAAGGTCTGCAAATATAGCAGCCAGCAGCAATATGCTCAGCACTATGGCAGACACCGTCCCCATCGGCTTCCTCTTTGCGATCCTACCAAGCCTTTGATACCACGTTTTTTTCGGTCTTAGACCTGCGACCAGAAGTTCCTCAGCAGCAGTATTTTCAGTAGCCATTGAGTTTTGCCTCCAGATTAGTTGTATTGTTCTTCAGGACAGGGTCCCGCTACAGGCGCAGCCCCCGTAAGGATCCAACAGAGAACTTATAGCACAGTGCTATTCAGAGTGTCAAGATACGATTTCTCAATATCGTAAAATCCCGGCAAATCCAATATTGACAGCAGAATGACAGAATCATAGTCTATGCATCGGACTACCAATAGTCTCTTTCCGTTAAACTGAGTCAAACAGGTGTTGCACCATATGCTGAACTTAGAACTTCAAGAAGCCATAGAGCGAGCAGCACAGCTCCTGAAATCCTCACGCTACAGAATTGCCTTGACAGGCGCGGGCATGTCTGTTGAAAGTGGAATTCCCCCGTTTCGTGGTACTGGCGGTTTATGGACAAAACTTGGGGAACCTCCAATGACAGGATATCAAACTTTCCTACAAGACCCCAAAGCCTGGTGGGAGAATAGGCTCTCAGACGATCAGCCCTCTGAGATGACCGATTTCCAACTTGCCCTTGCTAATGCCACCCCTAACAACGGCCATTATGCCCTAGCCACCCTCGAAACCATGGGTTTTCTCCAATACCTCATCACACAGAACGTAGACGGCCTCCATACTGATGCAGGCAGTCAAAACGTTGCAGAAATTCACGGCAACACTCAGAAATTACGTTGTATCGGATGTGGATTCAGGATTCACCGCGATGAATTCGTGATCTCAGAAGTACCCCCAATATGCCCTGAATGCGGAAACATCATAAAAAGCGACGGAGTGATGTTTGGAGAACCTATACCATCCGCAACGCTTTCGATATGTCAGGAGGAAACGCTGAAAGCTGATTGCATACTAATCCTGGGAACATCGGCCACAGTGCACCCAGCCGCAAGTTTGCCAGAAATCGTTTACCGCAATGGCGGCAATCTTATAGAAGTAAACCCTGAAAGCACGCAACTTTCCTCGTTTTGCAACGTTAACCTCTTTGGAAACACCGGCGAAGTACTACCTGCATTGATATCCATTTTATCCAAAAGCCGTAATCAGTAACACGGTAGTCGTACCGTTTTAACCAAGAATCCCATCCTGAATCCGAAGAACCCTATCTGATTTCTCCGCAACCGATGTATCATGGGTCGCAATTATCACCAGGGCTCCCCGATCATGGGCGACTGATTGCAAAGCACTGAATATGGTACATGAATTAGTGTTGCCTTTCAAAATGTTGAAGTAATTCCAAGCTTACTTGCGGGAAAGCTTGGCAGCAATCAGAGCTCCAAGCCCGCCAAACAATCCGACATATAACCCTCCAACGGAAGAAACCACCACAACTTGCAACACTCCCGCAGCATCTTGCACAAAGTCATTCATGATCACAGCTAAACCACCGATACAGACAAAGATACCTATCCCGCCCATACAGCCACCGATAGCAAGTGCTAACCTTGGGGTCGCCTTAACAACCGTGCCACCAACAAACCCGCCTATGATAGGCCCGAGCGGTCCCGTAATGAAATGCAAAATAGGCGGCAAACATGCTACAACAAACACGAATATCCCGATGATGCTCGCTTTAAGAATACTCCCCAAAATATTGCGTCCTTCCTCATAGCTGCATTCAAAACTATCTAGCTTCGTGTACCGCTAAGGAATGAATATCCTCTCTAAACCTAAGTGAGACGAGTTGACTGATTCTTATCTATTCACGTACCATTACGTGCAGGCTTTAAGGTGATCACTAACTTATTTCGCACGGCCCCGTGGTGTAGCCTGGTTAACACACAACACTGTCAATGTTGAGATCGCCGGTTCAAATCCGGTCGGGGTCGCCATAATCACCTAAATTAGGCACATTCCTACACTAACACGCCGGCTCCGTCTGGGAAACAACCCGTCCACTCTTCTCATACACTAGCCAACTCAGCCTCTTCTTACCCAAGAAAGGAGTTTCCCTCTCAACATCTACTTCCCAATACCTTGTAACATTGCCACGCCTATCAGCCGGGACAAAAACAGCACTCCAAGTTGCTCCCTGTCCATCAATTATGCTACAGGATTGCTGCTCACTAACGTAGCATGTACTGCCGTGCTGTAGCCCTCCGCGACCCTCACAAGACTCTTCATTGCCTAAGTCAATCGCGGTACGTATATCATAAGTATGAGATGCCAAATGTTGCTTTACGACACCTATCGCTTGCCCAGAATCACTCAGGCGATCCGGAGCTTCTTGAGGTTCTCGGCAACCAACAAATGCAATAGCAACCAAAACAATCATCGCCATAAGTGCCCCGACCAGAGGTCCCTCGGCGATGCTTCTTAATCTACTCAACTGATCCACTCCTATTAAGATGTGTACATACCGTATTGTACATTGATTCCTATCAGTGTAGTGTCTAGCATAGGAACTGCGTAATCATTAACATTACCATGGAGATTCAGGGTTACTGACAATCGTTATACCAATCGAGGAGGATTTTAATGCCAACTATAGAAGAAACCCTTAATTCTTTAGGGCTATCTCTACCGGAACCATCAACTCCGGTAGCCAATTATGTGCCTGCAGCAATAACTGGTAACCTAATATTCCTTTCGGGGCATATCCCACGCACTTCTGACGGATCTTTCATCACCGGGAAACTTGGCGAAGACTACACTACGTCGCAAGGATATGAAACTGCACAACTAGTCACTTTATCCCTGCTTGCTTCTATCAAGCAGGCACTTGGGTCCCTGGACAGATTAACCAAAATAGTTCGGCTAACATGCCTCGTTAACTGTACCCCAAGCTTCATTGACCAGCCTGCCGTTGCAAATGGCTCTTCGGATCTTTTATCAAGTCTATTGGGGTCCGATAATGGGCACTCGAGAGTAGCAATAGGAGTGGCGAGCTTACCAGGGGGGGGTCCTGTGGAAATTGATCTTATAGCAGAATACTCAAGCTAAGCTCAAAAAACTTCTATGCTGGTAACCAGAGATAAAATGTAAGCCTGCCTCAAGCCTTACCTCTTTCCCAAAGCCTTTTTAGCCAAAACCAGCACACCGACCGCTGCTACTCCTAGTGCAACAATCGCTACGGTTAGCAACGTGAAATTTGCGGCCATCCTATCTAATAAGCCAGAATTACCAAGATAGTACAAAACCCCTGCCAACAAGAAAAATCGTGCCCCTCGTCCAATCAGAGAAACCACTATAAAGGACCGCAGATCAAACCTCAGCATCCCCGCTGTTATCGCAAAAACTTTATATGGGATTGGCGTGAAGGCAGCAATCAGGACGACCCAAATTCCATACCGACCAAAAAGATTTTCGACTTGGTACGATTTCTCGGCCGACACAATTTTCAACAAAACACGTCGGCCGAAAAAAATCCCGCCCATCCACCCGACCACTGCCCCTGCGACAGACGCGACGGTAGCAACAAGGGCCAACCAAAACACCGACCCAGGATTAATCGCAGCCATGCCCAAAATAAGCGGGTCGGAGGGGATCGGATTAAAGATCGACTCTGTAAAAGAATTTATCGCCAACGCAAAGACCGCCCATGGACTATCAGAAAACCCAACCACCCACTCTTTGAACTCGTGCAAAAGATTCAGCACTTACTTGCACTCCTACATTCCACATAATCCAAGCTGGAGACATAAGTATACCTGATGTCAACTTTTCGATGTGCCCATCACTTCGCCCGTCTGATATTCGTAACAGTTAAATCTACTCTGCCTATTGCCATGGTTTACAATCGTGATATAATCCGATTCGGTGGCAGATTGGTGTGTCCAGCACCCGATTTGCAGGCGTGTTTCGTAAACACATCTGCTTGTTGGATAGTAAAACAAACCGTCCTCAGTATCGGTGAAAGGGCCTTTGCCAACTAATGTAGAAAGGAGATCACCGATGGATTACGAGGATAGAACTCTATCATGTGTCGATTGCGGACAACCCTTCATCTTCAGCGCGGACGATCAGGCTTTCCATGCCGAAAAAGGATTCACAAATGAACCCAAACGGTGCCCGGCTTGCAGACAAGCCCGGAGAGCAGAACGTGGCGGTGGATTCGGGCAAGGACCGCGTGAGATGCATCCCGCAGTCTGTGCAGACTGCGGCAAAGAAACGACTGTGCCCTTCAGGCCTCGCGGAGACCGTCCTGTGTACTGCAGTGACTGTTTTAGCACACGACGACCGAGCCCGCGAACTAGCTGGTAAGGTAATCGGCAGTTAAACAAGATAAACGGAGACCAGGCGAACGCGCCGTCTCCGTTTATCTTTTTCTGCGACTGCCATAGGCTATCTCCGCTTAGCACCTGCACATCGTCCACCAGATTCCAGCCCTCACGCACTAAGACACCCACAAGGCCAACCACCGCAGAACCCCTTAATTAACAAGAATGAGAATCATTCCCGATACATATTACCCACCTATGTCTGTGTTTGTCAATATATCAATTTGGCTTTATTGTCACCTCCAATCCCTGTTCACGTGAACACTCCCAGGCATTCAAGTACGAAGTCCGCAGCCGAGTTGCCATTTTGCGACGATATCGGTATTGATTTCGCAATAAAACCAACGCTCATGTCGACAATAATTGTGTTGACAGAATGATTAGCACTATATACAATCCGATCCTATAGAAGGGGTGATCGTAGGCGTGGGGCGCCATAATGACCACAGGCCAAGATGGGTCACCGACTCAAAACGAGGAGACGCACGATGGATTTCTCTACTCCATACACGGATGAACAGCAGGCATTTAGAGCAGAAGTTCAAACATGGATTCAAGCAAACGTGCCCGACGATATGCGCGAACCTATTGACCCGCAGGACTTCAGTAAAGAGCAATACCTCTTCTGGAGAGAAAAACACCAAGAGCTGGCAGTAAAGGGATGGCTTTACCCAACATACCCAACCGAATATGGTGGGGGGGGACTTACTGCAGATCACGAAACCATCTTGCAAGAGGAATTCTATAAAGGTGGCGTGCCTCGATCACCGAACAGCGATATCGTTCTCGCCACACTTCTTGTGTGGGGAACAGAAGAGCAGAAGGAGCAATTCCTCCGACCAATGCTTACTGGCGAATACAACTCCTGGCAGAAGTTCACTGAGCCTCAGTCCGGTGCCGACCTCGCCAACTATCAGAGTACCGCTGTCCGGGATGGTGACGACTGGATCCTCAATGGCCAGAATGTCTATGTAAGTGGCAGGCCAAATACTGAATGGGGACTCGGCGGACCTACTTATATGTGGGGCCCCATGCTAACTGATCCAGATGCACCTCGTCACAGGAATCTTGGCTTCTTCATGATTCCGACCGACGCTGAAGGTGTCACTATGCGTGAACAACGTCTCATCAATGGCTGGGATCAGCACTTCATCTTCCTTGACAACGTTCGCGTTGCTGGCGACCACCTCATCGGTGGAGACCATCAGGGATGGCAGGTTGCACAGACTACCCTTGAAGGAGAGCACGGTGGGCGCGGCCAGGCATTCCCACGTGATGAAGCAATGGACAATATGCTGCAGTACATTCAAGTCGAGGCGAAAAAGGGCTCCGCACGGGCCACCGATGACGTGGTCCGCCAAACTGCTGTTGACTCCTACATAGATTTCGCGGTCAACAACCTCCTACTCCAGAGAACCTACTGGATGTACACAACAAGGCAAGCCATCATAACCGAAGGCATAGTTGCAAACGTATATCGTCGAGAAAACGCATGGCGTCAGTCGGCGAGAATACGAGAGGTTATGGGACTCAGTGGTATGCTCGGAGTAGATGACCCTGGAGCACCTTTCGGAGGTCAGCCAGAGGTTTACCAGCGAGCTGCGTTCGCGCAAGGCCATGCTGGTGGAAGCTTAAACATCGCTCGAGTTACAGCGGCTCGTCGTATCGGCATCAGCCGAACCCAAGAGCGCCCTGCACCAACCCCTGCAACTGCTACTCAGCATGGGAGCTAACCCTTAAAGCAACTAAAGCAACAATGGTAAGAAAGTAACTTGGGATCTCCTATCTAGGAGATCCCAAGTTACTTTCTTACCATTTTACGAATACAAACTAGTCAAACATCAAGCTAGCAACTCGTTTTTTATGATATGCAGGATCTCCCAAGTAACTAAACAGTGTCCGTGACTTCTTAGTATACAAATACAACCCATACTTCATATCCACTGACACCCCTCCATGAACATAATGGGCATTCTCTGTTCCCCGGGTGAACCCCTCACTCGCCACTATCTTGGCCATTGAAACTGCCTCAGCAATATCCTGCTCCCTTGCACCATTATCAATCATTGAAAGGGCCTCATACGTAGTCCAGCGCACTGCCTCAAGATCATTAACAATGTTGATAATCATGTCTTGAACTCTTTGAAACGTACTGATGGGAACCCCGAATGCTATCCTGTTCTGGCTATAGGTTACTGACATATCTGCCATCTGTTGCAATCCTCCTAGCATATAAGCGCAAAGCAAAGCCGTCCCTCTATCCAAAATGGGTTCTAATACTTCGTACCCTCGGTTGACCTCACCAACAACTTGCGCCTCCGTCAGGATCGCATCCTCAATAGCAATTTCGTACAGCTTATCTCCTGTCCAGCCACTCACTTCCTTAACGTGAATTCCAGGAACTTCCTTGTCCACGATAAACAATGTAAGCCCTGATCCACTTACGTCAGTTGCTCGTGTACGCGCCACAAGCAGATAGCTGTCAGCAGATTCTGCGTCCGGAACAAAAAGCTTAGTCCCAGAGACCACATACTTGTCACCTACTTTATTTGCCTGGGTATGTATGCTTTCTGGTCCCCACCCGTACCCTGGCTCAGAGAAAGCAAAGGCAACTATTCTGTTCCCATCTGCTATCAAGGGCAGATAGTGCTGCCGTTGATCGGCGGTGCCGGCCTGTTGTAGTACAAGCGCAGACAATACTGAAGATGAGTGCAATGGGCTGGGCATACAGGCCCACCCCATTTCCTCAAACAACAAGCCCGCATCTGTAAGAGAACTACCCATACCTCCATATTGTTCGTCAATTACTATGCTAGGCCATCCTATTTCACTGATATCCTTCCAAAGACTTTCAGAAAATCCCCTCTCTGATTCATCTATCTCTCTAACGACTTCTCTGGTACATTTATCCTGCACAAATCTATGTGCATTGTTGCGAAGCATTTCCTGTGCGTCTGTTAATCCTAAATCAACCATTCTGCAGCCTCTATTCGTTGTATTTTTAGTATGTACTATCTGATTTACTATGCGACTTTAGTAGGTGCGGCTTCTTCCTTGCTCCGACTGAGTCCTAATCTTCTTGCCATGATTAATTTCTGAATCTCCGAGCTGCCTCCGGGATGATGTGCTGTAATCGCCTGCCTTTGATGGCTCTCAAAAACACCCCTGCTTGGCGCCCAATTTGAATCATTTAACATGGCATATGGACCTGCAACTTCAAGCACTATGTTTCCCAATTTCATTGCGAGCAGCTTCCTCAAAAGAGAGTTTTGGGACCCATGAAACGTCATCCTCTTTTGGTTGTTAAACATCCAATAATTCCGTAGGGCTATCAATTCGACAATATGAGTTTCAATCCGTGCCTCGACGAGTAAATCTCTTATCCTTGGGTCCTCAATTAACGGGTTGCCGGCACCATCAACAGCTGTTTGTGCATAATCAAACAAGGCAGCTACCACCCCACCATCCCTAGATGCCCCCTCTCCGATACTGCCACCGGCTCCATGTTCTATCTCAAGTGAAGTTTGCGCCACCTGCCATCCCTGATTTTCTCCTCCGACTAGATATTCACCAGGCACTCTTACGTTATCGTAATATACAAACCGCTTGCCCACATTTACTATGAGTTCCATATCAGAAAACGATATCCCGGGAAGATCAGCAGGAACATAAAATGCTCCCAGATTCCTATGGCGTGGGCTCGTCTGATCAGTAACAGCAGTCGTCCATATATAATCAGCGGAGAAGGGCCCCCCAATATAAACCTTGGTACCATTTATAATGAAATCGTCTCCATCCCTGACTGCACTAGTCGTAATAGAGGCCGCATCGGAACCAACCTCAGGTTCAGTAAATGCTTGCCAAGTAATCACATCCCCTTTGTTAATTAAAGGTAGAAACCGCTGTTTCTGCTCTTCTGTGCCCCAAACCATCATCGCTGGAGCAGCAAGTCGATTGTCATATATTGCTGGAATTTTCCTTTTTGAAAGTTCTTCCTCAAGAACTTGGGCCATATCGACACTCAAACCACCACCACCGTACTCAGACGGCCAAAGCGGGGCTAACCATCCCTTAGCCCCAAGCTTCTTCCTGTATTCTCGTACCCAGTTATATAATTCGTGGCTCATATCACCGGTTTCTCGAGGTATTTTGAATTCTGCAGGGATCTGAGCGTTTTCAGATAACCAGACACTGACTTCTTGTCGGAATTTTTCCTGTTCCGCGGAATAAGTTATCTCTGTACTAAAGTCCATAGCTCCCTCACCTTACAAGTATTCTGATATATCTCAGGAGACCTAATACACGTCAAGTGCAAATCCCCGGCCATTTGGCGTTTCTTTGTGGTCTAGGATAGCCTTCTCTAGGTTATCCTCTAATTCCTTATCTATCACTAGCAAGGCGTCATCAGCGCCATCCCTCACGACCACAATGTCTTCATCGCTTAGCTGATCCACAACAATGCCAAAATCTCCTCCGCCCGTCCATACCGGCGGCATAGCAAGCCTCAATATTTGCTGGTGCCCCATTGCCCTAACAGACACTATTCTTCTCAGCTCATCTATTGCTTCTTGTGTTATTTCCATAGTAATCTCACCAACTCACCCACTTCTCTTGAAACAATTTCATTTGCAGACCATGCTACCATATAAATCGCGTTTGTTTTATCCTGCCTTGGCCAATGATGAATCCATGAGACATCTTTAAGCAAACAGCAAATATTCGTTCCTGTGAGATTGATCAAAGGCGGGTTTATACCCAAAGTTAAGGCCTGTCCGCCAGCACCTTCCACGTGCTGGACATAGCATATAGAAAGAGAGGACCTATCTATTGATTCGAAGCTGGAACGGCAATACCCCTATCCTTCATCCGGGGGCTTACGTCAATGAACTTGCATATGTGTCTGGAAAAGTCGAATTGGGCGAAAGAACAACCGTCTGGCCAGCAGCGGTAATCCGAGCCGAAGGGCCAGATGGAGCGGTCACCATATCTAGCGACTCCCACGTGCAGGACGGATCCGTTATCCATAGTGAAAAACCGCTAACCATAAGCCACAGTGTAAATATCGGCCATGCTGTCGTCATTCACGCTTCAAGCATTGGCCACCACTGCCTGATAGGCAATAACGCTACATTGCTTGAAGGGGTGCAGCTAGGTGATTATTGTTTAGTCGCAGCAAATGCTGTCGTCCTAGAGGGAACTATAGTGCCACCCGAATCATTTGTCGTTGGAGTACCCGCAGCAATTAAACCACTAACTGCTTCCCAAAAAGAACTCCTAGGGACGGTTGCAGAGGGAATATTTGACAATGTTTCTGGCTATAAGGACAGTACGCAAAGCAACTAAAGAGGACCCAACCAAGCACACCTAATTTAATTGCGTTTAGTGGGAACTCGAAGAATGAATATGGTTCCCCAGGCTAAAAGAACTACTGTTCCTAGCCGTGCTACAACTGCAGCATTAATAGATCCCATTTGAATTTCTTTTGGTATGCCCGGTAATTGGGCATTAAGATACACCGCACAAATCGCAAATAGCGAAAACGCCCACATTAACGAAAGAGAGATCACCTTGGCCTTCAGTGGCATGCCCAATCCCTCTCGGTATTCCCGTATAGATCGGCCAAACCATTTGTTTTTAGTTACCAAATCATAAAACTTTTGCGATGATCTAAAAAAACAGGCTGCAGAAATCAGAACGAACACTGTGCCTGGTAGCCCTGGCACAACGTATCCTGCTATACCTATGACAAGAAAGATACAACCCCCTATAAGGAGCAAAAACCTGACAATGGGGTTTCGCTTAATTTGCACTTCATGCCGGTTGTCTTCTTCCATAAACCCTCTCCAAAACTTACTCCCGCGGTATTCTAGCACTAACACTGAGGTTTTCAAATCGCCTTGCTGCCGCTTGACACCAATATATCAGTGGCCTTAATTCCTAAATCTCTGGAGAGACATCCAACCTGTTATCAGTCATCAGTATTCTCAATGCCCCCTAGTTCCCTTGACCTCCATTCGTAGATGGAATGCTAGGGAAAATTTCAGGGTACTCTCCTCTATAAATAGCATACTCTCGCTTAGGAACCTCGAGCACACTGTGATGGCCATGGCCGGGATACACTAAGGTATCTTCAGGAAGCGTATAAAGTTTTCGGGTTATACTGTCCAAAATCTGCCGTGTCGCTTCTGGCCCGCTACTTTCTCCTGGGCCTCCAGAGTATAGAGTGTCTCCGGTAAAAAGATGTCCTTTGTGCCAAAAACAAACAGACCCCCCGGTGTGTCCGGGTGTATGTATAGTAATTAAATCAATAGACCCTGCCCGGATAACCGACCCGTCAGCTACCCAAAAGTCCGGTATAAACGGAACGCTAGCGGTGTCACTTTCATGCATGCCAACCGGGGCATCAATATGTGTCCTAATTACCGATAATCCCTCCCAATGATCTCGGTGTTGGTGGGTGATCAAAATGGCAACCACTGTAGTGTTCTGGGCATCCTCTAATAAGCCCTCAGGGGACAATGGGGCGTCGATGATGATGCTTTCCGCGGTTTCAGGACACACTGCTAAGTAGGCATTATTGCCATCTGAGCCACAAAGGGTTCTGAATATGCGAATATTGCCATCATACAGAAGGGACACTATATACCTCTCAACTACAGAGCAATTGGTCCATTCGCCTTGATCAACCACTGATGGTATTTCGGATTCCTATATCACTAAGGACACCGCTGATAATCCCGAGCAGATTATAGGTGGGCTTGCCTCTCGGCGCAACATCAGAGTTAGTTCAATGATATAGTTAGGACAATCTGCCCTGCGAAGGAGTCTCGTGATGAGTGATATGCCTGATTCTACTAATTTGCAAGCTGCAGACCGAACAGGTGGGGAGGATCTAATCCATGCCCTTCATCAGGAAGGCATCCGGGTAATCTTCGGCCTGCCTGGCGTACAACTTTATCACGCCGTAATGCCCCTCTTAGATTACCCCGACATCCAATTCATAACAACGAGACACGAACAAGCTACCACATACATGGCTGATGGGTATGCGAGGGCCAGTGGAGACATTGGGGTATCCATGATAGTCCCAGGCCCGGGGCTACAGAATGCCTCTGCCGGAATAACCAACGCTTACGCTGCCTCCTCCCGAGTACTAGTAATCTGTGGCCAAATAGAAAGGGATAAGATCGGCAAAAATATTGGCGTGTTGCACGAGATCAACGACCAACTAGATATCGTTAAGCCAATTACCAAATGGCAATCTCGTGCCCTGACTTCTCAAGAGATAGCCCCAACAATCCAAGAAGCCTTTTATCAATTGCGCACCGGTCGCCCTCGGCCAGTCGAGATAGAAATACCTCCTGACGCGCTCTCTGAAAGAGTTTCTCATCTTGAGTACTCCCCCCAGTACCCGGAAACCCCACCTGTTGACGGCGCGGCAATTGAAGAAGCAGCGGCCTTAATTACTGAAGCCCAAAACCCGGTTATTTGGGCAGGCGGAGGAATACACACTTCTGGCGCATCAGAAATACTCCTTCGCTTAGCCGAATATCTGCAAATCCCAGTCTTGACCACCCCTGAAGGTAAAGGCGCAATTTCTGATCGACATCACCTCTCTCTCGGAACACCCCAAGGACGATCTACTGGTGAAAGTAAGGACGAATTGCGCGACTTCTTTTATACCTGTGATGTGGTGTTAGCTATAGGCACTCGATTCGCAACCGCCAACCCTACAGCCAGTCAAACAGTTGTGCAAATCGATATCGATCCGGAAGAATTAGGCAGGAATCATGAGAGAACCCTCGGGATAGCCGGTGATGCCCGGGAAGTGCTCACTAGTCTCCTTGAAGCTATCGAACCTCTTACTGCTCCGCACCAATCAAAGAAAACTCGGTTCGAGGCGTTAAAAAACCATCGCTATAACAATCCCGCGAATCATGTTGAGCCACAGCACGCTTATATTCAAGCCCTGCGTGCAAATCTCCCGGACGATGCAATCCTTGTTACTGACATGACCATCATGGCCTACTATTCCCGAGTCCACTTTGCAACATACGAGCCACGCAGTTATTTCACATCCTCCTACAGCGGCAATCTAGGGTCAGCTTTCCCGACTGCGTTGGGAGTCAAGGTCGCCCAACCAAGTAAAATAGTAGTTTCGGTATCTGGAGATGGGGGTTTCCTCTTCAACTCCCCGGAACTTGCAACTGCAGCGCAATTCGGCATCAACGTTGTTGCCGTGGTGTTTAATGACGGGGCCTACGGGAATGTAAAGCGTGATATGAAAAGCCTCTTTGATGGCAAGTCTATGGGGGTAGAACTCACAAACCCAAATTTCATGAAACTGGCAGATGCCTACGGTGTGACAGGAATTCAGGCTAAAACCCCAGAAGAGTTCGAGGATGCTTTAAAAAGGTCCATTGCCCTCAACAGCCCAGTGCTTCTTGAAGTGCTCGTTCCAGAAATGCCTTCGCCTTTCTAGTAGTTTGAATCAGAAGGGGAGCGCCGGAATTCATTAAACCCTGTGCACCTATATTCAGGCAGATCAGCTTCGAGATGTGCTGTGCGAAGCCCAGTTGTTAGGGTATTACGTAGTTGTTGCAGCACCTTCATTGGCTCTTCGCTCCCCTCCTTTCTCAATTTGCACCTCAACCGTCCGTGGAATATGGACTACGCGCAACCTTCTGTGCACCCTATATCAGGACGCCGGTTTGTTGAGTAAGGTGCTCGTTCCTGTTCAGAATGACTAGTCAACATGTCTCTTTCAACAATGCCTGCCACAGGTGTCGTTTCTGGGTCAGGGTACATATTTGCTTCCTGCCCTGGCTGTTCCTCTGCACTAACTACCTTTTCTATCAATATCTCCATAATTTTGCCCCCCCGTAGCTAATTTCAGGTCAATCACTCGCGCAACAATTCATCAATATCATCTCTTTTTGCAATACTATCTATGCCACTTTATTACAATATAATGAACCATTAACCATACAACCAGTAACATTCACACGCACTATAATGAACTCCAATCATTATTGTGTCCAGACATACTTTATGATACTCTTTATTTGTATGAACAATATTAGGGGGCACCTATGGAGTTGCGGCAACTGAGAAGTTTTTGTATGGCGGCTAAGGTACAAAGCATTTCTAGGGCTGCAGAGCGCCTCGACCTTGGACAGCCCGCGGTTACAACGCACATAAAGCGACTTGAAGTCGAATTAGGCGCCTCTCTCTTCGATCGGGGAAAACGCCCTATCCAGCTCACCTCGACAGGCAATACCCTCGCTGATCTAGCAACCCCATTGGTAGAAGCCATTGACGACCTTGTCGCCCGCACCGCGAGTGCAGAGAAGCAAAGCCCCGTCATTGTAGGGGCGACTTACGACATCGTCCCGCATGTACTTCTCCAGGCGGTTCGGGATTTCCGCCTCGCTCATCCTACAGTTCGTCTCTACATTCGGTCAGGACATCGAGATGGCATCCTTCAAATGATACGTGATCGAGAAGTAGACATTGGTATAATCCCAGGAAAGGACACTTCACGCGATTTGGCCTTCACGCGGCTTTTCAGTTACGACACCGTGCTTATCACCCCTCTTGGACACCCTCTACTTGAGCGACCGCTTGAATCCCTTGCAGAGATCGCCCGCTACCCACTCATAATGATGGAACAACAAACCTTGACTCGTTCACTATTAGAATCGGAATTCCAATCTGCGGCGCTTGGCTATGAAATCGTCATGGAGCTTGGCAACATGAACTACATAAAGCGGTATGTTGCCTCGGGGCTTGGCATATCCGTCGGCCCTCGGTTAGCAATTGAGCCCGAAGATCGCAACGATCTCGGCATAATTGGCTTAAGCCATCTTTTCCCCGAAGCAGAAGCCGGCTATGCAACACTTGCCCGTAGAATGCTACCCAACTCTGTTGACCTTTTCGTCCAGTCATTAGCAATGTCGCTTGGAGAGAATTGAGCCCCCTTTATTTGAAAAGTCTTTCCAGAACGGCCAAAAGGCTCTATGCTACACGAAAGTTACTTCTGGATGAGAACATGCAATTCACCGTGCGGCGAATCGACTGGGAAATAGACGGCGTAGGGGTTCGCTCCCTTCGCACCAATGTATTCGTTAAGGAACAGGGGGTCCCCGAGAATCTTGAGTGGGACCAATTTGACGCCGATGCCATCCATGCCGTAGCTTACGATGAAGCTTGGCCAAGAGCCGCCATAGTTATTGGCACAGGCCGTCTGATCATTGATTCACCAACCACTGCAAGAATCGGACGTATGGCAGTAGAAACGGAAATCCGCCGCAGTGGTATCGGATCAGCAATACTCTCATTTCTCGAACAAGAAGCACAGGCATTAGGAATTCAACGCATCACCCTCCATGCCCAAAATTATGTGAAGGATTTTTACAGACACCACGGCTACCGAGAACACGGCGAAACGTTTATAGAAGCAGGGATTCTCCACGTGGAGATGCAAAAGAGTCTCTAGGAGGATCCTGCCTATGTTGACAGGAGGTACTCTATGTCCGAAGCCAACAAAGCAGTAATCCATCGCTGGGTTAAGGCTATAAACGAGGGCAACGCTGACATCAACGAAGAGTTGTTCACCCCTGAGACCGACTTCCACGTTCCCCGAGGAACTGCCTCTGGACGAGAGGGGCGGCGTGAGTGGTTCCTGAACCGCCTCACCGCTTTCCCTGATATCCACGCCACCATCGAAGAGCAAATAGCCGCAGGCAACAAGGTTGTATCGCGCATCACTTTCCGAGGCACACACAATGGGCCCCTCGGAACAATCTCTCCCACCGGAAAATCCGTTGAGTGGACGATAATCACCATCGACCAGATAGAAAATGGAAGAATACTTGAGCGCTTTGGCCTCCCCGACCGAATGAACCTTTATAGACAGCTCGGCGTAGTAACTGATCCTACATATAGGTGACCCATTCCTTGAGGCGCTCCGCATAATATCGACTGCCCTTGCATGAGGTGTGGATTGGATCTCCAAAACAAAGTGGCAATAGTGACCGGAAGTAGCCGTGGTATTGGCAAGGCTATTGCTATCGCCTTTGCGACTGCAGGAGCAAAGGTTGTAGTTGCTGCTCGCAGCGAATCCCCAGGCAGAGTCCCCGGGACTATTCATGAGACTGTTCAAATAATACGAGAAGCGGGAGGAGAGGCCCTAGCTATCCCGTGCAACATCGCAGATGAAAGTCACATCGAATCCTTAGTTGCTACAACGAAACAAACCTTTGGCCAAGTTGACGTACTCGTAAACAATGCAGGAGTCAGTGTGGCAACCCCCCTGATCAACACGGAAACCCGCCATTGGGATTTGCTTATGCGCGTTAACCTTCGGGGTGCCTTTCTTAGTTGCAAGTATGTGCTGCCCCACATGATACAGAGACAGAGCGGAAGTATTATAAATATTACAGCTGGCAACCCCGAAATGTCGGCTACTCCAAGTCAAAGCGTTGGAGTTTCTATCGCATATTCCGCTACAAAGTATGGGCTCAACGCTTTGACCGTTGGGTTAGCTGAGGAGGTTAGGCGCCACGGCATTGCTGTGAATGGCCTTAATCCAGGCATTATCAAATCAGAGGGGGCAATAGCTGTAGCCCCTGAAGACCCCAAAGAGGCGGCAGCCTATTGGAATTCATCTCACCCCTCGCTCCCAGAAGTTGTCTGCGAGTCAGCACTATTCTTAGCAACCCAGACCGCTGAGACTTTCTCTGGCAGGCTAGTCAGCCGTGAAGACTATGGCATCGGCTGGCCATAGTCGCAAGCGCCGTTCTCGTGCTCAGGATAACTGCCTCACTACCTAGTGTTTATCGACTACTGACACATAAGGATATGCCTTATCAGGGGAATACGATAACGCAACGCCCCCGAGTTCCACGTGCCTCAAGCCGACGATGGGCCTCGCTTGCTTGATCGGGCTCGTATGTCCCAGCAACCCGTAATGTCACTACGCCCGCCTCTACAAGTTGTCGCAATTGATCAAGCAAATCGCTTCGGTGATCATAATTCCCAACAAATGTACGGTGGAACATAATGTCCCGTTCGCCAGTTCCTGCCCATCCTCGCACTGCTGCGAATCCGCCCCCATCGCGCACAGCCCCCACGGCCAATTCAGAGAGAACAGCACCATCTGCAAGGCCATCGACCCCCTCGGGTGCCACCTTACGAACCTGATCAGCGAAATCGTCTCCCCGAGGGACTATAATGTCAGCTCCAAGGTTACTCACAAGCGACTCATCATCGGGAGACGCATCGGCGATTACTCTGAGGCCTTCGTGCTTAGCTATCTGGATTACATAACCTCCGTAGGCACCAGCTGCCCCTGTCACTGCAATTGTTTGTCCAGAACGAAGTGCCAGCTGATCAAGCGATAGTCGCGCTGTCAATCCGTTCATCGGAAGTGTGGCCACTTCAGGGTAAGAAAAACCCTGAGGGGCTCTTACTACTGAATCGGCACTCAGCACAATACTCTCGCGATACGCTCCGTGGCTTCCGACAGGTACCACCATAGCCATAGCTGCCATGCCAACGACAAGGTCCGTATCAGTTTCAGGACCGATCTCGTCTATCACTCCAGCAGCGTCCATGCCTGGCACATACGGCGGAGGATTCTGGCGAAGCCGTTCAGCGCGGACGCCACTCCTGATTGATAAGTCAGTTGGATTGACTGCCACTGCATGGACGCGAATCCTGACTTCACCCTGCCCTGCATGCACTTCCGGCAAGTCTATCACCTGCAGCACTTCTGGTGCTCCGAATTCAAATACTCCTACACCACGCATACCTCGCACTCCTTCTTGTGGACTTATTAAAACCCCATCACCAAAAGATCTTCATTTATAGTTGAGTGGTGGGCGATGAGGGATTCGAACCCCCGACCCCTTGCGTGTAAAGCAAGTGCTCTAACCAGCTGAGCTAATCGCCCTTGTTTCAATTAAGAGTGTACTCCATTTACCAACGAATGGCGCGCTTGGCGGGACTCGAACCCACGACCTCAGGTTCCGCAAACCTGCGCTCTATCCAACTGAGCTACAAGCGCATGATGACTCCAGCCTACATGTTTGGTGCCGAGGGTGGGATTCGAACCCACACACCCGCAAGGGGCACTACGCCCTGAACGTAGCGCGTCTTCCGTTCCGCCACCTCGGCAGGCAGAGATACTCTGGTGGGCGGTACTGGATTTGAACCAGTGACCTCTCGCGTGTGAGGCGAGCGCTCTAACCACTGAGCTAACCACCCTTTGGGGGTTTTTCTGGATCTTCCACACACCTCGAGACTCATGAGCTTGGAAAAAGAAAATTTCTGGTGGCAACGGAAGGATTCGAACCTACGACCTAGCGCTTATGAAGCGCCCGCTCTGCCGCTGAGCTACGTTGCCAGATCCNCCCATGAGAACCCTATGATAGACTAGCCCCNTTGAGGCGTCAAACTAAACNCCCCTACTGACTTACAGTCACAAATGGGAACCAATAAAACTTGGGTACCCGTTCAAGAAGTCTTGGCCGTCAACCGGGGTACGCCCTTCCATCTGCACTCGGACCAACACTAAAATCCCGTTAAGTGTTTTGAGTGNGGGAANGTTAGATCCTTCAGCCTGNTACACCATAGCCGTGCCAGGTGCAATTCCAGAGGCCATTGNTTCTTCGCTCAAGCGCGCCNGTGCCTCGAGAATTTTTACCGTCTTCCCTTCCCACACAACATAGCTAGAAGGCCACGGGGTAAAGGCTCGAATTTGGTTNATGATCGCCTGTGTCGTTTTGTTACANTCAATTTGACCATCGCTTTTATTAAATCTTTTAGTATATGAGGCCGCTTCTTCATCTTGCTTTCTGCTNCTAAGCTCTCCAGAAGCCCAGNCAGGGAGAACTTCAAGAAGCTCCTTAGCNCCTATNCCAAAGAGCCTTCTTTCTAGACTTTCCGCTGATTCGNCCTTTTCGATTCTTACTTCTTTCTGCGAAACAATCGGACCTGTATCAAATCCTTGGTCCAGCTCCATAACGCTTACACCTGTTAGGNTAACCCCNTCTAGCAATGCAGTCACAACTGGNGAAGGNCCTCGGTATACAGGAAGCAGGGANGGATGGATATTGAGAACCCCGTATGTCGGAATAGAAAGCAACTCAGCAGGAAGTAGCAATCCATATGCNGCAACAATAATGACCTGACTGCGAACCTCGCTGACCGCCCGCAAGGCTGCGCCGTCTCTCCATGAATTTGGCGTGATTAAGGGAATNGCCTTAGATCTTGCATAGCNACTAACTGGAGTTGGAGTTGGGANTTTACCCCTACCNGCCTTCCTGTCAGGCCTACTAACAACAAGATTAATCTGCANGTCGCGNTTCCCCAGAAGTTCCTCAAGAACCACCCTTNCTGCGTCGGAGCTGCCAATGAAAATTGCTTCCATAACTAGCCCTTTCCTCCAACATCAAAAGTCGCTTTAAAGTGATTTTCTTTTCCTTGCGAGTAACTCTCCGNCCTTGATACCTTACCAAGGTCGCCAAGAATCNACAAAATAGCGGATCTTTTCCACGAACGGAGCANCCCAGTCTCATGGCANTTCAAATCGACGCAAGAGAACTCTGGCATTCCACTCTAGATTCACTAGAGGTCGAGGTTACTCGTCCTGTGTTCGATACCTTTCTTCGGGGTACTTCAAGCTACTGGAGCTCCGATCACCAGCTAGTGGTAACTACTCCCAACCCATTTGTTGTAGATTTTCTAGAACAGCGAATGTATTCAACGATTAAGAGAACACTGGAGCTCGTCTCCTCTTTCGCTGTNGAGGTATCCTTCGAAGTAGATTCTGCGACTGAATCATCCACGCCGTCAACCACCCATGTCGTGCAGCACCACGCANCGAAACGACTACCCCCAGGCAACGGNCAGAGCCTTCCGCTAGTGGAACGNTATACATTTGACAAATTTATCGTTGGAAAATCCAACCAATTAGCACATGCNGCATCCCTTGCGGTCTCTGAAAAGCCTGGGCAAAACTATAACCCTTTGTTTCTNTATTCCTCCGTGGGTCTTGGCAAATCCCACCTGCTCCATGCAATCGGGCAGCGATTATCTCAGCAAGGGAAATCTGTCCTATACGTAACAGCAGAGCANTTCACTAACGAATTTATCAAAGCTATTCGTGAAGGACAAACCGAGCAGTTCCGTGCGAGATATCGAAATACAGACGCACTGCTGATGGATGACATTCAGTTTATTAGCGGAAAGGAACAGACCCAAGAAGGNTTTTTCCATATCTTCAACGAGCTACACAATGCGAATTGCCAGATCGTTTTAACATGTGATCGCCACCCAAAGGCNATCACTTCACTAGAAGAACGCCTTACATCCCGATTTGAGTGGGGACTAACAGCCGATATTCANGCTCCAGACCTAGAAACACGCATTGCTATTTTGCAAAACAAAGCTGAAGCTCAGAAAATAGTAATCGAAGCTAGCGCTCTAGANTATATTGCTGCCAACGTAACTTCAAATATTCGTGAGCTAGAAGGGAACCTAAATAGAGTTCTAGTGTATGCATCGATATACTCCGCCCCTATATCATTAGAGTTAGCNCAAGAAGCCTTGCCGGATCTGCTCACGCACGCTTCCGGATCATCGCCAAGTCCTGAGCAAATTCTCAAAGTTGTAGCTACTCATTACAATATTCCAATTGAGTCGCTTCTAGGTAAAAGGCGGGACACGATTATTGTTTTAGCCCGTCAAATTGCAATGTACCTACTCAAAGATGCAGGGGTAATCTCTCTTACNGACATCGGACGATTACTCGGNGGTCGCGCTCGCAGTTCTGTATTGCACGCACACGGAAAAATCTCACGANCCCTGAATACCGACCCTAGGCTTGCTGCAAACATTCGNGTCATTCGAGAAGGCCTGCGAGTCGGGACCNCCTAAGTCGCTCCCATGTCTGTATTCCTCCGGGTTAATAGCCCACTTACGCTCGCTTGAATCCATGAGGACTAGTTTTGATGAAAGGACATATGGATGGTATTTGCTACAACTGCCCTAGAAAATAAAGTAGTTATTGTAACTGGTGGTGGTACTGGTCTTGGNCGTGGAATGGTGCACGCGATGGCTAAGCTTGGGGCAACAACTGTACTNGCAAGTCGCTCCNCTGATCACCTNGAACCTACTGCTGCAGAGGTTCGCGCACTGGGGGGTCAATGCTTAGTTGTACAAACTGATNTCCGCGATCATTCTCAGTGCAATGCCCTAGCTGAAAAAACTGTAGCTNCATTTGGACGTATCGATGGACTTGTAAACAATGCAGCAGGAAATTTCAGGGTTGCTGCCGAGGANCTAAGCCCAAATGGGTGGAGGACTGTTATCGACATAGATTTAAATGGAACGTTTAACTGCTCGCAGGCCGTTTTTCAAACAATGAAAGCACAAAATTCTGGCTCCATAATCAATATCCTTGCGTTTACGCATTCTGGCGGACCTGGAAACGTNCATGCCGCTTCTGCGAAAAGTGGTATCTGGGGAATGACCATGACATTAGCCTCAGAGTGGGCACNATATGGAATCCGCGTAAACGCCATNACGCCAGGTGCTATTCCTACCCTAGGGACAGTTCGAAATTTGCGCATGGGGTTGCGCTCTGGGGAACCAGACAGCCTTGGGGGTGAAGAGGCTATTGCCCAGCTGCAGGGATCNCAAAGCTCATCAATTCCCCTTGGCCGATTAGGCAANCCNTCTGACATAGCAGACGCTGTTGTCTTTTTNGTTTCCGACGCTGCAGAATGGATTACCGGGGCCCATCTAGATGTTGATGGTGGNAGCCGGCTNAACTCCGCTCGCGTGCCACAGACAACTTANTGTCGGTGTTTACCACGTGTAATTACAGTACATTGCCAGCACAAACNCAGTCATGCCCACAGACTACAGTNCTNATATCTAGTGGNCTCTTTTGTTGCNATTGCTCATCCGTATACGCACATGTACACCTTTACGCNGTTTGACNTTACAGAATAACTACGACTGGCAGNCTAAAATATGGTTATATACTATATGTATCTCCTTATTAACGATTATGATTATTAAGTTAACTTAAAAGGATATATATACTTTAATATATTAATTAACCACCATAACAGTAATAGAGGCNTTGATGATTGATATTGTGTACATAACAGCGATTAGCGGGCCNGGGGGGTCCGGATCGGTAAGTTTTCGGCGGGAAAAATATGTTCCTAGGGGTGGTCCTGATGGTGGCGATGGGGGAAGAGGGGGTGATGTATTCATCAGGGGAACACGNCGATATGACACCTTAATGCATATACGGAACGAGGCTATNTTTCAGGCTGAACGCGGTGGTGATGGANCTGCAAGAAAANGGACAGGGAAAACAGCGAAGGCGACCATCATAGAAGTTCCTATAGGGACTAGAATATGGCTTGATGGGAGTGAGGAACGAATCCTAGGGGACGTTATGCGTGATGGGGAGGAAGTGTGTATAGCTCGTGGGGGATTAGGNGNGCTAGGGAATGTTCAGTTTGCNACACCTACGCAGCGCGTTCCNCTTATTGCAGAAGCAGGGGGNCTTGCTGAAGAAGTGCATTTAAAGCTAGAACTAAAGCTACTCGCGGATGTTGCGTTTATTGGTAAACCGAGTTGCGGGAAATCTACCCTTATTTCGCATCTTTCTGGAGCGAAGCCCAAAATAGCAGAGTATCCATTTACTACGCTTGAACCAGTATTGGGAGTAGTATCGAGTGAGAGTGGCAGGTTTGTAGCGGTAGAAATACCAGGATTGATTGAAGATGCTCATAAAGGAGCAGGATTAGGACAGGAATTTCTTAGACATGCGTCACGGTGCGGAGTTTTAATTCATTTGATAGATGGATCAGACAAGGATGTCTTTAACGACTTTGAAATGCTTAGGAATGAGATTGTGGCGTTCGGTCAAGGATTAGAAGAGAANCCCTGGCTAATTGCGGTTAATAAGATTGATATAGATGAAGCTAAAGATATGGCGCTGTTATTGCGAGATGACCTCGGCGGACTNGGNCCTGAAGTGCATTTGATATCTGGNCTAACAGGAGAGGGGTTAGAGGAGCTGGTAAATAGAACAGGAGATATTATCAGNGAGGTTAAGAGGACACCCGATTTATCNGTCAAGCCNCTGCAGCANAGAGACACAGATGACAATGAAGGCTTTGTTAGCGTTACGAAGGATCTGGTAGAGAATGCTTACGAAATACAGTGTTCTCAAGCAGAGCGATTGGTACGTGGTTCTCAGCTAGAATCTTGGAGTGGACAACTACAGCTTTGGGCAGCATTCAGGGATCTCGGAGTGGTAGATGCNCTAACTCAAGCAGGNGCGGGTAGAGGAGATNCTGTGAGAATAGGCANTGCGGAATTTGAATGGGTTTGAGAAGCAATGGCAAGGATTGGCATTTACGGGGGCACATTTGATCCAGTTCATGTTGGACATATAGCGGTAGCAAGGCAAGCNCTTGACGCATTTCGGCTGGCCAAGATGTTGCTTATACCGGCAAAAGATCCATGGCTAAAAAGAGGCGAGAGGATATCACAATTTCANCATCGCTACAGAATGCTGGAAATTGCGATCCANGGGCAAAGTGGATTTGCCGTATCTCAAATAGAGGGATTGCGAGACGGCCTTACCTATACGATTGATACGGTAGAACAACTGGTGGCTGAGAATTCAGCAGACGAATTCCTTTTAGTTATAGGNCAGGACAGCTTGGAAACAATGCCTCNATGGCAGAGAATTAAAGAACTACTAGAGTTGTGTCCCTTGGCCGTATATAGAAGAGGCGGACAGAACACGACGGAGGCGGAGCGGGCAATAGCAGCCTTAGGCGGAAGGGTGAGTTGGATAGATGGTCCGTTGGTTGACGTAAGCGCGACAAAGCTGCGGGAGGATATAGCCCTAGGGGGGGCGCCTGAGGATAGAATGCCGCCGGGGGTATACGAGTACATCCAGCTACACNGNCTTTATGGCGCCATGGATAGCAAATAGGAAAGGATAGTTCTATATGACGGTATCAGGGGCAGAAGAAATATTAACACTAGCCAAAGAAATAGGAGCTTTGAGTTTTGGAGAGTTCACTTTATCCTCAGGGAAAAANAGTTCGTACTACTTTGATGGCCGGTTGCTAAGTTTAAGTTCTAGCGGTGCAGCNCTTTTAGGGAAAAGTATTTGGNCCAGGATGTCGGAATTAGGCGTGTCTGTGGTNGCCGGCCCGACAATAGGGGCAGATCCGCTTATAGGGGCTGCTCTTGCCACTGCAGGTGAGCAGCAAGCCGTTGCCCGTGGGTTATTGGTAAGGCCGGAGGAGAAGGCACACGGGACAGGCAAGAAGATAGAAGGATTAATGCACCCCAGAGACCGAGTNTTGGTCGTCGATGATGTATGCACTAAAGGAGGGTCCCTTTTGCGATCTATAGAAGCCCTGGAAGCCNGCGGATGTAGTGTCGCTGGGGTTATGGTGGTGCTTGATAGGGTAGAAGGTGGCAGCGAGCTTATAACCGANAGGGGCTATGNATTCCATTCCATACTTGTAGCTACACCTCTAGGGGATGTAGCTACTGCATAGCCGCTTACCCCNCCTTAGAGACGAGCTCCATAGATGCTCGGCCTCTGACGTAAGGCTGTCCGTCCATAGGCTCAATGTAGACGTCTAATTCAATTGTGTTGCTTTCTTCATCTTTATCAGTAATTACAGCATACGCTCGTATCTGTTCTTCCTGAGGAACCACTTGTCTGAATATAGCATCTAAGAGCTTGAATTTCGCGCCGATGCCCCAATCAGTTAGCACTTTGGTTATAAGNGCCATACTCATAACCCCTGGTATGATCGGCCCAGCGAGNCCTTCTTTTTTTGCTTGCTCGTCGCTGTTGAATCGGGATGGGCGATCGGGGGAGTTGTTTGACCTAGGGTATGAGGNAAAGAATGCTGTAACTTGATCCATGGATACAGTTGTCACNAACTCAGGAACTTCGTCCCCAATATCGACGTTTTCTATGTATAGAGTATTNCTTGNCACGANGGCCCTCCTAGGTTAGAAGATTTATCTGCGGACAAAAGATTCTCTTGCAATAGCGACTAATTCACCAGCCTGATTGAAAAGTTCCGTTTTCCAAACAATGAAAACCATGGTGCCACTTCGGCCGGTTTTGGCATAAACATCTTCTAGGGAAGATGTAGTGCTTATTGAGTCTTCAGGGTAGATTGGCTGGTATGTCTCTATTGCCTGCCCAGAGTGNAAGCTAAGGGTTCCAAAATTTACCTTTGGATCAGGACGGCCTGAGGACAAAATAAGAGCGTTAATGTAACTAGGGGGCGCCATGAGAGACTTATATCCAGCCTGAATCGCAGCAGCGTCGTCGAGGAACAGAGGGTTTGTTTCTCCAATTGCTGCCCCGTAGGCAAGGATCTTTTCTCGNTCAATGCGTATCGTTTCTCCGGGGACTTCTTTCCCAAGAACACTGCGGTCGTAATCAATTGTAGGTTCTGTAGCCATGTCTTCTCCTTTATTCAGGTGCAGATATTGCTTTGAATTGTCCTTGTATAAGTTGTTCCACGAGATCGGNTTCACTAGTGATCGGGTTGTCAAAAGATGTGAGGCACTGGGCTATTCCGCTAACAAAATGGGCATCGCTGCCTCCGGTACCGGCTAGTCCATATTGATCCATAAACTCAGCTGATTTTTCATTTTCTCCGGCACGAGCACTTCCATTAAGGGCCTCCACAATAGTTATATTCGAGAGATCAAGCCCGTCGTCCAGATAGTTTACGAGCCCAACCCCGTAGCGACCAGGGTGCGCGGGGATCGCGATTGCACCGGAATCTTTCGCAATTCTGGCTAATTCAACGCCGCTCATTTTGATGTCAGAAAAATCCACTTCGTTGAGCAGTAGCTTGTTTACGCCGAATACAAGAAAGTGCCCGCAGTCTGTATCAAGTTCCGATCCTTTGAGCACTTGAACGTCGTATTTATTTGCAAGGTGAGTGTAGTCAGCGTCGATATCAAATTTACGATGTTCGGTAAGGACTATTCCATCAATTTCGCGCCCTTTTTTTCTGAGCGCACCGATCCATTTCAAGAATTGCTCGACTGTTGCTCGTGAATCGTCCGATGATACCGAATGGCAGTGTAGATCAAACAGCAATTTAGGCCACCTTCTGTGCCCAAAGACTATGATGAGATNCACGCATTGAAATCCGCAATGTGTGGCGATCTAGCACAACNTCAGGCAAGGATCTTGATCTAAACATCGAGGTTCCGAACATCTTTTGCGTAGTTGCGAATGAAATCCTTGCGAGGAGCAACGTCTTCGCCCATGAGTTCTGTGAAAATATCTGAAGCGGNGCCGGCGAAGTCTTCTGTGACCTGAAGTAATGTCCGAGTTTCAGGGTTCATTGTGGTATCCCATAGTTCAGAGGCATTCATCTCCCCAAGCCCTTTATATCGCTGAACTTGTACAGATCGCTTCTCTTTTAGTGCGTTCAGCATGGTTTCTCGTTGTCCCTCAGTGTAGGCATATTGTATCTTTCGTCCGTTTTGGATTCTGTATAGAGGCGGCTGGGCAATGTACAAATATCCTTCTTTTATTAGGTCCGCCATGTGTCTGTAGAAAAATGTCAGGAGAAGGGTCCTAATATGCGCGCCATCAACGTCCGCATCTGTCATGATAATGACCCGATGATACCGGAGTTTCTTCAAATTCATCTCTTCGCCATCCGAACCAAGGCCCGCGCCAAGCGCTGTTACCATAGCTCGNATTTCTTCATGGGCGAGCATTTTGTCGGCCCGTGCCTTTTCAACGTTAAGGATTTTTCCTCGCAGTGGAAGTATTGCTTGAAAGTGACGATCTCTGCCGCCTTTTGCTGACCCGCCGGCTGAGTTTCCCTCTACAAGGTAAATTTCACTGTTTTCAGGGTTTCTCTCAGCACAGTCCGCTAGTTTGCCAGGGAGGGAGCCACCATCCATTGCGGTCTTGCGTATGACAAGATCTCTTGCCCTGCGTGCGGCTTCGCGTGCCCTTGCGGTAGTCATGCATTTTTCAATTATTCTTCGTGCTTCAGCCGGGTGATCTTCAAGGAATATGGTTAGCTCTGATCCAACTGCAGAATCAACATATCCCTTCATTTCAGGGTTGCCCAGCCTAGTTTTTGTCTGTCCCTCGAACTGAGGGTCTGAGAGTTTTACCGAGATCACCGCGCTAAGTCCCTCGCGGACATCCTCTCCAGAGAAATTGGGCTGCTCATCTTTGATCAATTTATTTTTCCGGGAATAGTCGTTGAGAACNCTAGTCAAGGCAGACCGGAANCCAGTGATGTGTGATCCCCCGTCGGGTGTGTTGATGCAGTTTGCGAAGGAGTAGGTAGTTTCAGCGTACCCNGTGTTGTACTGAATGGCTACTTCAATGGCGGTTTCGTTAATTTCTTTTTTGATGTAGATGGGTACTTCATTCAGAACCCCGCGCTTCTTGTTCAGTGTGCTGAGAAAACTGCTGACACCCCCAGAGAAAAGGAATGTGCGTTCTTGGTATCCCGGAGTTTCTTTCGTGTGGAGGCGACTTAGAAAATGGATCTCTAACCCTTGATTGAGAAAGGCCATTTCNCTAAACCGCTGGGTAAGAGTGTCAAAATCATAATCAAGTTCGGCAAATATATCTGTATCAGGCATGAAGTGTATTGTGGTGCCACGCAGNGCAGAATCGCCCGTCATCTCCAGATCACNGGTGGCGGATCCTTGCGCGAAGGTTTGTCGATAAGATTTGCCGTCTCTGTCTACTGAGACCTCCATTGAGCTAGAAAGTGAATTCACNACGGAGGCGCCAACTCCATGAAGGCCACCAGAGACTTTATATCCCCCACCTCCGAATTTACCCCCAGCATGCAGAGTGGTCATTACGGTTTCAAGGGCAGATTTGCCTGTTGAGCTATGAAGATCTATTGGTATCCCNCGGCCATTATCCCGGATGGTGACAGATTGATCGGTTTCCAAGGTTATACTTATTCGGGTGCAATATCCTGCCATTGCCTCATCGACAGCGTTGTCTACAATTTCGTAAATCAGGTGATGCANCCCTCGTTGGTCCGTGCTGCCAATGTACATCCCGGGCCGTAACCGGACAGCCTCTCTTCCTTCAAGAACTTGGATATCATCAGCTGTATATTCCTGTGTGTNTATCGTGTTAGTCATTATACGCACCTACCAATTAAAAAGATAAAAGCCCTAAGGGGCGAAAGTAGCNAATAGGCNAGGGTCATAACTGGATACCCCNGNGCTCCGTGTGATTCCAGTAGTAACTCATTACCGCAATTGTCAGAGAGGTCATGACTAGGGCATTCAGAAATATCGCAGGGGGGAGCCCTAGTGAATAAGTTGCCAAGNTACCGAGAAGTATTTGCATTGCAAAGCCAAGCACNGCCGAGAGTATGATCAGACTTGCAAGTTGCACCAAATGAGAGCGAGCAAACACCATGCTTCTTTTNAGTGCTTGAATTGGTGTAAGGCCCTCAATAAAAAGGACTGTTTCGCCTACCAAGAGATAAATTAAGGCTAGGAAGGCAGCAGTTATGCCCAAAAGGGCTATAATGGGGAGCANTGNTGGTGCGAGNGTTATCAGAAACAGGCAAGAGATAGCTATAGCTCCATAAATTCCGGTTACTANGGCTATGTACCCCAANAGATTAACTGCGAGCCTCGGGAGGTGCCCCTCGCGAATAGGCCATGGACTCCCAACCTTGATGTATTGAGCNAACATTTCCAGATAAATGGTTCCGATAACTATGCTCCCAAATATAAAGACTACCAGCGACAGCATCAATCCTTGCCAGGTTTCTACTTCAATGACCGCTTGTCCGNTTCTACCCGATGACGGGAATGCGAGATAGGATTGAACTTGTGTTCCCAGTATTCCTGACAGGTTGAGATCACCTAGCGCCTCAAAGTTCTCAANAGTAAGTGATTCTTCNGGTGACGCAGGGATTGCAACCCCGAATCCAGCTGATTCTATTTGGGCTTCCTGTAGGGTTCCTGCGTCAGTTAAGTTTTCAATTAGTGGTTGTGGTGAGATTCTAGGCGTGAAACATAGGAGCAGATCGACTAGTATAGGCACGATGAGTATCGCCGGTTTGCGATACACCGCAGAGAAGCCGACACTTATGCAATCTACAACGCCCAACTTCGATGAATCCACACGCCCATTGTACCACTTCTTAGGCACTAAACCAACTGGTTTGAGATAATCTAAANGCTGGAATTAGTGAACAGCCAATATTGTGCTATTAANAATAGTGCGATGAGGCCAAATGGACCTATTGTCAANGTGCCGAATTTCTTCCGTTTGCCTGATCCGAAATATGCTCCACTAGTCACGANAATTGTCATGGCAAGTGAGATTATAGCAGTGAAGATGTGTCCGCTTGATACNGCAGACAACANANTACCCCTTNGGGCAGACTGAAAGGCAACATCAGAAGTAAAAAGGACTATGCCCGTATTAAATAAATTGCTTCCCGTCATATTGGATACTGCCATGTCANCGGATCCTATNCGGAGAGCAGCGAATGAAGTGGCGACTTCTGGCAGNGATGTAGAAAATGCTATCAATAGGCTTCCAATGAAACTGGCACTCACNCCTGTCATTAAGCCGATATTCTCTCCGGCTATTGAAAGCCCTATGCTGGCAAGAGCTATGAGNAGGGTCGAGACGGTGTATAGCCATATTGCCTTTGTGAGAGAGGGTACATGATCGCTATNGCCTGTTNGCNGAGAAAAATCTTCCTGTGGTTCGGCCTTGTGTAGAAGCCACAACAAAGACCCATACATGNCGATTAGTATGGCAGTGGATATATTTCCGGCGAATTCAGGNACGTGAGNGCTATGTTGCATGATGGCTAATATGATGATAGCCACTAAGATCAGTGCNCCTGAAANTGCTAGNGATAGTTTTGTCGGTTTGGATATTGATGTTAACAAGGANGGGCCTAGAATGGTGAGTTCCATCATTCCAATAATCATCAGATTGAACATGTTGCTTCCAAAAACGGTTCCGACAGCTAGATCAGGTGAATCTGTTAGGGTTACTGCGCTTATGCCTGTGAAAATTTCCGGCAGAGAGGTAGCTGTAGCTAGCATGACAGCCCCCAGAAATCCCTTGCTTAACCCTGTATGTTCTCCTATNGTGTCAGTTGCTGAAACTAACCATTTACTGGTTNCAAATACNGCTANGGCACTTAGGGAAAATATGAGGCACCATTGCCATAAATGAAAATCTACCCNAAACATAGANTTCAATCCTCTTATCGGTATATGCTGTGTTATCCTGATAGGCAGAGGTCTGTCTCAGCCANNTGGCGCGAGNACTATTAGNTATGCAGGCCTTAAGTATACTGCAGGAGTAAATGAACTAACGTGATAAACGCNGATAGATTGGTAGAGACATTCTGTGAACTTGCGGCCATTGACAGCCCTTCGGGGGAAGAGGNCANGGTAGCAGAATACATTTCGAACGTTTTGACATCTATTGAATATGACGTGGGGTGGGATGCCTTTGGGAACCTTATAGCGAGTAATGGAATTTCTGGCGATACGCGACAAGCGGACATATTGATTTTGTCTGCGCACATGGACACGGTCGAACCAGGCCGTGGCGTTATCCCCGTGATTGAGGGAGATCAAATTATGTCAGCAGGAGACACCGTGCTTGGGGGTGACTGTAAGGCCGGCGTTGCTGCAATACTTGAGGGGGTCCGAGCTGTTTCNGCATCGGGAAGAGAGCACAGNCCCGTGGAATTAGTGTTTACCCGAGAGGAAGAAATAGGGCTGGTNGGCGCGAAGAATCTGGACTACGATATGATTCGCGGGAAACAGGCTGTTGTTTTCGATGGAGAAGGCCCTCCTAACGTTTTGACAGACGCTAGCCCTACNTATTTTCGTTTCGATATTCGGATTGTAGGTCGAGGGGCCCATGCAGGGGTTGAACCAGAGAAGGGCCTGTCAGCAGCTACGATAGCTGCTGANCTGATANTGGGGTTGCCCTTAGGCAGAATAGATGACGAAACCACGATGAATATCGGCGTGTTGCAGGGAGGATCGGCTAGAAATGCGGTACCTGAAATTGTGCAACTGGAAGGCGAGATACGGAGTCACAACAAGAATACGCTGACTGTTTATCAAGACGTTCTTATGAAGCAGATCCAGCGCGTAGAGGCTCAATATCCCGGAGCAAGTATAGTGGTAGATGGCACCATTGAATTCGAGGGATACCAGATAAACCCGGTTGAGCCAATAGCAGTCGATGTAATTGGTGCCTTGAGTACAATTGGACTTGACTATCAGTTTGTTTCTTCAGGCGGTGGCACAGACGGAAATATATTTGCCTTAAATGACATTCGCGCAGTAGTTGTTGGAATGGCAACAAATGGCGCCCATACAGTGAGAGAGTTTGTGAAAATCCCTGAGCTTATACAAGCAGCCAACCTGTGTGAGCAATTATTACTAGGAAGCTCTAGTGATTGAGCCTTAGGGGTAGCGAGAGGATGGGGATTCTCAGGAATCCTGTGGCTCGAGCAAGTTAATAAGTTCTTGGGCCCACCTGATAAGTACGGGNTCTATATCGGTGCCGCAGTGAGGNCACTCTACGTCACCGAATCTAAGCCNCGTGCCGCAGTTATCGCAGCCAATGACNTGCGATAGTTGATTTAGAACCGTTGCTATTTTTNGGTCCATTGATTTCTANAGCTCCCTTCTCGTTTATAATGGCNGCCTTTCTCCTGTATCTGGTAAGCATAACCNGGAGAAAAGCNGTNAACTAGTGTGGATGATAATAGGTCCAACATTGACAATCAACTAGTCTACCGACTAGAATTGCGGCTGAATAAAGCATAGTTGAGGTTTAAACACTTGCTCAGAATTAGACTAAAGCGAATTGGGAAAAAGAAACAGCCGGCGTATCGGATTGTCGTTGCTGACTCACGCTCGCCTCGAGACGGCAGGCCTGTTCAGGAAATAGGGCATTACAATCCCATGACTAATCCGCCTGAGGTAGTCATAGATGGGGACCGTGCCCTGTATTGGGTCAGTCAGGGGGCGCAGCCGTCTGAGGCGGTTAACAGAATACTTGNACGTCAAGGATTGGTTCAGGGTGAGACGATCTCGTCATGAAAGAATTGATTGAGTACATAGCTAAGTCAATAGCTAGTGANCCCAACAGTGTCGTCGTGACTGAGGTTGTTGAGGATGAGCGNACTGTGTTTCGCCTCGAGGTTGCCGAAGAAGACAAAGGAAAGGTCATTGGTCGGCAAGGGAGGGTTGCTGAGGCCATGCGAGTATTACTTCGTGTGGCTGCGGTTAAAGCTGGCACCCGTGNGGTCCTTGAGATTGTGTAGCATNGCAGCCCTATAGNTGCCTGAACCAATAGGCAGTCCTGCAGGGGCGTAACTGGTCTATTCCATCTAACTAATGGTGTATCAAGGCAGATGCAATATGAGCATGAGGCTAGTTTAATTCTAGTAGGTATCTGCAGCGGCGCTGTGGGGGTTCGTGGAGAGATAAAAGTTCGTACTTTTACAGATAACCCCGAGCGATTCAACTCAGGGAACCGTGTCATTATCCGATCTTCTCAATACATAATTGAAAGATCACGTATCCACCGAAGCCAGCTTATCGTGAAATTCTCTGGAGTTGATAGCGCAGATGACGCCTTTAATTTGAATAACGAAAACATATGCGTACAGGAAGAAGTGGTAGTGTCTCTTCCAGAAGGACAGTACTACCATTTTCAACTTCTAGGTATGAACGTTAGAAATATCGCTGGCGACCAGCTTGGGGCAATAACTGAAATATTGACTACCGGAGCAAATGACGTGTATGTAGTCACTGGGACGGCGGAAATTCTTGTTCCTGCCATTTCTGGTGTGATTGTGAGTGTAGATATCTCAGTATCAGAGATGGTTGTTGATTTGCCCGATGGGCTTTGATGGTATGTGCGGCAGACTAGAAATCAACGGCAAGCACTATTTTCCCAAAATTTTGGTTGCTCTCCATATACGCATGGGCTTGCCCTGCTTCGGTTAACGGCCAGACGGAATCTACGCTAGGTATGATGACACCAGCTTCCAGCAGGGGGACCACATCGTCGGCTATTTGCGATGTGAGCGAAACCTTTTCTACTAGCGTTCGAGCCCGTAGCACAGTTCCTCCTATCTGAAGTCGTTTTCCCATTAATTTTCCTAGATCAAACTCAATTTTGGATCCGGTCATGGTTCCGACTATGATCAAGCGCCCTTGTTCCGATAAGGAGCGAATATTTTTCTCAAAATAATTAGCCCCTATCACATCAAGAATGCAGTTCACTCCTTTGTTTTGGGTGAACTCTGAGACTGCTGCTGCGAAATCATCCTTAGTATAGTTGATGCCCCTGTCCAACCCGATTACTGATGCACGCTGCAGTTTATCATCGGACCCAGCTGTTCCAAGAGTTAAGGCTCCTACAACATGCGCTAACTGAACTGCTGCGGTTCCCACGCCGCTTCCTACTGCGTGGATCAAAACAGATTCTCCTGAAGATAGTTGCAAACGGTTAAAAAGGGCATCATATGCAGTAATAAAGACTTCAGGTATTGAGGCCGCTTGGTGGAAGTCTAGGTTGGGCGGCATAAGTAAGGCCATTGATGCAGGGAGTGAAACAAATTCGGCATAAGCCCCACCGGGCATTAAGGCAAAAACAGGATCTCCTGGTGCCCACAGTTCTACGTTATCTCCTGTTTCCACAATAGTCCCGGACATTTCTAATCCAGGAATGTCTTGTGGAACTCCTGCAGGGGCCGGATACCCGCCTTTTCGCTGCAAGAGGTCCGCGCGGTTTAGTGCTGTAGCATGGACCTTGACGACTATGTCGTCGGGTCCACAGGTTGGGTCTGGAACCTCTCGGAGTTGGAGAACCTCAGGCCCCCCGGGTTCTGTTATTATCATCGCTTTCATTCCAGTGTATTCCTTTCCTTCAGCAAGATTGGAGTATATAAGATGTCAACGACGATGAAAGTATACTACGCAATGTTTGCTTAACAGTTGATGGTTTGACCAATAGGAAGATTAGTTAGTCAGTAAGTAGTTCAGGGTGATAGTGATTCCATTGAGTCGCCTGCTCGTAGAAATAGGCAGCTTGCAGAACTTGAGATTCGCCTAGCCACGGCCCCATTATTTGGAGGCCTACTGGCATTTTATTACTAAACCCTGCAGGTATTGAGATTGCAGGAATGCCCGCAATATTGCTTGGAATGGTGAACACATCGTTCAAATACATTTCCACGGGGTCATTTACCTTTGCCCCTAGGTTAAAAGCTGTAGATGGCGTAACGGGAGATAAAAGCACATCGTATCGGGCAAAAAGGGCTGAGAATTCTTGGATTATCAGGGCTCGTGCCTGTTGAGCCTTTCTGTAATAGGCGTCGTAGTAGCCGGATGATAGGGCATAGGTTCCTAGGATGATTCGTCTCTTTACCTCGGGGCCGAAACCGAGGCCTTTTGTGGATTCAAGCGCCTTCCACATCGTTTCCGCGCTAGCCGATAAGCCGTATTTGACTCCATCATAGCGAGCAAGATTTGCCGATGCCTCTGCAGGGGCTAGAATGTAATATACCGCCAGCGCGAAATCGTAGTAGTCTAGAGTGACCTCGCGGTCAACTATTGCCCCGTTGTGCTCAAATAGGGATATTGCAGATTCTATTGCATCTCGAACTCCTGGCTCCGTGATTTGAGCGATAAGTGTTTTGGGTACACCTACTCTTAGCCCCGCGACATCGGGCACGAGGGAAGTTCGGTAGTCAGATGTTGGGGCTTGTATGGATGTAGCGTCAAGTGCATCCTCGCCGGTAAGGGCATTCAGAACGATAGCGCTATCAGTTACATCGCGGGTTATTGGTCCGATTTGGTCCAATGAACTTGCAAAGGCAATCAACCCATAGCGACTAACTAACCCGTAGGTAGGCTTAAGGCCTACAACTCCGCAGAGAGCGGCTGGTTGTCGTATGCTGCCCCCGGTGTCCGATCCAAGTGCATACATGCTCTCTCCAGCTGCTACGGCTGCAGCAGGNCCTCCACTGCTTCCTCCTGGAACCTTGTCAAGGNCCCAAGGGTTGTGAGTTGGATGGAACGCGGAATTCTCCGTTGAAGATCCCATTGCNAATTCGTCCATGTTTCCCTTGCCAATGATCACNGAGTGCTCGCCTAGAAGCTTATCAACTACTGTTGCATTGTAGGGNGGGTAAAAATCCTCTAGCATTCTGCTTCCACATGTTGTCCGGAGTCCTATAGTGCATATGTTGTCTTTGAGNTGTCCAGGGATTCCTGTTAACGGGCTTGATTTACCAGATTGAATAATTAAGTCTGCTTCGTTAGCTTGCTCACGGGCTGTGGATCCTGGTNGCGAGGAAGTAGAGTCGTTTAGGGTGGTAAATGCTTGGATGGAGGGGTCCACGNCCCGTATGCGGTCAAGCATGTGGTCAATTAATATGGACGAAGTTATGTCTCCGCTGCGCAGAAGATCAGCAGTTTCGTGAATGGTTAGCCAATGTAGNGGGGTACTTATTTTAGTCAAGAATAGCTTTGACCTTGATCAGGTTACCTTCAACGGTAGGGGCGTTTTGGAGCATTTCTTCAAGGCTATACGTATCACCAGGTTNATCAGGCCTTAAGACCGAGCGCTTTCCATGGGGATGGCTGGCCGTCGCCTCCTCGGGTATCTCTAGTTTTTCGAGAGATTGAAACTGTTCCAATACTTGAGATAATTCAGTGCCAAGGCGATTTAGCTCCTCTTCAGATAGAGACATTCTCACTAGGCTGGCAAGATATAGAACTTCNTNGTTAGTGACGCTCATATTCAAACTCTCCACGCGACGATATTTTGGGCGGTAGTTAGATTAGTCAAGCCNAGCCTATTACGCATGATGCTCNNCAGTATTATACCAAATGCCTATCAGAGTGCTAGGGGNGAGNCTTTTTGGACAATNTCATATATCATTGTATAATAGCAGAGAACATTGTATTGCATCNNATTNCATTGAATGCCATTGTATTACATATAATATATTGCGAAAGGTAGCAAGTATTGAAAATTACACAAATCAGAGTTAGAGAAGGAGATCATCGGCAAGATTTGACTCCTGCTCAAGCTATGATTCTTGAAGAACTCAATAGGAGACCGGATGAAGTGTTTCGGTATGGAGATGACACCCTCTTGGGNGTTTTCCCTCGGCTGAAAACAGCCACGCTCAATTGGTCTCTCTGGGCACTGTGTAGCAAGGGATTGATAGGNAAAAACAGAATCAGGGTNTCAGGGCGACTGGCGACAGTATTTGGAAGTAAGCGAGCCATGGCAGAGCTGGAGCGACACATAGANCCTAAGCCGTGACGNGTANCCTGCTTTTAGGTTTAGTTAGTTATNTTGGCGTGCATCCGTGTTATGCCGCGTCATAGCTTTATCAACACCATCGGTAGCTATGCTGATGATGGCNTCGGAGGCTCTGGTAATGGCTGTTTCTACCAGAGCNTCCTCTTCGTTNGTGAAATCNCCTAGAACGTGNGATATAGCATCTAGCCTTCCGTGTGGCCTGCCTACNCCAAGNCGAATGCGAACGAAGTCCGCTGAGTTTATATTCCCAATTATAGAACGGATACCATTGTGNCCGCCCGCCCCACCCTTGGGCCGTATTCTGAGTTTGCCGGTTGGTAGGTCCATATCATCGTATATAACGACTAAATCAGGNGGTGCAAGGTTAAGNCTCCTAAGCAATGATCGCACAGCGACGCCTGATTCATTCATATAGGTTGTTGGCTTGGCTAAAGTGAGTTGAGTTGATTCAATTGTTCCNGAAGCGATCAGGGCATTAGGAACACGTGTTGAGATAGTTAGGCCATTCTGTACGGCTATAGATTCAATGCAGCGATAGCCAATATTGTGCCGGGANCGTAGGTATTTTTTAGGTGGATTACCAAGNCCCACTATCAGCAACATATTGTTTAGATGTCCTTTCCTNGCTATCGTTTATAGAATATCACTGCAGCACGANTNATTGATTTAGNAGATTCATNACTTGATTTTCTGTCAAAACAGGAACAGANAGTTCCCTTGCTCGGTTAATCTTGTTTCCTGGGTCGNTGCCAACAACCAGAAAGTCCGTATCTTTTGTTACGTTTGGTGTTANAAATCCTCCCCTAGCACGGATGAGATTACTGAGGTTTGATCGAGAGATAGACGATAACCTGCCAGTGATAACAAAGCGAATGCCTGCAACTGCACCGNCCAGNGTGGTCTGGGGATAGGNNGGTGNGTTACTGAACATACCTAGATCGGCAAGNGCAGACAGGCTAATTTGGGTGTCCTCGGCGCTNAANAATTNGTGGATACTTTCAGATATCACTGGNCCGATACCNGGTATNGCTTCATATTGNTGTGGTTTGGCAAGTTGCAGAGCACTCAGGGAAGAAAAACTCTGAGATAGAAGAGTTGCNGTTTCTGCTCCCACATGTGGTATCCCGAGNCCGATAATCACTTTATCNAGCGATGCATTTTTACTAGCATTTATTTCNTCTAGAATTCTAGANGAAGAAATATCCCCCATGCCAGGTAAGCTATTGAGCATTTCTTTNGTCATAGAATAAANATGTTCAATCCGCTCAACCCCNTGAGATTGCACCAGTTTTTCTGCTAGGCCATCCCCGATTCCTTCNATTCCTAGGGACTTTGCGAAATGTAGNAGTCGATTAATAAGCCGAGATGGGCACGAATTGTTGGAACATCTTGTCATAGCAGGTCCTTCGTGTATCGTGGCCATTCCACATGAAGGGCAATAATCTGGCATTTTGAATTTTCGTTCTTTTCCGGTCCGTGCTTTAATAACAGGAGCGATGACTTTGGGTATGACAGCCCCTGATCTTTCTAGNACNACTAAGTCACCTATTCTGAGGTCTTTTCTATGGATATCTTCTTGNTTATGGAGGGAAGCGAAGGCGATCGTTGCCCCAGATANGTGGACAGGATCAAGGATTGCATAAGGGTTCAGAGAGCCAGTCCTACTNACATTAATGCCAATGTCGAGCAATGTGGTTGTGACCTGTTCTGAGGGGAATTTATAGGCAATGGCCCAGCGAGGCTCTCTGTTTGAGCTACCTAGTTCTAGCTGGTGGTGCAGGCTATCTATTTTTATAACTATTCCGTCAACATCATAGTCTAGGGAANTTNTAGCCTCGTTCCATAAATTCCAATATTGTTGGATCTCTTCAGTNGAAGAAACCNGNGCATTATGAGNGCTGACTGGAAATCCGAATGAGGACAATANTTGAAGTTGATTCCAATGAGTAGAGACNTCACTNGAGTTGATTGAGCTTGTCCCATATATGGTTATTCTTAAGTTTCTGGCNGAAGCTTCTTTTGGATCAAGNTGCCTTAGGGTTCCGGCGGCCGTATTNCGTGTGTTNTTGAANTCGTCTAATCCAGATGTTCTTCGGGAGTGATTNATAGCAGCCAGAGATGAGAGNGTTATGAAAACCTCGCCCCTGACTTCTAGGTGGGCAGGCGCATTATTGGGTAGGAGCAACGGCAGATTGCGGATTGTACGCACGTTGTGCGTGACGTCTTCTCCTTCATGNCCATCTCCACGGGTAGCTGCTCGTACAAGAACCCTGTCTTCATAGGTTAGAGACACCGCGAGTCCGTCGATNTTAAGTTCGCAGANCATCAAGGGGACAGCAGTGTTGAGTTCTGACGATACCCGNCCCATCCAATCGTGTAGTCCGNTATTGTCAAAAATATTGCCTAAGCTAAGNAGGGGCACTCTGTGGCGNACCGGNAATGCCCCGGAGGCGACAGGNGCCCCTACTCGTTCTGTAGGTGAGGANNCGGAGTAATATTCGGGATGGATGGATTCAAGTGACTTGAGTTCATGGAATAGNCTATCGTAATCCTGATCAGAGATTTCCGGCTCATCAAGGATGTAGTAGTGGTGATTGTGGNGGGTNATTAGNTCTCTTAACTCTTGAATCCGGATGGATGGATGCTTGTGATTTTCNGACATGTAGTAGTCCATGAGGCCATTGTGTTTGTGCTGGGCGAACCACAAAGTCACGTGCTTGGGAGTTGNCATTTATTTCTTTACCAGCTCAAGTATATATTAAATTGGATGCTAAGTGCTACGAACAGTGGGCTAGAATATTGCTGCCTGNGGCAGGGATAATTAAGATAGATGNAANAGTAAAAGAGAGGTTCGCCATGGTAGAGGCATTGCCTTTTCAGGCACTTATGTACGACTTGGAAACGATCCCAGATTTGTCTTCAGTTATATGCCCCCCATATGATGTCATCAGTGACAATTTGAGGAACGAGCTATANGAAAAAGACTCTTTCAACATAGTCCGCTTAGAATATTCTAAAGAACTGGGTAGCAATGAAGACAGGTATGATCGGGCAGCACAGGANTTACAAGATTGGATCNAGCAAGGCATCCTAAAGTCAACTAAGCAAGCGAAATTTTATCTCCTCACACAAAGCTATATTGATGCTTATGGTGCAGAGCGGGTGCGCAAAGTNTTGATGGCCAGAGTTCGGTTGGAANAATTCTCTGAGGGANGCGTTCTGCCTCATGAATTCACTATCCCTAAGGCTAAGAAAGATCGACTAGACTTACTGACCAAGTGCGCAACCAATTTTAGTCCTATTATGGCTGTGTATAGAGATTCAGGTGGAAGAGTAAATCAGGTCTTGAACAGTGAAAGAGTCAAAAAGAGCGTGCTGACTTCGGGGGTTATAGCGGATGAAGGCGAATTTTCACTGGTAGAAATAGTTGANCCNGAGGATATCNGATCTATAACAGATGCATTCAGCGATATNCCTGTGCTCATAGCTGATGGCCACCATAGGTATGAAACAGCCNTGGAATATTCTCTAGTGTCAGGAGCCACAGGCGCACGGTATGTGATGATGGGGCTGATTGCNCTTGACGACCCTGGCTTGGATATACAGGGCTATCATAGAGTAGTNTCAGGAATCACTGAAGATACGCTCACAGCCCTTCTGGANNGCGTANAAGAAAACTTTGAAGAATATAGGNCAATAAANTTGCCGGATGACATATCTTNGCGTGCTCGAGAATTNCAGAGTTCGCTAGTTTCTCCCGATCGGANAAANTGGGACGTTATTTTATTGCATAGCTCTGGGAATGTNTCTTTTCTTNAAGCGCGAGAAGATCGGATTCAAGGGAACCGGTTGGGCAAGCTTCCAATTCGATTGTTAGAAGAATGTCTGGAAGCTGTGACTCAGGAGGGCGCACTTCCAGTTTCTCCGAGTGTTGATTATGAGCATGANGTTGNGAGCGCAGTTGCCAGAGTTAGTAATAGTGATGGTGACAGTGCGGTAGGCTTCATTATGGGATCTTTGGGGGTGGACTTATTCGAAGAAGTTGTGATGTCAGAAGGGCGATTGCCAAGGAAATCGACCTATTTTTACCCTAAGTTGCCTGCAGGCGTGGTGATGTATCCATTGTGGAGCGATTAATCATTGAATAACATTCCTTCGTGAAATATTGAACCAACTGTTGACGGAGGGATATACAGGCCCTAGACTAGCAGCGCGAGGCGTTAATTAGGCCTAGATGGCTGAGACTTTCTCAGAGAAAGATTACGAGGGGTTCATGGCAAAATACAATCGAAATGAAGCTCAGGATTGGGCTTGGGAGCATTTAAAGGGCCAATGGACGACATTGATGACTCCGTTTGATTCTGAAGACAATTTAGATGAACAGGGATTGCGAAGCAATGTGCAGTATGTTCGGTCACTCGGTACACGTGGAGGGGGATGCACTTGGGGGATGGGTGAATTCTGGAGCCTTGAAACCGAGGAAAGAATGAAAGTTATGGAGGTGGTTGCNGATGAAGCGAACGGNGAGTGGCTCACGGCAGCGCANGTTACACATACTTCGTACANGGATATGATCAAATTGGCTCAATATGCGGAGGAAGTTGGTATCGANATTCTGATATTAGCTGCTCCATATTTTGCGACGAAAACAGAGCAGCAGGTGGTTGAGTTTACGAAGCTTTTGGCTGATAACACCAATCTTGCGGTGATGTTTTATAACTCTCCACAGTTTGGAATTGTAATGAGCCCTGAAGGATTGAAGGAAGTCTGCACTCCTTCGAACGTAGTAGGCGTNAAAGANGCAAGCTTNAATCAACAAATTTCCATCGACACACATATGCTTATAGGGAAAGAAAAAATCATTAGTACACCCGATGAATGGATTTANTTTAAGCAAGAAGAATTGGGATTTCAACAGCAGGTCATGTTTGCAAACACTTCCGATTGGCGATTTGACACTCCCGAGAATAACTATTATGTCCAGTTTGTTGAAAATGCGAGCAGGGGCGTAATTGACGCTGGTTTTTATAACCAGCACATTAAGGCAGTCAAAGAGGTATCTGATAAATGGTGGCCCCGNACTGTCCAGAAATTTGGNGGGGTATTGCCTGTGACTCTTTGTAAATACTGGTCTGAATTGATGGGAATGGCTGCAGGAGACCCNCGGCCTCCACTAGCACCGTTTGATGAAGATGAAAAATTGGAACTCGNGCGAGATTTAATTGCGATNGGACATCCTGTGATTGAGAGANTAGGTGAATAATNATGATGTTGATGGTTAGTGTGCAAAACCTGAAGGAAGCCCAAGAAGCAATGAAGGGGCGAGCAGANATAATTGATGTGAAAAACCTGCAAGAGGCNTTGGTTGGATCAGCCAANCCAGAAATNTTCGCCGCGGTCCGAGATGCTGTTCCGGAGGAAATCCACGCNTCCTTGACGCTAGGCGTGGTTCCTAATCAAGANGGAACNGTNGCTATGGCTGTTTGGGCAGCTGGTAGGATGAATGCGACATCCGTCAAAGTGGGATTTATGCAGGCAGATTATGATAAGTCAGTGGAGGTGNTGCAGGCTTCTAAAGATGCGTTGGCNGGAACAAACACGAAGCTAATAGGCTCACTGTTTGCAGATAACGTGCTCTATGAGGGAGGNCTTGATCCNCATCTTATGCCAAGGTTAGCACGAGATGGNAACTGCGATGGATGGCTTATTGATACCCTCACAAAGGACGGGAGAAATTTGTTTGACTTCCTTTCAGAGGCTGAATTGCGAGATATGGTTCTAGAAGGAAAATCGGATGGTATGAGCACTGCTCTATCAGGGCATCTGAAAATGTCTGANCTAGATGAACTTGCAAGGGTAAATCCGGATATTGTNGGAGTTCGCGGTGCAGTTTGCTCCAGAGGTGATCGTGATAATGGTGTGCATGGCGAAGCNGTGGATGAATTCAGGCGGGCCGTATTGGCGCGTCAGTCAGGGGATATAGACGTTTATGCAGGAGTTGATTCNGTTGATGACGTTATTACCACNGTGTCAGATGGCTGGGTTGTAATTGATGGTAGGGGCAAGACTTGTGCTGGGGTCATTGCTGCAATATCCAANCAAACAGCAAGTGACAGTAAATCTTTCATTGAAGCNATATTGGCAGACCCACTAAATATATACGACTTAATCGTCTGGGCTGAGGGGGAGGGACACAAGTTAGTAACGAGAAGAGTTGATTCTGATGGGTCAACGCGAGTTCTGCTTGAGCCTTTCGCATCGCGGTGACTGGCGTAACAACCTATGCAGTTCTATATTGAGTTCTAAGGCAACGAGTGCAAAGTTTGATTCGTTGCCTTACTCCGTTAACNAGTACGTGGGTCGTTCGGATGTTAGGCATCCAAGTTCTTCTGGTTCGCCGTTTTGAGTGGCTGACGTTGTTTCCTGCTTGGGGGCGCTTAGCACATACGCTACATTTTGCCATTATAGCCTCTTTATNTATGTCCCCTGANGCAGTGTATAATCTACCATCAGGTGGTGGGTCGCTTTGTCCTGACGACTTGCGAACTTTACCATACAAGACCTGAAGTATCAAGTTGGATACTANGAACTCATANTAGAGCATGAAGCCGTAGACGGTGATTCGGCATGATTGGNTATGGACAAATGGATCAAAGCAGGANTATGGCGAATGCGTTTTCTTTCGCATGTTTGGCACTACGAAATAATGTTGATGCAATAAATTCGTTGAATGTATTTCCAGTTCCTGATGGTGACACTGGGACGAATATGTTTCTAACCCTTCAGGCTGCGACNGAGCACCTTTCTTCACAAGTAGACGNATCGGGGACATCAAGTATTTCAGNGGTACTGTTAAGTATAGCTCGTGGGGCCTTATTAGGCGCACGCGGAAATAGTGGNGTGTTACTGTCCCAGTTTCTGCANGGATTAGCAANTGGATATGCTGATAGNGAGAAGGAATCTGGAACAAACCCCAGTGAGATTGATCTAGAATCTTTGTGTGAAGGGTTGTCTCGTGGAACGGATGTCGCTTACTCTGCAGTGAGCGTGCCTGTGGAAGGAACCATGCTCACAGTGATGAGGAGTGTATCTGATAAGGCATGGCAGTCTTACCAGACAAANCACAACGACTTAGTATCCATCTTAGAAGACAGTGTCCGGGCAGCGGATAATACACTNCAGGAAACCCCGACTATGCTGGATAAGCTTCGAGANGCTGGCGTAGTAGATGCTGGTGGNCAAGGGGTTGTAGTAATTATGGATGCGCTACGGGAATACTTTTCTGTGGATGATTATAAAGGATTAGTGGAGGTGGAATCACTTACTATTCGGCAAGTTGAAGTAGTTTCACCGCTTCAGTGGCACGTTGACTCTGGTGCAGAAGATGATTATGGATACTGTACTGAATTCATGTTGACGGGGNAGCATATAGATGTTGATTTGCTNAGGACAAAAATAGAAGCAGAAGGAAATTCTGCAATAGTTGTGGGGGATTCGGTCTTAGTGAGAGTTCACGTTCACACGCCAGACCCTGGCAGAATGCTGAGCATAGGAGCATTGGTTGGTAAACTTAGCAAGGTTAAGGTCGANGACATGGATCAGCAGTATACNGATGCNCAGNCTGTGGNCCCTGNGGTGTCTCAGGNGGTTGGGGTAGTTGCCATAGCNTGGGGANCTGGCATAGTTGAATTGTTTCAGGGCATGGGTGTTGGAGTTGTAATATGTGGCGATACTATGAATCCAAGCACCCAAGAAATCATTACTGCNATTAAAGAGCTTGGTGCTCAGAATACCATCATCNTGCCGAATAATCCCAATGTCATACTGACGGCAAAACAGGTAATATCACAACTTGGAAGTACTGTTAAAGTTATAGAAACGACCACGATACCANCNGGGGTTTCTGCNGCATTGAATTATGATGCGGCTGTGGATATNGAAGCAAATATCCAAACTATGAGTACTTCTTTTATTCAAGTTAAGTCAGGATCGATCACGCGATCGGTACGCGATATTGTAATTGANGGTATTGAGTGCGCCACTGGAGACATCATTGGCTTATTAGACGATAAAATAATAGTAGCNGGTAAAACNGAGTACCTGAGNTTGAAGAATATACTCGATGAGGCTGATATCAAGGAGGGTGATTTGGTNACCTTATATTGGGGCGCGGATGCTTCGCGTGANGNCGCAAGCGAAATNCAGCGTTCTTTAGAAAAGGATTTTGAGGCAGTGGAGATAGAAATAGTATATGGGGGACAACCCCAATATACGTATCTCGTTGGAATCGAATAAACGCTAGATTTGATCCATATGCTGGCTCTNAATACAAACNANTNCCTGACGACACTTGAATAGNCTGACGTAGGGTCTGAAATAACCCAGAGGTGATANCGATTGGCAAGCGATAATAAACAGCCAATTCAATCATGGGAGGTGTTGCTTCGCGCNTTTGAACTTGAACGTTCTAAGGGTTGCGTTGATTCTGCTGTATTGGGCGGAGTGGATCGGCTAATCACGAATTATGCTACTGCACTTGAATTAATTGATCCAGAATTTGATCCNAAGAAATTCCAATATCGGGCTCTCCAACCAGNATCGAGGGAGACCTTGTTAGTGAAGTGGATTGCAGAAATCACCCCGAGAATTAATTTTCAAGNNGCTCAGCTTAGCCCCANCGGTCTCAAGGCGGTAGTAAGTGAAACTCCGAGTCACTATATTGACCTAAAGGATTCCATTTCTGTTCTCCGTTCGGTTACCCCTCGAAGANTGAAGGGGTTNGAGAAGTTGGANATCAGNACCGTCAGGCAATTGCTGTATCATTTTCCGAGGAAATATGCCCGAATCTGTACAGTNGCAGAATTGCGCCCGAGTGATGAAGAAAGTGCCGTTATNGTCCGGTTACGGGACATAGCCATTACTACTTCTGGGAAGATGAAAAAATCTACAGAGGCTATAGCTTANGATTCCACNGGCGCGATTAGGGTGCTATGGTTNAATCAAGCCTATTTGGCCAAGACACTAANGAATAAACCAATAGTTATGTTGCGAGGTAAGGTAGGAATATACAGAAACAACTTGGTTTTGGAGTCGCCCGAAGTGGATACGGGATTTTCAGAACCCACANTGCATAGTAATACCACAGCNGTTGCAGTTTATGGGTCTACCTCNGGACTTACTCAAGCTGCTGTTCGCTCCGCGATTCAAGATAGTTTGATCGTAACTGAGGGAANACTNTTAGAAACGCTGCCTATCGCGATAACAAACAAACTAGGATTAATTTCTATAGACNAGGCACTCCGGAATATACACTTCCCCGAGTCTANTGGACATTTAGAACAGGCCCGCCGACGTTTGGAATATGAAGAGATGTTACAGTTCCANCTCCAGATGCAAANGAGAAGGCGGGATTGGCGAAATCAGGATAAGGCATGGCCGGTAGTATTGCCTGCTGAGATGCGNAGGGATTTTGTAGAGGCATTGCCATTTGGACTTACCGCATCCCAGCAGGAAGGAATTGACGANTTGTTTGAAGATCTTTCNTCAGAAGTTCCTATGTCGCGGTTGCTGCACGGTGAAGTTGGAAGTGGCAAGACTGTNGTGGCTGTTGCAGCAATGTTGGCTTCTGCTTGTAGTAATAAAAGTTCTCTGATGATGGCCCCTACCGAAATTCTCGCNGAACAACATTTCCAGACTATAGCCAANCTTATAGGTGGAGATNNTAATGGGGANAACGTGTCGGGTAGCTATGTGCGAGACATAGAAGCTANNTGGTTTGNCCGAAGGATCCGTATAGCNTTGCTGACTGGAGGGATTCCNGCAAANCAGAAAAGAAAAATCATTGAGGAGTTAGCAGCGGGAACCATTGATATAGTGGTGGGGACTCACGCTTTGATTCAGGAAGGCATTCAAATCCCTTCATTAGCTTTAGCGATCGTTGATGAACAGCACAGATTTGGGGTGATGCAGCGACAGCATGTGCGAGAGTTGTCTGCAGGGGCGCGCCCGCATTTGCTAATTATGTCNGCCACTCCTATACCGCGGACTTTGCGGTTAGCNCACTATGGTGACTTGGATATATCTGTACTTTCGGAATTGCCCGGCAATCGAAAACCCGTAAAAACGAGTTGGGCTAGANCTGGACAAAGAGACTTAGCTTATGGGTTTTTAAGAAAACAAATACAGGCTGGNCGACAAGGNTTCATTATTTGTCCNCTCGTTGAGGGATCNGAGGCGATCCAATCACGCTCTGCTGTTGAAGAGTATGAAAGATTGGGATCGGATGTATATCCGGANCTTAGTTTGGGGCTACTCCATGGGAGGATGAAACCTCGTGAGAAATTGGAAATCATGGAGCAATTTCGGTCCGGAACCCTTGATATTCTAGTTACTACTTCTGTCGTGGAAGTTGGAGTGGATGTTCCCAATGCCACTGTCGTGGTTATTGATGGTGCTGATAGATTTGGNATGGCGCAATTGCATCAGTTTCGAGGAAGAGTTGGCAGGGGGCAGCATCAGGGCTATTGTATTCTACTNGCGGATAACCCTTCAGAGTCGGGCACAGAACGGCTAGAAATAGTTGANCGTGTTAAGGATGGGTTCACACTGGCTGAAGAGGACCTACGTATTCGGGGTGAAGGTGACTTATTGGGAACAGTTCAAAGTGGCATAATGGAATTCAAGCTGGCGGATTTTAACGATATTGAGACAGTTACACNGTGCCAGATAGTTATCAAAGAGCTCTTGGATTCTGACCCTGAGATGAAAGAAGCAGACAATGCTTTATTTATGAGTTCGTTACAATTGNATCGNCTAGANCCGTAGNGAATAAGGTATCCTGAGGGCTAGAGTCNGTTGTGATTTAAGGAAAAGGCATGACTATTAGAAGTGAAATTTCAGAAGGCATTCGCCTCGCTGTTCTTCGTGCGGAACAATCGGGTGATCTGCCTGAAGGCCTTTCATGGCCTCACATTGTTGCTGATAAACCAGCTGATTCAAGCAACGGTGATTTCTCAGTTAATNTTGCTTTGAAAATGGCAAAATCTGCCGAGATGAACCCAGTAGAACTGGCCCAGACAATAGTGAAACATCTCGACAAATATTCATTTNCCAATGAGATATGGGTAGCACCGCCAGGGTTTATCAACGTTAGTATTGATGGACGCTGGTTGTCAGATCAAGTTGGAGACATATTAGCTCAGGGGGAATCATTTGGCGAAGGTAGCTATGGAACTGGCATCAAAGTCCAACTTGAATATGTCAGTGTAAATCCTACGGGGCCATTGCATGTTGGCCATGCACGAGGGGCAGTCGTGGGAAGCGCGNTAGCCCTTGCATTGAAGGCAGGTGGCTATGAAGTCACACAGGAATACTATTTAAATGATGCTGGCAATCAAATACGACTTTTCTCTGAGTCAGTCTATGCTGCTTANTTGCGGGCNGGNGGNGATGTAGCAGCGGCGGGACCTGAGGGAGGCTATACAGGCGAATATATTGATACTATAGGTATTTCAATTTTTAATGAGGTAGGGAGGAATCTTGGAGTTCCAGATAGTCAAGCATTATTTGATATTGGCAGTCGTGCTGCGACCAAAGTGATTGAGTTGATACGNAATGATTTGGAGGCATGCAGAGTTGGATTCGACGTGTGGTTCAGTGAGCAATCACTGTTTGATGAGGGTCAATATGAAAGAGTGATTGCTGAGTTGTCTGGAAAAGGGTATCTGAAGGAAGAAGATGGAGCCCTTTGGTTCGCTTCGGTTTTGTTGGGAGAGGANAAGGATAACGTTGTAGTTAGGAGTTCCGGGACGCCAACTTATTTTGCAACGGACATTGCCTATCATTTTGATAAATTCGCTAATAGAAGCTTTGATAGAGTCATTAATATATGGGGGGCAGATCATCAGGGGCACATATCAAGGCTAAAGGCCGCTATGACTGCCNTGGNCATCGACGCATCAAAACTTCANGTGCTTATAACCCAAATGGTAACACTCAAAAGTGGCAGAATGTCGAAGCGGGCTGGAGATCTCATCACTATGCGACAGTTGGTAGATACTATTGGTGCTGATGCCTGCAGATATTTCTTCTTGTCGAGATCNCTGGATAGCCATTTGGATTTCGATTTAGATCTNGCGACCACCCAGTCTGCGGAAAACCCTGTTTACTATATTCAGTACGCACATGCACGGATTTCTAGTATTNTGAATTCAGTGGATGAANCCAAGTACCACGAGATAGATTTAGATCTGTCTNGGTTGNTCCATGACGCCGAGCAGAATCTCATCAAGGAACTTATACAGTTACCAGATGTAGTGTTGAAGGTGTGTGAAACTCTTGAACCGCACCATTTGACCCAATATGCCTCNCAGCTGGCTGCACAGTTTCACTGGTTTTATGGTCAATGCAGAGTNATTTTGGACAGTGATGATGAGTTGAGCCTAGCACGNATCGAACTATGCAGGGCTACTCAAATAGTGTTGAGAAAATATCTTTCCCTGATGGCTATTGGGGCNCCTGAACACATGTAGATTGCACGNAAAGATTTGGATCTATATAAATTGGTTGATTAGCGTNCCTGCTACGTAAGTAGCAAGGGCTGCGAGTGAACCGAATAATAGCATNCGCAGAGCTCCNCTCCATAATGNCTTGTCAGANAGTACAGAAAGCGTTGCCCCTACTAAGNNCAAAAAGAGTACGCNAATCAATATAGTGACTCTAAACGGGTCCTTGGTGAGTGGAATCATATAAGGAGCAATTGGCACGAGGGCTCCTAGCATAAACGCTAGAAACGACCCGAGTGCAGCTCCCCAAGGGGANCCGAATTGTTCTGTGGATAATCCGTGCTCTTCTTTCAGCATGGTTTCCACAGCTAGCCGTTCGTTTGAAAGCATTATTGTTGAGGCNGTTGTCGCNTGACTGAGGGATAGTCCTCGANTCTTATACGNNTCTATAAGTTTGGTTNGTTCGCCATAGTGGTCTNTTTTAAGACGTTCCAGAGTATAGAGTACGTGTTTTTCGTATATATCTCGCTGGGCTCGTACAGACACATATTCCCCAGCTGCCATGGACAATGAGCCAGCTAAAAGCCCAATAAAAGCAGCTATAAGAACGATNTGATGNTCATTGTTTGTACCTCCAGCCAGNCCCATGACCAAACAAAAATTGGAAACAAGNCCATCNTTGATTCCCATTACGGAGGCACGCAAAGTGCCAGTTNGGTTTATCCATTTAGAGACGCGTGAAGGGCTATTTAGTTGACTTATGTTGATCACTTGAACTCCTGTGTCTTACAACATCACATATACAGGCTCATGCGTCTAGAGCTCAAAAATCGATNTCGGTAAACGTTCANGATAACCGTGTGCAAGCATTCGGNGAGATGGGCATGTACATTGGAAATGGCAGCATATGGGTGTTGCCTTGCCGACGCATGTACAAGNCATACGTGTTGAGATGCCATAACAGCCGTGCTACACTTTTCTGGCTATCTTTANAGGAAGAGTGTCATCAGNTATGTCTAAACCAAGGGTTTTTTCAGGAATGCGTCCTTCNGGGAAGCTTCATATTGGGAACTGGCTTGGGGCCCTAACCAATATGGTGGAGCTTCAGGCAAGTTATGACTGTATTTACGCTGCNGTTGATGTGCATGCGCTAACTACTGACGATGGGGGGTCGCCCGANAGTCTGCGTGAAAATGTGAATGAGATGGTTCTGGACTGGCTAGCAGCTGGGATTGATCCTAAGGAGAGCACTGTTTTTGTGCAATCAGCAGTGCCAGAGGTAATGGTNTTACATACGTTGTTGAGCATGATGACNCCTCTTGGGTGGCTACTGAGAGTTCCAACCTTTAAAGATAAAGTCAGNCAGATGGATGCCACTGAGGAAAGTGTGGGATATGGTCTTGTAGGATACCCAGTATTGATGACGTCAGATATTATTCTTTATAAGGCGGATACAGTACCGGTTGGGGAAGATCAAGTTCCACATATTGAATTGGCTCGCGAAATTGTTCGGCGCTTTAATTNNCGGTATGGTGACACCTTTCCTGAACCACAGGCAAAACTGACNGAAGTTCCGCTGGTTGTTGGGTTAGATGGCCAAGCTAAGATGAGTAAGACGCTTGATAATCACGTTGAACTAGCAGCCGCACCAGAGGAGACGAAAAAAAAGATTCTTACAGCATTTACTGACCCTGAGAGATTGCGAAAGAGTGATCCTGGGAGACCGTGGGTTTGTAATGTTTATGCGCTTCATAAATATTTNACGCCTGATCAGACAGATGAAATTTATGAGCAGTGCACGCAAGGCACACGTGGATGTGTTGATTGCAAGGGAATCTTGGCAGACGGNGTTAATGCNAGGCTTGCAGACCTACGAGATAAACGACGTGACTTAGAAAAGCATCCTGACTANGTTCAGGATATACTTCTTGATGGNGCCAATAGGGCNAAGGAAATAGCACGGGCTACGCTTGAAGAAGTTCAAGAAAAGATGGGTCTTAGCNGTGCAACCCTCGAGNGGAAATAGTAGAACTAGGCGGATACAAATTGAGAAAACATCCGATGCCCTTATCAGTCAGTGGNCGTGCAGCCATTGATGTTGTTAAGGAGTTAACNCAAGATGCGACCAAGGTGTTTGTTGAAACGATTGATTCCCCGATGGAATCTGAATCCAAAGGCCGAGGGAACGTCGTTACAGAAATNGATTATCTGATCGAAAAACGCTCAATTGAACTTTTAAAAAAAGAATACCCAACGTTTCACATTCTTTCTGAAGAAAAGGGAGAGACTTTGGGNTCTTCCGATTACACGTGGATATTGGATCCAATTGACGGAACGAGGAATTTCGTGTCAGGGATGCCAATTTTTTCGCTTACTATTGCTCTGATGNACGANGATCAGATAGTGCTTGGNGCTACGTTGGACCCNTTCCGGAATGAACTGTTTGTCGCTGAACTCGGAGGGGGTACAAGCATGAATGGCAGACCTGTTCGAATTGGTTCTAGTGAAACCGTTCAAGATGGAGTTATATCAAGCGATATGGGTTATAGCGATGAGCGGGCACATAATGCGCTCAAGCTGATGGTGGACCTGTGGCCTGGCACTCAAAGCATTCGCATATTAGGGTCTGCAGCCCTTGCCCTAGCCTATGTTGCAGCTGGGCGTCTAGACTTGTATTTCCACCATATGGTGTCACCGTGGGATACGGCGGCCGGGATTTTACTTGTTCGTGAAGCAGGCGGAATTGTAAAAGATCGCGATGGCAACCTCGGCAGACCTGAGAGTCAGAGCATTATCGCGGGTAACGAACAGATCGTTGATGATTTTCTAAGGATCGCTGAAGGCACCGATTGGCGTGTTGGGGCATAAGTTAATTACATTACCGAGAAATATCCAAGGTGGAAACAGGGGCCGATTAGGATTTCACTACAGATTATTGTGCAACGACTTGCCCAGAATGAATTTTCAAAACAGTNGAAGCATGTGCTCTGTCNCGGATGTACTCATTCGTTGTTAGTAGAACTTGGTCATATGGGGTAAGTTCTCTCATNAGGCTAGCTCTCCGGTGTATGTCGAGCTCTGAGAATACATCGTCAAGAAGGATAACAGGGCGATTGCGGGTTGTAGTTTCAATCAACCTCGCCTCNGACAACCGTAGTGCTATTGCCGCTGTTCGTTGTTCTCCCCGAGAGCTGTGAGGTCCCATTGGTTGGTCTTGGTGGAATACGAGGAGATCNTCCCGGTGTGGCCCTATGTGTGTTGCTCCTAGGGCAATCTGCCGGGGGAGTTCATCGGCTAGTAACCCTCGGAATTTTTCCGTAAGGCTTTTAGTAGAATCAGCCTCTGTAGCAACTTTAGTTGAATAACGAAGCGTCACTGCGGAACTATCCCCAGACAGACTGTGGTAAAAATGCATCNTTGACTGAGAAAGTTCGGAGNTTTTATCTGTTCTGAATTTTATTAGAATCGCCCCAGACTCGGCCAATTTGGTATCCCAAAACAGTAGTTCATTTGTCTGTGCAGTGCCTTGAGAAATGCGTTTTAGGAGTTCGTTTCTTTGGGACAAAACTTTCGAATAGGCGGTTAGCGCCCTNAGATACTCTGGATTTATNTGGCANAGCAAAAGATTCAGAAAATGACGTCGGGTAGATGGTGTTCCAGATACAAGGCTCAAATCATCAGCGTCAAACATAACGGCGTATAGAGAACCTAAGTATTGAGATGCACGTTTGCTGATTCCATGTACTGAAAACTTTTTNTGTATTCTCCCTGACCCTTGAGGGACGCGGGTGGTAGTTGCCGATACGGNTGGTTGAATNAGATCANCTGCGATTGGTTTCACCTCTTGGTCGGTTATCACCGAAGCTTTTATTTGTGTGGGTAAGTTTTCTGCAAAGGCATCCCAATTGATCAGGTTTTTGTCTTGTATAGATCGTTTCGTTCTGGTTGTGGCAAGNAGGTGGANAGCTTCCAAAAGGTTTGTTTTTCCTTGTCCGTTGTCACCGATGAAAACGGTAAGTCCGGCATNGAACTCTAGATTTAGAGAGGAGTAGTTACGGAAATTCCGCAGATATAAGTTTTGTAGCCGCACAAGGCACATCCCTTGGAAGAAAAACCTGTGCTTATTGTACCAAACACTGGGTCAGCCTGTGAGATGCTGCATATAAGCCTGAACATCGTGTCGTGGCTAAGGTATAATAGTAGGGCTAAAAGACCCATTCGTATCCATTAAGCAAGGCAGTTATATGAGAATTCTGGCTACAAATGATGATGGCGTGCATGCACCGGGTATTTGGCACGCTGTACGAGCACTAGCTTCAATGGACGATGTTGAAGTGATCGTCTGTGCCCCAGATCGCGAGCAAAGTGGTGTTGGTACTGCAGTGACGATGCACCATCCCATCAAAGTAAGTGAGGTTACCCCATATGTGGATGGGGTTAAGACATATGCAGTAGAAGGTACGCCNTCTGATGCNGTTATCGTTGCCCTAGAGAGTTTGATTACCGATGATGTGGACCTTGTAGTGTCTGGTATTAATCAGGGAGCAAATCTTGGTCGAGATATGTTGATTTCGGGCACCGTCGGGGCGGCACAGCAGGCATATTCCCGGGACATTAATGCTATTGCTGTATCCGTGGCTGCACTGATAGATGTTCCTTATGAGCCGTCTGCCTTCGTGTTGCGCTCAATAGTTCAGCATCTCATTGATGCCAAAGACGGGAAAGGTAGCTGGTGGCATGCGGCTTTGACTTCCCATGGNCCATGGNTGATGAATGTGAACCTTCCGAAGAAGAATCTAGATCAATTGGAGGGAGTCCAGCTTACAAAAGTAGGTAAGGCATTATATTTGGATCAGGTTGAAGAATCTGACGATGTTCGTAGTAAATATTTCTGGATCACACGGAGTCGCCCGAGTGAGGTGGAGCCAGAGGAAACGACAGATATTGCTGCTATTCGGAAGAATCGTGTATCGGTTAATTTGCTAGAAGCCTCAGAGAGGAGTCGCTCTACGGACAGTGCTTCTTATAACCTGGCTAACGATGTTGAAGAAATGATAGATAATGAGGTTAGGTCTATAGCATCTGGGGAGGGCTCTCTTTTTCCCACTGATGTGTGGGATAACAGTTCTGTTACCCCACCGTGGTTGAATGAAAGGACACGGGCCATAAGAACGCTTAGGGGCAGTAACGCGCGAATAATGTGTCGGGATTTGGCGAGAACAGGTGAGTTCTATCACAAGTTAGGCTTCACTGAGTCCGAGCAATCGAAAAAATTGGGTAGAAATGGAAACGTCGTCGTTTTGGANCGAGATGGGTTTTCTCTCGAATGCCGTGTGCTACGCCATTGGAGGTTTTCGAAANCAGACGNAAATGGAGCTAAGAGCCTAGAGGCAGNGCGTATTGTTTTCAGAGTCATGGCACTTGAAGCTTTGTATGATACCTTCAAGAAAGAAGGGCTTGAGGTTTCCTCGAGTATCGAAAAAAACTATCGTGACAATACTATGGAATTTGAAGTGGAAGACCCGGATGGTAACAAGATAATATTTGTCCANGGAACCTTCCCNGTTCGCCATGCCAAGAAGACGCACCCAATTAATGAGAATAGCTTCCTACTTAGATTGTTGTCAGGTGCTAATCAAGATAATGGTACAGCTACTCTTACCAAGGCAGTAAACGCGTTAGATATGGCTTGGATACAGCATGTAGGTCAACTATTGGATATGAGTCCATATGAAGTCTTACAGGTTCCTGGGTTAGGNCCTGAGGGTTATAGAGAGCTTATAGTGTTCTTGTTCGGAATTGATCCAGTTGATGTGCCGCCAATAATGGGCTTGTCGCCTCTTCGACAGTATCTACGACCTCGGAAAGAAGGGTAAANATGGAATCANGATCAAATCGGTATGCCCAGTCCGGGGTTGATACGGATTTAGCNCAGAGTGCTTTGGGGGGATTGNTATCGTGGGTGCAAGCCACTCTGCCTCTCCGTTCAGGGGTTGGTAAACCCATGATGGGGATTGGGCATTTCGCGAATGTTGTCAGCATTGATGAGACGATGGGAATCGCTATATCCACAGATGGGGTTGGATCCAAGGTATTGGTTGCGCAGCTTGCCAATAGCTATGAGGGTATTGGCTACGACTGTATTGCTGTTAACGTGAACGATGTACTCTGCGTTGGGGCAGAGCCACTTACNATAGTAGATTGTTTGTCCGTGCAAAGAATCCAGCCTGAGATGCTAGAGCAAATTGGTAAGGGNCTTTATGAAGGGGCACTTCGGGCAAGGGTAAACATCGTTGGAGGGGAACTTGCTCAACTTCCAGAGATAGTCCAGGGACCTAGAGATGGATATGGGTTTGANGTTGTTGGCACNTGTATAGGGAGCGTGAAATTATCGAAAGTTATTGATGGGAATAATCTTGCTGATGGAGATGTTGTCATNGGGTTAGCCAGCAGTGGCTTGCACAGTAACGGATTTACTCTAGCCCGAGAGATTCTCTCAGGAGGATACGGATACGGGGTAGATACCTNCGTTCCGGAATTAGGNAAATCGTTAGCTGAAGAGCTTCTCACCCCTACCCATATCTATGTTCCAGAGATTCTTAGTTTGTTAGAAGCTGAAATTCCCGTTAAGGCACTGGCTCATATATCCGGTGATGGATTACTGAACCTTACCCGAGTGACTGCTGATGTCGGGTTTGTTATTGATCAGTTACCCCAACCGCTGCCAATATTTGAACTGATACAGAAAACGCTGGATGTTCCGCTAGATGAGATGTATGAAGTATTTAATATGGGAGTTGGGTTTTGTGTGATGGTGTCCGCGGAGCACGCGCAACAGGTTATTGATATTGTGGGNCAGAATGGCTCTGCTGCACAAATTATTGGTCACGTTGTCCCTGATNCTGAGAAGCGTGTTTGGTTACCAGAACAAGGNCTTGTAGGGGCTGCCGGAAAATTTCAATTAGATTCTTAGCTGTAGTCGTACCACCCGCTTCCTGTTTTTCTCCCCAACTGCCCTGCNGTCACCATTTGTTGTAATAGACCACTGGGNCTATATTTTGGATCCCCNGTGTGTTCAAAGACGGTTGTGATTTCGTGAAGGGTAATATCTAAGCCTATGAGATCCATTAGTTGAAATGGGCCCATAGGGTGATTCAGTCCNGAGCGCACACATTCGTCTATGTCTTCCTTAGTCGCAACACCTTCTTGCAAGAGAAACGAGGCTTCGTTCAGGAANGGTGCAATTAGTCTATTGACGACAAATCCCGCAGTATCGTTCACTGGAACAGGCTTCTTATTGAGGCTCAGNGATAGGTCAGTAACGGTCTTGACTGCCTCCTCACTTGTGTGATATCCCTTGATAACCTCTACTAAATTCATTGCGTACGGTGGGTTGAAGAAATGCATTCCAACAACCCGTTCAGGATGTTGTACGGTTGCACCTAACTCAGTAATGGGGATAGTGGAGGTGTTTGAGGCGAGTATCGTGGTTGTNGGGACCAGATCCTCCAGNTGTTTTAAGAGCGTACCTTTGGCTTCAAGTNCTTCCCAGATGTTTTCAATGATTAAATCGCAGTTCGCTACCGAATCAAGTGATGGAGAAGTGGCGATATTCGAAAGAGCAGTATTCATTATTTCGTCTGTGATAAAGCCTCGGGACACTGCTCTTTCTAGGGCAGTTTTAATGCGGCTAACAGCATCGGATAATTGAGCCTCTGTGAGGTCTACCATGGTAATTTGGTAACCNGCCTGAGCANCTATTTGTGCAATACCTGCCCCCATAATGCCTGATCCAATGATCCCAATCGATTTAGTCATCACGTCCTCCTNAGTATGATTTAGCAGTTTTTGTAGATATGCTACTGATTAAAGTACAGATTGCTCNATATTGTATAGTTCTGGCGATGTGCCTGTTGCCCATTCTATCGCCTCTGANGCAATAAAGAGGGAGCCAGTTACTACGATAGCGCCTTTTGTGGTGTGTGTGGCATCAATTGCGGTTGCCATCGCGNTGTTGACAGAAATAGCCTCAATGCATTCTTCGGAGTATGGCTTGAAAAACTTATGAATCTCTTCGGNGGGAATTGCTTTTGGATGTCTGCTTCGAGTTGCNATTATCGTTTTAGGATGTATCAGAGAAAGCTCTTTGATGATGTTTTGTGCGTCTTTGTCACTCCCACATCCGAATACTAAGGTAATGTCATAGTCACTAATGTACTCAGCTATAGTTTCTCTTAAGCGCATAGCAGAATCAACGTTATGGGCACCATCAGTTATAACTAAGGGTGCTGTTGTTAGAACTTGGAATCTTCCAGGCCAATCAACTTCAGCTAACCCGCGGTATTTNGCTTCTTGGGAGATAGGAAGTCCTCTTTCACGTATGATATCAATTGCCGACAAGGACACGACGGCATTTTCAATTTGATGACTGCCAAGAAGTGGCGTTTGATATACGGGGTTATCGTGACCATTGAGTATCTGAAAGGTTTGGAATGCAAGGCTTTGATCGATNACCTTAATGGCGTGATCTTTATAGGGTGTNATCATGTGCGACAGAGTTTCTTTGCAACGCTCTTCAAGTACGCTCATTGCCTGAGATTGTTGTGGTGCACAGACTACGGGTATCGATGGCTTAATTATCCCAGATTTTTCGTGAGCTATTTCCTCAATCGAGTCACCAAGAATTTTTGTGTGATCTAAACTGAGTGAAGTTATCACAGACACTACGGGAGCTGAAATTATGTTTGTTGCATCTAATCTTCCTCCCAAGCCAGTCTCGATGACTTGAAAGTCAACTTTTTCTTCATGAAAAACTGTAAAGGCCATAGCTACTAATGTTTCAAATACTGTGGCAATGTCATTTTGGGTATGACTCTCCATTTGGCNGATGTGGTGATTTACTTTTTCGTAATACGCTCCGAAGGTGTGCTTGCTAATAGGGGTAAGCCCGATCCGGATGCGCTCGCGGAACTCATGTATATGNGGCGATGTAAATAATCCCACCTTATAACCCGCAGCAGTTAGAACAGAGGTAATCATCGCTGCTGTACTACCTTTTCCTTTTGTGCCAGCGATATGGACCGTGGGTATCAGGTCTTGTGGATTTCCAAGGCGCTGCATCAAGGAGCGAATACGGTCCAGATTATAAAACCGACGTGTAGCTTCTCGTTCCTGAGGTCCAAGCTCAGAATTTGGTAATGATAATAGTTGGTGTATTGCTTGATCGTAATCCAATATTCCCCCNAAAATTCCATATGATAATTCAGGTATATTGATGGCTTTAGTATTATGGNCCTTGTTNAGGGCGTAACCATTATAAGACTTGATATCTCAATGGGATAGAGTTAGCATCAGTTGGCTAAGTTGTGNTTGTAATATGGCATGCTTTAGGGTAGTGCATTGATATTGATACCATCTATGCCTTGCAGGATTCAATATTCATGGGGATTAGGAGAAATTAATGACTATAGANTTGTTGGGCAGTGTNCTGCCAGACGGTAGTATTGCTAATAGTCTGGGGCATCTTGAAATAGGTGGNGTAGATGTAGTCAATCTAGCCGAACAGCACGGAACGCCTTTGTATGTGTATGATGAGGCAACTTTGAGAGCTCGCTGCAGAGAATTCACCCATGAATTNTCAAAAGTGCATCCTGATGTAGAGGTTGCTTACGCTAGTAAAGCGCTTCTTTCATTATGGATGGCAACCATAATNAAGGAAGAAGGGTTGGCGCTAGATGTCGTTTCTGGCGGGGAACTGGCTTTAGCTAGAGAGGTTCAGTTTCCTTCTCATAAGGTGTATTTCCATGGCAACAATAAAACTCCAGATGAACTATTGGAGGCAGTCCGATACCAAATAGGGTATGTGGTTGTGGACAACCTGTATGAGCTAGAGATCCTGGAAGGAATTTGTAGAACCGAGGGCGTAACTCAGGATATATTACTGAGGGTCACTCCAGGGTTTGACGTTCATACGCATGCATATACCGCTACTGGGGTTCTTGACAGCAAATTTGGTGCTCAAATAGTCACGGGGATGGCAATGGAGTTGTTGCGTAGGGCACTCGGATCGCAATATGCAGTTCTAAAGGGTTTGCATTTTCACTTAGGATCACCGATACCCGATTTGGAAGATTATGTTCAGGGAATTGATATAGTACTTGATTTTGCTCGTGAGGCGGTTGCCGAAGGATTGAACCTCGAGGTGTTAAATGTTGGAGGAGGTTTCGCTATACCCTACTTGCGGAATGAGACGATACCTACTGTCNAAGAATACGCGCAGACTATCGCGACTGGAGTTTTGGACGGTTGTAAGGAGCGAGGTATCNGGTCTCCTCGTTTAGTTATCGAACCTGGTAGATCAATTGTGGGTACTGCGGGAGTAGCACTGTACACTGTAGGCAGCGTAAAAGAAATTCCTAATGTTCGAATTTATTGTGCTGTTGATGGAGGAATGGGAGATAATATACGTCCAGCACTCTACGGTTCTTCTTACGAGGCTATGCTAGCAAATAGGGCCACCGAAGCAGCGACCACCCTTGTTACGGTCGTTGGTAANTATTGCGAGTCTGGTGACATTTTGGTGCGTGATGTAACAATGCCGCCTATGTCTGCTGGCGATGTTGTAGCTATTCCGGTGTCAGGAGCATATTGTTTGTCTATGAGCAGTAATTACAACATGGCCCTGCAACCGACCGTAGTGTTAATCAATGATGGGTCATCAAGGATAGTCAGGCAGCGCCAGACTTTTCAAGATNTGATTGCTTCAGAGAAGGCAGCATTGATTCAATAGTAACAAGAAAAGGATTACGAGTGTGGGACCTAGTTGGTAATGAAGCTGAGGTTGGATTCTTGCGTGCAAGCATCACTGCTCGGCGTTGGTCTCACGCTTACCTTATCGAAGGACCTGAATTTGTAGGCAAATATGCATTAGCTAGTACCCTTGCTAAAGCGCTGAATTGTCTCAATAAAGACAAGCCGTGCGACGTATGTTCTCAGTGTGTGAGGATTCAGGCAGGTAAACATGTTGATGTTATGGTAGTCGATGTGCAAAAAGACGCACACTCAAGTGATGAAAATTCNAATCAGCTTGNTATTCTGCGAGATATAGCTCGCTCATTGGCTTTGACTCCAGTAGAAGGTGCTTTTCGTGTAGTGATTCTTGACAATGCAGATCGNATTAGTTATGAAGCACAAAATAGTTGCCTAAAGTTGCTAGAAGAACCACCGCCTAATGTGGTTTTGATGTTGTTGGCTACTAATTCTCACAACATCCTTAACACGATCAAGTCTAGATGCCAATCGGTGAGTTTAGCCCCTATTCCCTTTGAGTCCATGATGAATTACCTCGTGGATACCAAACAACTTTCTCACGAAGCTGCAACCGTAATTGCTCGAGNTTCCAATGGGCTCGTCAGGCTGGCAGATTCCCTTATATCCAANGAAAATTGGCAAGATGAAGTCGATAACAGTTTTGAAGAATTCGTGCAATTATCGCGAGCATCGATCCCTGAAAGGCTGCAAATGGTGACTCACCTTGAGAAAGAAATTGGGAAATCCNGAGATGATGTGGTTAGTCGTTTGAAGCTTTGGNTAGGCTGGTATCGCGAAATCCTAATGGGAGCGTATGGCTTNACTGAGGGAGGGGCATACTTAAAATTAAAAGATATGACTGCCCTGCCTGATNCATGGGCTAATCCCGAAACTGCTATNCGGTGCATTAATTTAGTTAATACTACTATCAATAACATCAGAATGAATGCAAACGTCCGGTTGTCTTTAGAGCGATTAGTAATAATGCTGTAGTTGGCCATATTTGCGGATCAATTGAAAAGGCATAATTTGCACAGATTGAGCATAAGGAGAAATAGTTTTAGTGACGGCAAGTAACATTAGCGTGAGTATAGTCCTGCCTGTACTTAATGAGGAAAAAATACTTCGGCAATCTGTCGAGACCGTGAGGGAGTTCTTGATAACNCATTTCCCGTATGATTGGGCGATTATTATTGCGGATAATGGGTCTACAGACCAAACTCTCCATATAGCCCGTGAACTGATGGGAGAATATGAGCATGTTGACACATTATACCTTTCCCAAAGAGGGAGAGGGCGTGCCNTGAAACAGGCCTGGACTGGAAGTGATTCGGACGTACTGGTATATATGGATATTGACCTTGCTACCAGCCTTGAGTCACTTGCNCCGCTAGTTGATTCTATCGTTCGGGACGGATTCGATCTCGCAGTTGGGTCGCGGTTGCTGCCATCTTCCCGTGTAGTCGGTAGATCTGTAAAGCGAGAAGTACTTTCTCGGGGGTANGTGTTACTGATAAAGTGTTTGTTTTTCTCAGGNATAACTGATGCCCAATGTGGATTTAAGGCTATTTCAAGTAGCGCTGCAAATACCTTGCTGCCATATATTGAGGATAACGCATGGTTTTTTGACACGGAGNTGTTGCTCTTGGCNGAGAGGNTTGGTTTCAAAAGAAAAGATATTCCGATAGTATGGACGGATGACCCTGATAGTAGGGTAAGGATAGCNAAGACCGTGGTGGAGGATCTTAAGGGGTTGATGCGCATACGATTTGGAAGTAGGCCGAATGTATAGTGAGTAACAAGGCAATAATTTACTTCGGAGGGCTAAGGCAGTGACTAGAACACTATTGGTTATAGATATGATAGTTGGGTTTCTGGATCCAGAGAAANCCCTCTATGTCGGTCATGAAGCTGCCCGGATTGTGTCACGCGTGGAGGAGTTAATTATCCGAGAAAAAGATAAAGGGTCCAATGTTGTTTTTGTAGCTGATAATCATGATCCGGATGATCTAGAATTTCAAATGTTCCCGAAACATTGTGTGAGGGGAACTGATGAGACTGACGTCATCCACCAATTAGCTCCGTATGTAGAAGAGGTATTGCAGAAACGACGCTATAGCGCGTTTTTTGATACAGATCTTGAGCAGCGGTTGGGTATGCTTGGCACGGATGAATTGATATTGTGTGGGGTCTGCACGGATATTTGTGTCATGCATACTGCAGCAGACGCCCGCAATCGTGATATCACAGTGGAGGTTATTTCCGATGCAGTAGCGTCTTTTAATCAAAGCGCCCATAATTATGCCATCGAGCATATGAGAGATATTCTGGGGGTTAGAATCATTGAANAATAAGCTNTTNGTCNTGAGGAGTTCGCATGAGTAGTCCTGATTTTGGNATAAGTCCATCCATNATTCATGGAGATACAGCGGATGTTTATTTTCATAGGAGTATGGAAGTTCTGCGACAAGAAAATATGAATCCGACAGTTGTCATGGAATTTTTTGCCAATAGGCCGGGAGTTTTGTGTGGAATAGAGGAAGTCAAAGTTCTTNTGCATAAAGTCTTGCCAGAAGAAAATACGGAAGTATGGGCCTTGGAAGAGGGGAATACAATTGANAGAAAAGAAGTCGTGTTGCGGNTAAAAGCGCGGTACGTGCCCCTGGGACTTTATGAAACAGCTATTTGCGGAATGTTGGCATCGTCCACAGGTTGGGCCACTGCAGCGGCTGAGATAGTTGATTCTGCTGGAGGTCCGCCTGAAAAGGGAGGCATACCCGTAGTTTCGTTCGGGGCTCGACATGTCCATCCCAATGTGGCTGCAATAGCAGACTATGCAGCGGTAACAGGTGGGTGTGTCTCTTGTTCTACAAATCTAGGAGCGAAACTGGCTGAGGTTAGCGCTACAGGGACNATGCCGCATGCGTTGGTGTTAATATTTGGTGATACAGTCCGTGCGATGCAGTCTTTTGATAAACATATGCCTTTTGAGGTAGCTAGGACGGCACTAGTTGACACGTTCAAAGATGAAGCAGAGGAATCTTTGTTAGTAGCTCGTGCCCTTCGGGACAGGTTAAGAGGCATTCGCCTAGACACAGCTGCNGAGCGAGGAGGAGTTACTCCTGAGTTGGTNCATGAGATANGGGCACGTTTGGATATGGAGGGGTTTCATCATGTTAACATATGGGTNAGCGGAGGGCTTACCCCTGAGCGTATCGCGAGATTCAGAGAATTAGAGAGTCCAATTACCGGGTTTGGTGTTGGTTCGTATATATCGGGTGCTCCACCGAATGATTTTACAGCGGATATACATGAAGTGGACGGTAGACCGATAGCAAAACGTGGGAGGATACCAGGGATAACTCCTAATCCTCGACTGAATCGAGTCCTNTAATTCNTTAGTCTACTTGTCTGAATTGCGTTACCAACACATTAGCGGTGGCNTCAGTAATACGGGCCCAGTCAGCTATCCGATGCCCTACAACCCAAACGATTCCCTTAGAACTGATTAACAGGGGAATCTGATCACGTTGGCGTTGTGGAACATGTTGNTCAACAAAAAAATCCTGCAATCGCTTCTCTTGAGGCATNCCCAGTGGCTGAAATCGGTCTCCTTGTAAGCGGTTGCGNACATAAAATGCATCACCAATGGCATCCATATCTAAAAAGGCGAGAAAATTATTGACAGGAAGGTCAGTATCCNGNTTCTCCCAATCGTNGCGAGAAACAACAGAGGATTCAACTTTCCAATTTGGGATATTGCTAACCCCTGGTATGCTCAGCGGATAAGTTCCGGTAATGTCTATTTTCAGATTTTCTTGAGAACTNGGCCGGAACTCTCCTGAGGTGTAGGTAGTAGTGAATTCAATTTGTCCAGGCAGGCGCAATTGGCGCCCTGCTGAACCNGATAGCAGTTGTCGGACATCCTCTAATTGCTTTTGGGATATCATGCTATCAGGTGGAGCAATAATACCATAGGCTNTTCTTATTACTGCAGACTGGATGGCAGGATGCTGATCGACAAAATTCTTCTTGTAGATGATTAGATGANNGGCTGATTCTTCAACCACNGTATTCCATATATCCTGAACGTGCTTGGCCATGAAGTCGGATGTTTCGTATGCGGTTCGGGATAGTCTCCTGAGTGCCTCGCTGATAGCTGGGTTGTATTCTGAGAGTATAGGGATCAATTCATTCCGAATNCTGTTTCGNAAGAAAATGCTAGATTGATTGCTTGAATCGATACGGGGTGTGATGCCTACTGCGTCGCAGTATTGCAGGGTTGANCGTTTATCGATTTCCAATAATGGGCGTAGTAAGTGCACTTTGGATTGAGGTAATGGTAACTGCCCTATCAAGNGCATTCCTGACAGACCCGATATTCCTGTTCCCCGTAGTAGGTGTAGTAAAACAGTTTCTGCTTGATCATCAGCAGTGTGTGCGACCACAACGTGGTCAATACTTAACTCTTTAGCTATATCTTCAAAAAATTGATACCGTGCAGTTCTNAGAAATTGCTCAGACACAGATTTTTCTCGTGGTCTCCCGTGAGGATATTCAAGTGTTCGGGTAAAGACTGGTATATGAAGTCTTGTTGCCTGTTCACGTACGAATCTTAGATCTTCGATTCCCTCGATAGGNCGTATGCCGTGATTAACATGAGCAACTGTTAAATTTAGCGATAATGGTTTTCGGAGTTTTGATAGTATGTGNAGTAAGGCCATCGAGTCGGGCCCTCCCGAAACTCCAATTAATAGAGACGTGTTTGCTTTAATGCCTGCATCTTTTAGTGCCCTTTCTGTTTGACGGCTGAGTCTGCGCTCTATAAAAATCTCAGGTTTGGAATCCACGGTTAGACCTCTGCTCAATTAAATTGACTTTTTTGCGTATTNGAAAAACAACNAAGCGATGAAAAATCAGTAGGGGCAATGGAACAGGTGNTTAGGGTTCTTTGAGTTCTTTACTGNCTGCCACCGTNACTGATTCAATCTTAACGTTAGATACTTCGGAGACGGTGAACATAACGTTGTTGTAGGAAATTTGTTCTCCCCTATAAGGTATTCGCCCTACTAGATGGAGCAAAAAACCTGCTAGAGTTTCGTAATCACCTTCAGGAAGTCCNAGACTTAGCTCTTCATTAGCGTCCTCAAGACGAATGCTTGCATCCACCGCGAATGTGTAATCATCAATAGGCGTGACTTCAGGGATCGGTGGAATTCCCTCTTCCCCGCCTCTTCCAACAATTTCTTCAACCAAACGTTTAACCGTCACTAGTCCAGCAGTTCCTCCATATTCGTCTATTAGTATAGCCATTTGGTGCCCAGCCTGTTGCAACTCCGTGACAAGATGGGATATGAGTTTGGTTTCAGGAACAAAGTAGGCTTGCCTAAATACTCCAGATACTTCGTCGTCATCCCTAAGCTCATTATTGGCCATTGCTTTCATGATATCCTTTATAGAAAGTAGTCCGATAACATTATCCATGCGGGTTTCATATACCGGGAAACGGGTATGGGTATGGCCTGAATACATGGTGAGGAACTCTCGTAGAGTTGTGCCAGTTTCTACCCACACTATTTCAGTGCGTGGNGTCATAACTTCATGAACTTGTCGGTCTCCGAATTCGAGTACTCTTTCTAACATTTCAGCCTCAGAGTGTTCCACTGCTCCCTCTTGCCTNCCTAGGGAGATTATGAGTTTGATATCTTCTTCAGAGACGGTAGATTCCTGTGATGGGTTCCCTAGAATTTTTTGGACGGCGGTGGCGAAAATTTGTATTATCCATACTAATGGGCGGAGTGCAATTTCAAAAGCACGGAGTGGTCGCCAGTACAGTAAGGCTAACTTTAGGGAATAAGTTGTAGCGATGGTTTTGGGTATGATTTCCCCAAAAATGAGTAACANTACAGTCACTGCTACGGTTGCAGCTATAACTCCAACTTGTTCGTTTTCTATTAGGCTAAGGCTCAAGGCAGTTCCAAGTGATGCGGCACCAGTGTTAAATGCATTGTTGCCTAAGAGCACTGTAGANAGAAGGCGCCCAGGTTTCTCAGCGTAGCCCTGTATTTCTTTAGCGCCTTTCGCCTCTATCGATACTANGTGGCGCAGTCGAACCCTATCAAGATAGAGGAATGCAGCTTCTGAGCTTGAGAAAAAAGCTGACAAAAACAGGCATAGAATGAGCAAGGCAATTGGTAAATAAGACGGAAGNTCTTCCATCGGTTAACTCCTTGAGTTGCTCCTATGNGTTGATTGGGCAGGAGATAATGTTAGTATACTGTACTTATTCATAGTTTACGAAGTTTTCAATGCTGGCAATAATACCCTGTAGAGTGCGCTCCTCAGGCACTAGGTCTACGTTGAGTCCGTGTTCCTGAGCAGTTTTCGCAGTTACTGGCCCAATGCAGGCAACACGTGCCGTACTCAAAACCCTAGTATCTCCGTCAAGTAATTTCATCAGGTTGATCACACTGGAAGAACTTGCAAAAATCACGATATCCACAGCCTCTTCAAATGCGTTAGCTATGTGCGTTGAACTCTCTTCTGGGATTAGATTGCGATAGGTTACGAGTTCAGTGACTGTCGCTCCTAGGGTTTCAAGTCCTTTGGGGAGGTTAGGGGCTGCAAGATCGGATCTAGGCAGCAGGACGTGNTTGCCCGATATGTCGAAATGGGAAAATGCATCAAGTATATCTTGGGAAGAGTATTTTTCTGGGACGAAGTCAGGAATTAAGCCATATTCGATCATTTTGCTTGCAGTAGCAGTTCCAATGCAGCAGATTTGGATGCCGTGTAAATTACGTGCATCTTTACCCTGACTCCACATTCTGTCAAAGAATCCTTTTACTCCATGTACGCTNGTGAATACGATCCAGTCGTACATCTGGATTTGTNTGAGNATTTGATCAAAATCACGNTAACTTTCAGGTGGTGCAAATTCTATGGNTGGCAACTCTATAGGGGTAGCTCCTCGCTCCAGTAACATTTGGGATAAAGTTCGNGATTCTAGCTTATCGCGGGTTATCAGTATTCGTTTGTTGCTCAGTGGAAGGTTATCATGCCACTGCAGNTGATCTCTAAGTGANACTACTTCTCCTACAATAGTGATGATTGGAGGACCGAGATCTGCTTCGTGAGCTTGGCGTGATATTGTCCCTAAGGTACCAGTGACTGTTTTTTGATGAGGGAAAGTTCCCCACTGAACCAATGCTATAGGAGTTGCGCTAGGCAATCCATGAGTAAGCAGTGATTCAATGGTTTGTTCAAGATCTTGCCATCCCATCACTATAACTAAAGTGTGATCAAGCTTGGTAAGGTTGGNCCAATTCAGTTGAGTGTTGCTANCACCANGTGATCCGTTGATCACCGTAAAGCCTGATGAAATACCTCTATGAGTGAGGGGTATGCCTGCGTAAGCGGGAACTCCCGTGATAGAGCTTATCCCGGGTACGATTTCAAATGGAATGCCTGCACTATGGAGTTCAAGGGCTTCTTCGCTACCTCTGCCGAAGATGAGCGGGTCTCCCCCTTTTAGGCGTATAACTTGCTTCCCAGATTTTGCTAATTCAACCAATCTACTATTTATTGTAGCTTGAGTTGAATTTATTACCCCTCTAGCTTTGCCTACATCAATAATTTCGCAGGTGGATGATGTTAANCTCAATATTCTGTCGTCAATTAATCGATCGTGCAAGACAACATCTGCGATCTTAAGGCATTGTTGTGCTCGTAGCGTCAATAGCAGGGGGTCTCCTGGTCCTGCACCTAGAAGGTAAANTTTACCAGTCATGTATTATTTTCCTTTTGTTAATTGAGCGGATATGGCACATAAAATTCTNATTTAGAGGGTATCTCAAACACCTATAGCGAAAAGATTTTATACNATGGCATTTGCTCCCATGTCTAAAAGATCTTTTGCTAGCTTGATGCCCAGTGCCTGAGGGTCCGTTAATGATCCAATAATTTCTTCTGAAAATCTTTGATCACCATTTTCATTGCATATTAGTCCAGATATTTTCAAATCATTTGCACGTATTTCTGCATAAGCCGCAACAGGAACGCTACACCCTCCTCCTAAATGAGCTAAAAAGGACCGCTCTGCTGTGACTGCTTTTTCCGATGGTTCGTGATTTACTGATTTGAGCAGATCTTGTATCCAAACATCAGATGACCTGGTTTCGATTGCCAGGGCTCCTTGCCCTGGTGGAGGAATTAGTTCAGTTGTGCGAAAGTATTGGGATACTTCGTCGTTTCTATTGAGTCGTGANANGCCCGCGGCAGCTACCACAATTNCATCAAATTGACCATCGCGCATTTTTTGGATACGGCTGTCNACATTTCCACGAATTGGCTTGATTGTCAAATCCCTTCTTAGAAATCTTAATTGACTTGCTCTTCGCGAACTGCTCGTGCCTATCACTGCGGCTACAGGCAGATCGCTTAAGTGGGCCCTATTTGGGCTGATTAGGACATCACGGGGATCTTCTCGTTCACTAATTGCTCCAATAGTTAGGCCATGGGGCATTTGTGTTGGGAGATCCTTGAGACTATGGACGGCTATATCAGCTCGACCGTCTAATAGTGCTAGTTCAAGTTCTTTTACGAACATGCCTCTTTGGAAGCTTCNTAATGGAGCTTGATNTCGGATATCCGGGCTCGTGCTGATAGTTGCTATTTTAATATCGATTTTGGGGTTCGCTTGTCTGAGAATTTGAACTACATAGTTTGTTTGCACGAGGCTCAGTTTGCTNCCNCGTGTACCAATTACAAGGCTGTTTCTACTACTAGTCATTTGGCTGTCTCCATCTTCCTCGAGATCACTTGTTGAGAAAATCCTTTGACTATGAGGAAGNATTTACCAATTTGACTTTACGCTGGCACCATTATATATCAATGGNGTTTTAGGGTTTCTTCTGGTGGGAGGTTAAAGCATCCAGTAAAATTGTTTTTGCCTGTTCATGATTCCCCGCTTGATATGTTTCGAGCAATTCTTCTGTAAGGCAGNTCTGCCACGTATCTGGGGCTATACGTATTTTACGAGCTTTTAAATCTTTGCGAACTTCTGAAAGCAGAGGTGCGATATCTGCCCATTCCAGAATTTTGGATGCGCTTAGAGTTTCTCTGAATTTTCTAGCAAGAGCAGGGCTGGCACCGCCAGTAGAAATAGCCAATGCTATTTCTCCACGTCGTGCTATCGCAGGTGCGATAAATGAGCACATATGAGTAACNTCCATTACGTTGCAAATTACGTTACGTTGATTCGCTTCCCAGACAACTTTCAAATTNGTTACCGTATCNCTCGTGTCAGCAACGATGACAAGGAAAGTTTGTGCAAGGTCTCCATATTGATACTTTCTTGGTATCCATTTAATGATGCCTGCATCTACAAGATCTTTGAGTGGGGGTTTTAGGTTTGGGCTAATTACGGTCACTAGGGCTCTACTCTCNAGGAGTCCGTCTATTTTCATCGTCGCCTCATGATTAGAGCCAATGACGATGCAGTTTCGTTTATCGAGGTCGAGATAGATGGGATAATATTTATTAGGCATTTGCTCTTTATAATTCTAGTTGGTGCGTTGGATTTACTAAGACGCGCTCCCTGAATACACAAGGGAGCGCGTTGTTCAATTAGTGTGTGGTCCGGTGTGTGCCAGTATCAAAAAGCCTACGGGTTGGCAAGTGATTACACTACACTGAGCATTCACCTTCGCCTCGCTCCATTTGATATAAGATGGTTTTCTCATAGTCCATGTAGAAATCTATCGTATCTTTGCCTAGAGCACCGACTTTTGGAAGTTCTGCTATTATTGCTTCAAAGGGCTCCTTGCCAATGCGTGCAGCGAAATCCTTGAATAGTTCACCATCTTGCCTAGTATTTTTGTAGAATTCAAGGATACGGAAGGTTGCGTCTGAGACCATTTTTGCCGGAATCCTTCCACGTGGGCGTATGCCGTAGCGAGTATCTCCATCTTCATAGCTTCCCCCNACGAAGAGTTCGTAAGAGGGGATTTGGTTTCCACCTGTAGCTTTCATAGCTGCGCCGTGGAATCCGATATCTGCCATATGATGTCGTCCACAGCCNTTCGGGCATCCACTCATCTTAACGTGCATTCCTTTAATCAGTTCATCTTTGAGAAGTTCTGAGTGACCATTAGGGTTCTTCAGGGCCTCTGAAACGGCTCGATTTACACCCATTGATGATGTTATGCCCAGTTTGCAGGAGTCAGTTCCTGGGCAGCTTGTGGTGTCTGTAATCTGATTAAGTTCACCTTCTGCTAAATCAATGGATTGAAGATCTTGGTATAGAGCATATACAGCTTCGTCGGGCACCCAACGGAACATTAGATTTTGTTCAGCGGTAACCCGAACTCTGGAGCTAGCTCGTGTGCGGGATATTACACCTAATCCACGGAATTGTTCTGGTGAGATGTCCCCCTGAGGGACAGTNACGCATACGAAGTTGTATCCAGNCTCTTGNTGAGGGGTCACATTTGTAGACTTCCATGCGGTGTATGCTTCATCGTTTTCTTCAGTGATGGATGCTAGGTTCTCCCTAGANGGAACGTCAGCAAGTTCGTCATCAAAGAAAAGCAAATGGTCTCGGTTATCGTATTCTTGTGCCCATGGCTCCTTCAATTCTTCCTCAACGTGGTTGCGGAATGATTCAATGCCTTCGGAATGTATAAGGACTTTGATTCTTGCTTTCATCTTATTTNTTCTTGGTCCGATTCGGTTGAATACCCGAAGTACAGCTTCAGTTACCCTTTGGAAGTCGTCCACAGGGACAAATTCGTACAATGTTTCGGCCATCAGGGGTTGAATAGAAGTACCACCCCCAACTGTGATCTTAAATCCTTTTACCGTCTCGCCGTCTATTTCACGAACTCGGGCAACAAACCCGAGGTCGTGCATTAGTACTACCCCACAATCATGATCGCCACAAGANAANGCAGGTTTAACTTTGCGCGGCATGTGGAATGTAAAGTCTCTACGCACGAAATTTCGAACAAAGGCTCCCATATATGGTTGGATATCAAAAGCTTGTTGTGGGTCTATTCCAACCATAGGGCATGCAACTACATTTCTGACACTGTTCCCACACGCTTCCTTGGTACTNAGCCCGACCCTATGCAGTATCTGCATGGAGTCTGCAGCACCTTCTAGGGTGAGGTGATGGAGTTGAACATTCTCTCGTGTNGTGAGATGTCCCTTTTTTAATGGAGCGTGTCTTTCTGCTATTTCACCTAAGGCATCCAGCTGATCAGCGTGCAGCAATCCCCCCGGTATCTTAACTCGGAACATTTGTGCATCAGCTTGNCGTTGTCCATATACCCCTAGNCGCAATCTAAATGCCATGAAGTCGGCTTCNGGTATATCACCTGCCCTGAACTCCTTTACTCTGTCTTCGTATTCGGCAATTTCCTCGTCTTTATATTGAAGAATCGATGGTATTACCTTCCNGGTTTTTTCCATTACTTGCCTCCTTAACTATTAGCAACTAATACAGCTGCAACTTCAGGTCTGCTGAATTCAGGTGGTGGAAGCTCACCCCGTTGTAGCATGTCTCTTACTTGTGTGCCNCTTAGGCTTATCCTGCTGTCTTCTGAGTGAGGACAAGTCTTGGCCGAAGCCATGTTACCACAGCTTTTGCAGAAGAATGAGTTATCAAAAAANAGTGGTGTTATTTCTAGGTCAGCAGAAGGAATTCCCCTTAGTAAGTCCTGAGCTGCATAGGTCCCATAGTAATTACCAACTCCTGCATGGTCGCGCCCGACTATGAAGTGAGTGCAGCCATAGTTTTTCCGTATGAGTGCGTGGAATACCGCTTCCCTAGGTCCNGCGTACCTCATGGCAGCAGGCAGGATTGAGAGATGNGTGCGATCTTGNGGGTAGTAATTCTCCAGAAGAACCTCGTAGCATTTCATGCGGACTTCTGCAGGTATATCATCAGACTTCGTTTCCCCTACTAGTGGATGAAGCAATAGGCCATCAACTAGCTCCATTGCAGCTTTCTGTATGTATTCATGAGCTCGGTGTACAGGATTGCGTGTCTGGAAACCCACTACAGTTCTCCACCCACGGTCAAGGAATGCCTGCCGAGTTTCTATGGGATCNCATCTGTGGGGTAGCATGCTGCCGATATCTTGTCGTTGTACTACTGTGACTGAGCCGCCAACTAGTAATTCTTTTTGCTGNTATAGAGCAGCGACGCCTGGATGGGCTTCTTCGGTTGTTCCNTATGCTAGGNTAGCTTCTTGTTGTTTATCGTAAGAGAAAGTATCTTCTACGGTCATAACNCCTAAGAGAGTGTTAGTTTCGTTATAAAGTGCTATCTCTTCTTGGTTACCGATTGCCTTGGTCTCTTCCTTAGTAGCTGATAGTGTTACCGGCAGNCTCCACAGCGTTCCGTCAGCAAGCCTCATATCTGAGACCACTCGCTGGTAGTCCTGCTGGCCCATAAACCCCTGTAGGGGGCTGAAGGCGCCGACNGCTATCAGATCTAAATCAGAGCTTTCCCTATTAGTAAGCACNAGTTTTTTCATTTGGGGTGCTCTTTGTCTAATGTCGTGCTCTTNCACGTCCGTCGCCAGACGATTTATGAGCGTGCCCCCATGTGCCGGTATGGGGTGAGATTGGGGTGTAGGTTCGTTGGACAAAATTTNCCTCCCTGAGATTAATGATCGGTTACTTGTCTAAATAGCCTTTGTCTATTAGCGCAGTTATAACCTTGTTTAGGCTTTCATCAATGGTTTCTGTTTCCGTGTTCACAGTAACTTCCGGAGTTAGTGGCTCCTCATAAGGGTCAGAGACACCAGTGAAATTTTCGATTTCCCCTTTCAAGGCTTTTTCGTAGAGACCCTTAACGTCTCTTCGAACCAGTTCGTCCAAGGAACATTGTACGTAGACCTCGACAAAATCTCCTATGTCGTCTCTTATCTGCTGCCGAATATCCCTATAAGGGGATATTGCCGANGTGATTGAGAATACTCCGTTGCGTGTAAGGAGATTGCTCACGAACCCGATGCGAAGAACGTTGGTNTCGCGGTCTTCCTTGCTGAACCCGAGNCCCTTACTGAGATTCGTTCTGACTACGTCTCCATCAAGTAGTTCTACGTTCTTTCCTCTTTCNGCGAGTTCTGAGACTAATCTTTCTGCGATTGTGGTTTTACCACTGCCTGAAAGGCCGGTAAACCATACTGTAACGCCTTTTTCCAATGTGTCCTCCTTGAATTTCCGTGCTNTCTGATTATGATCTATGGGGCGTTCGTTCGTATTANTTCACCTGTAGGAGAAACATGAATGCCACATTCCTCTTTGTCCTCGAAATCAGACCAGCGGCCGGCCCGGGGATCTTCTCCAGGTTTCACTGCACGAGTGCAATTAGTGCAACCAATACTAGGGTACCCAACATCGTGTAGCGGGTTGTAGGCTACGCTGTTTTTNAGTATGTATCCCCATACTTGTGCTTCGGACCATGTGGCCAACGGATTGATTTTGATCATATCGAATTTCTCATCCCATTCGACGATGTTGACGTCTTTTCTCGTGTCACCTTGATCACGACGCANCCCAGCGATCCACGCAGTTTTATCTGCCAATGCTCGCCCATTTGGCTCCACTTTTCTGATTTCACAGCAAAGATCTGGGTCTCGNGTCCATAGTGCATNACCATGTTCCCGAGCTTGGTCTTCGGGGGTGATTGAAGTCTTGAACCCAGTTGGTTCAAAGTCATAATATTTTGCNGCTTTATCNCGCAGTGCATATGTTTCAGGGAACAGGAAGTCAGTATCAACGTAGAACACGGGNACCTGCNTGTCTATTTTCATTGTCATGTCCAAGAGAGCCATTCCCGAGACGCCGCCAAAGCTACATGCGAGGGTGATGTCTTTGCCGAATGTCGCTATTGCCCATTCCAAGATTTCAGAAGGATCTAGAGGTTCTAATTCGTTGTTGATTTTGGTTAATTTTTCTGGAGTCCATTCCGCTTGTAGGAGATCCACATTTTTTTTCATTGTTATNGTCCTTTTGTTGTTATGNNGATATTGCTTTATGCAAAGNTNAGTCGTGCCTATGATANCACNCNATTCGTATGNCTNNGGTTAGTAATGGAGTGTCCACCTGTTNCTGNCGTATTCCTNNGGAGCTCTGCCTCAATTATTAGCTGNTNACGTGCTTTTGGCTAAANGAGAGGAGCCCCGACCNANNGGTCGGGGCTCCTCTCGTTCTACGTTGATCTTTNGTTAGGGNGTTTAGGCTTGTAGTACAACGATTTCCGGCATGCCGCCAACCTTCTCACTGTGGTGGAAAGTACAACAAGAGCAGTTCGTGAAGTTTTGGTTTTNGTAAGCGGNCATGATCGCGAACGATAGCATGGCAGGTAGGNGCTGTCAAGAAGGGTGTTGTTAGTCACCGGATGTAGTAGAAGCTATTCTTTGGTCGGCAGCTTCACTCAGAAGGCGCTCCAGGAGGATCCGCGCTTCAGGAATCCTAACATCAAGGTTNGAGATTGAAATGGCCCGAAAGAGGATTCCAGTTGTTACTGATGTATAGGCAGATTCTCCTAATTTAGGAAAAGGGATACCGAGTGCGAGGGCTACACAATCTGCGGCGAACATGCCAATTTTGCTAGGGTAGCATTTAGTCAGCATATGCCCATTGTGTAAGAGGGTTAGCCCGCTTTTCCGATGCCTAAATTCGACAGGTACAGCGCCGCTNGGTTTATCAAGCAGTTTCTCNGCATAGATCCAAGCTTGTCTTCTGCTAGTTCCCATNATTCACTACTTTCTCAATTTGTGTTGATNCATCGACAAGTAGGCACGGCTCTCCCCATTCATNGCTATGCTCAAGTGACCAGGATGAATCTCNCCCACTTTTTCTGAGACGTATTCCGTCATCGCCTCCGTAAATAAGCAGAGCATGGCCTTCACCGGAGTCTTCAACAAGTACTGCATGAACGCTACAAAGGCCATTTGTAGACCAACCTACAACTGCGAACANATCGACTTTTCCAAGGGGACCAAGAGTCTCTACTGCCGTGATTTCCACCGGGTCAGAAACGGTGCTGAAAATTCTGTTCAAGGAATAATCGCAGTTTTCTCCTGCTTGTACGTCAACTTCGAGGAACATTTNTCAGGTACCCTCCTGTAAGTCCATGTATTCTTACGTTAGTTTATGTCGTGTGNATATGTCGAGGCAATATTTGATCGCAGTCTGGTAATATCTTATCGTTCGTATCTGAAAGAGATTTTCGATCAGATGTGATTAGGGCGTGAAAGGCTTTGAGAGTTGACTGAGAAACAGACGGAATCTACCCCTAACGCAATATCGCGCACATTTTTAGCTCTGCAATTCCGGAATTATCGATTTTTGTGGCTTGGAGAAATGGGACATGCAGGGGGGCTTTGGCTAGAGATGGTGGCGAGNCCGCTACTAGTTATTGACTTAGTCTCAGACGCCAGAGCGGCTGCATTGCACCTTGGTCTTGTGATAGCTGCACGTACGGTTCCATCTGTGGTTTTAGGNTTGATTGCAGGTGTAGTTGTAGATACATTTGATCGGAAAAAAGTTCTACTTTGTGCGAAAGGAGTTGCATTTGTAGGTGCTTTGTTGTTTTCACTCATTATCCTTTCGGATCAGGTACTTCTGTGGCACGTGTATGCGTTCAGTATCCTCCGNGGGGCTTCTATGGCGTTTGATCAACCGGCACGACGGGCNCTAGTCCCCAACATACTACCAAATCACCTTGTCACTAATGGTTTAGCTTTGAGTACGGGGACAGTACAGGTAATGCGAATATTGGGNGCAGCTGGAGCTGGGCTCCTGACGGCGTTTTTCGGGATTGGAGTAGCATTTATGGTGAGTGCTATCCTTTATGGGTTTGCATTTGTTTTTACAGCCTATATTCACCTACCGAGGATCGATTTGGAGACGTATAAAGGTGTAGGAAGCATGACTCGCAATTTGGTTGCTGGGCTGCAATTTGCATGGCAAAACACTGCAATTCGAAGCGTGATGCTGCTGTCATTTGTTTATTTNCTATTTGCNCTTTCTTTTATGCAGGTTTTTGCTCCGTTGTTTGCTAANCAAGTATTNGGGTTTGGTGATGAAGGATTTGGATACATGATGGCAATCAGTGGTNTTGGTGGAATTTGTGGGTCTCTTGTGATTGCTAGTTTAAGCCCTAGCCGTCGTCGCGGAATGATACTCATAGTGTCATTTATTNCATTCGGATTCACGCTAGTTTTATTCTCTTTAAGCACTTATGTTTGGGTGCTTCTCGTTTATCCNATAATAGCTCTTCTTGGCTTTGGTCAGTCTTCAATTATGCCTTTGCTTACCGCAGTACTCCTTCAATCTGCACCCGAAAATATGAGGGGCCGCGTTATGAGTCTGATGTCTTTGGACCGAGCGATGATGTCAGTTGGAGGAATAATAGCCGGGTTTTTGGCTGCGCTGNCCGGGCCNCAGGCTGCACAAATAGTGTGTGGTTTGGCATGCGTAGGGGTAGCCTCGATTTTCTTGCTATACAAGCCTGTAACAAACTTGGATTAGCTTAGGTAANGATTGGCTATCCCTGATACCGTTCGTTAATTTCTTCCATCGTGAATCGGTGGTTTTGAGTACCGATTGTCTCTACACAAAAAGAGGCACAGGCAGCGCCTATTTTTGCCGATTCGACTATAGAGTTTCCAGATATTATGCCGCTGATCAATCCGGCTCTGTAGGCGTCTCCAGCTCCTGTTGGNTCTATTGCTAATTCTACTGGAGTNGCTTCGATGTGGAGTTCACCANTCTCAGTGATCAGAAGCGAACCTTCTGCTCCCTGAGTGACGATAATCTGCTTGGTATGCTTAAGAAGGTCGTTTGTTGACAGTTTCGTCTTGGTCTTTATCATCTCGAATTCGTAGGAATTACAGATTAGTAAGAATGCACCTTTTATCCCTGCCAGTAGATCTGTTTCTGAGAGGGCAGGGATTTGCTGGCCAGGGTCAAAAATATAAGGGACNTGAGATTTCTTGTAGTGCTCAGCAAGTTTGGACATGTCTGCCATGTTTCCAGGAGAAATCGTCGCGAATGCGTCAGTTGTATTAAGTGCGGTAAGAGNTATTTCTTGGGGGTGAGCCATAGACCCAGGGTAAAAAAACGCAATTTGATTTCCTTTGATGTCAGTGGATATGTAGGCAGTAGCTGTGTACGTAGACTGGTTGACGGTGATGGTTGTNGTTTGGATGCCTTTGGTATCAAGCCATTCGAGGTATTGAGAATAATCTTTTCCTAGGCTTGCTATGACGGTCGATTGTTGACCTAGAAGGCTTAGGCTATAAGCGATATTTCCAGCAGTGCCNCCAAATTGTTTTGACATTTGGTCGACTAAGAATGATACATTTAAATCTGAGGATTCGTTTANNAGGATGTGGTCTTTGAATTCTCCGGGGTATGTCATTATTTGGTCATAAGCAAGAGACCCAGACACCAATATGTTCATGAAAACTCCTTATTCGAATTCTGTAAATGCAATTTAATGAGTTACTGATAACTATACACTTCTTTATGATTCGTGATGACGAACAATGCGNCTCTGTGATATCCTGTTTGACTGTACACAAGATAACTTGATTGTTCCTTTAGTTGATTATNCAATAGAGACTAGGAAGGAGAACAGTATGCCAACCAAACAACCGGGNGAGCCNTANCAGCGAGTTACTTTGGAGGAGGCTGCTAGTATGATTCAGTCGGGNTCTNCTGTCATCGACGTGAGGCGACCAGACGAATATGCGACNGGGCATGTTGCCGACTCNATATCAATCCCTGTNGATGATATTCTCGCTCGACTTTCAGAGTTACCNGAGGACGGTGATTTACTTTTCATATGTGCNGCTGGNGCTCGTAGTGGTTTGGCCTGTGAGATGGCAGCTGCAATGGGGATCGCAGAAGATCGGCTCTANAATATNTANGCAGGTACTCCATCTTGGATTGAGGCGGGACTGCCAACAGAATATTGATATCAACCAAAATGTACTGAATGGAGGGATATAGTTTGAGTCAAGTAGCCAGTGATATAAAAGATATAGGGTTAGCCNCAGNAGGNGCNAAGAGAATATCTTGGGCAGCTCGNGAAATGAATGTCCTAGGTTCTATNACNGAGAGATTTGAACGTGAAAANCCNTTGNCAGGNACCCGTNTAGCAGCTTGTTTNCANGTTACCTCTGAAACNGCTAATTTGGCGATNNCTTTGAGTAAGGGAGGANCTGATGTNACGCTGTGTGCNAGCAANCCGCTAAGTACACAAGACGAAGTAGCNGCTTCGCTTGTAGCAGANCACGGGATATCGGTTTATGCNATAAATGGAGAAGACAATGANACATANTATCNGCATATTAACGCNTCATTGGATGTTNNGCCGCANATCACAATGGATGATGGAGCAGATTTAGTCGCGACGCTTCANCAGAACCGCCGNGAATTGCTGCCAACGATTGTGGGAGGAACCGAAGAGACTACAACNGGTGTNGTCAGGTTNCGTAGCTTAGCTGAGCAGGGTAANCTTGAGTATCCGATAATAGCGGTGAACGANGCAGATACNAAGCATTTGTTTGATAATCGNTATGGNACAGGGCAAAGTACTCTNGATGGTATAACACGGGCTACTAATCTACTTTGGGCTGGGCGCAAGGTGGTAGTAGTTGGGTATGGTTGGTGNGGACGTGGNGTTGCTATGCGTGCTCGGGGCATGGGGGCATATGTCGTGGTNACTGAAATAGATCCGATTCGAGCATTAGAAGCGGTTATGGATGGGTTTCAGGTAATGTCGATAGAGGCAGCCTCGTCGATTGGCGACGTGTTCATCACCGTCACCGGTAATATTCACACGATTGATCAAGTGCATATGGAAAATATGCGAGATGGGGCGATAGTAGCGAATAGTGGTCACTTCAATGTTGAGATTAATTTAGATGCATTAGAGCAAATCGCTCTGGAAAAACGTTCAGTGAGACCCTTCGTAGAGGAGTACACTTTGCCGAGTGGCAAGAAAGTAAACATTCTTGGGGAAGGGCGCTTGATTAATCTTGCCTCTGCNGAAGGACATCCNTCAAGCGTNATGGATATGAGTTTTGCCAATCAGGCTCTTAGCGCAGAATACATTCAATCNACTGCNACAGATATGGATGTAAAAGTTTATTCGGTTCCTTCCGTAATAGATCGCGAAGTGGGCAGGCTAAAGTTGATGTCTATGGATATTGAGATTGANACACCCACAGATGAGCAAAATCGATATATGAATAGTTGGGAAATTGGCACCTAATCCGANAGTCAAGGAAATNTTTTGGTACCAATTTCCTGNAAATGAGGTGAAAACATGGCACTTAGTTTTAGCGGTTCGAAAAGTTATCTCCTAACATCAGAATCGGTGACAGAAGGTCATCCGGACAAACTCTGCGACCAAATATCAGACGCNGTNCTGGATGCTATCCTANCAAGAGATCCNGATGCTCGTGTNGCGTGNGAATCCGCGGTAACCACCGGGTTGGTTGTCGTTATGGGTGAGATCAGTACNGGAACATANGTTGATATGCCNGCTGTCATCAGGGATACCATTCGTGAAGTTGGCTANACTCAGGCTGANCATGGCATAGACGGGCGCACCTGCGGAGTAATACTGTCNATCCANGAGCAGTCCAAGGATATNGCAATAGGCGTGGATAGTGCAGGTGAAGTCCGGTCCGGCGAATCTGNTGGTANTCCTGAGGCTGACCTGGAAGCNACTGGAGCTGGAGATCAAGGAATGATGGTTGGNTTTGCCTGTAATGAAACCCCTGAATTGATGCCCTTACCTATCTCACTCAGCCACCAGTTGTCGAAACGATTAGCTTTCGTAAGGAAAGAGGGTATATTGCCNTACCTNCGCCCTGATGGTAAATCGCAAGTTACCATTGAATATGCATATGGTATTCCGAAGNGGATNCACACTGTGATNGTGAGNGCGCAACACGANGCTGAAGTAAGCCANGATGTTATTGAACGGGATATGATTAGCCANGTAATTAACGAAGTTTTACCANCGGANCTTGTGGATACAGAGACTAAGATCTACGTCAATCCCACTGGTAGATTTGTGACTGGTGGCCCGATGGCTGATACTGGGTTGACNGGTAGAAAGATTCTTGTTGATACTTACGGNGGTATTGCAAGGCATGGNGGAGGCGCTTTCTCCGGCAAGGANCCGACCAAAGTNGATCGGTCGGCTGCGTATGCNGCTCGCTATGTAGCAAAGAACATAGTTGCGGCTGGTTTGGCGGATCGCCTTGAATTGCAAGTCTCCTATGCTATAGGAAGGTCACACCCGGTTTCAGTATCNGCTGAGTCATTCGGCACAAATCACGTACCGGATGAACTTATAGCTGAACTTATTGGNAAACATTTTGATTTGCGTCCAGGCGCAATTATTCAAGATTTAGATCTTAAGCGACCAATATACAAAGCTACNGCAGCATACGGACACTTTGGNCGAGAAGATCTTGACGTGCCNTGGGAAAGGACAGATAGGGCAGATGCTCTTCGGGCAGCAGCGGGTTTGTAGTTTNGCAGTATTGANACTCAATGTAATGACTAGCGNCGCTAAATGAAGATTGTCNTGNTGCGTANACGCACANTATAAAACTAGTCGGCGAGATGTATGTCATATGAAAGCGTTGATTCTGGCTGGTGGNATAGGCAGTAGGCTTAGACCACTTACGAACAATCTNCCCAAACCGATGATNCCTATCTTTGACAGGCCNTTTCTACATTGGATGCTCAAAGATTTAGCGGAAANAGGGATTACGGACGCAATTTTGGCCGTGAATTACCTTCCTGATTCCATCATGTCTTACTTTGANCAAAACGATGTTGGCTTGAANCTTACTAGCATTTTGGAGGATAAACCNCTTGGCACTGCNGGTGCAGTNCGCAACGCNACNTCACTCCTTCAAGATGATAAATTCCTNATTTGNAACGGTGATATNTTNACTCACATNGATNTGGATGCATTGATTCAATTNCATGAATCNCGGAATGCAGNNNTTACAATTGTNGGNACTTCNGTNGAAAATCCTTCTGCCTATGGGGTGCTAGAAACAGATTCGTTGGATCGTATAGAGCGGTTCGTAGAAAAGCCANGTATTGAAGAAATTCGATCTTCATGGATAAATGCNGGTACGTATCTANTGAATCGCGAAGTGCTTGAGCAAATACCTNCTGGATCTTTCCAAATGTTTGAAACCGATATTTTCCCGAAGCTTTTGGACATGGGATATCCNCTATATTGCTATAANTCTGAACGTTATTGGTTAGATATTGGTGTTCCTGCTAATTACGTTAAGCTGCATACCGATGTGCTGCAAGGGACTGTGAATTTACCGTTGGAAGGCATGATTTATAGGGAGGGAGTATGGCAGGCACCTGATTGTGAGATTGCAGAAGGTGTAGTGCTACAGCCACCGATTTANCTTGGANCTGGGGTGAGNATTGGCTACNATAGTAANGTGGAAGGNCCAGTCGTGATTGGAGCNGGATCAACNATTGGTAGTAANACAGTCATCAAGAGTTCGCTGATATGGACCCAGAGCGTGATCAGTGATGATTGTATAGTAGATCAAAGCATACTTGCGCATGGTGTTGCTATAGGGGATGGAACGAAAATAGGACAAGGAAGTATCATTGGGAGTGGTGCCACTGTGGATGCAAATAATGAGATTCCACAGAATGTGGCTATCATGCCAGGGCAGCGAATAGGGATCGACAGTATTCGGAATCTTCCGATAACNTAACTANTGTTNAGAGAGGTANTTAGANTTGCCAATTAAATTTGGAACNGATGGATGGCGGGCNNTNATAGCNGAAGATTTTACTTTTGAAAACGTTCGGATATGTGCCGCGGCAACTGCCAGACATATCCAAGGAACTGCGGATGGCAACAAAGGGTTGGTGATAGGGTATGACACGAGGTTTGGGTCTTACGAATTTGCCCTTGCAGCAGCGAAAGCAGCAGCATCCGAGGGCGTCTCGGTAACTTTGTTGGATAAAACGTGTCCAACTCCTGTTGTCAGTTTCACGGTTGTGGATAATGGCTTTGCCGGTGGGATTGTTATCACTGCAAGCCATAACCCCCCTCAGTGGAACGGATTTAAATTCAAGCCAAGCTACGGAGGTAGTGCATCGACTGAGGTCGTGTCCGATATTGAAGCTCATATCGCAGAAATTGGAGATACTTTAGGTGCCTCCTTTTCTGGAGCAGACGNTGTCTCGATAAAGGGATTGGACCCCGATGCGTCGTACTTGAGTCATATAGCGACCTTGGTGGATCTTGAATCGATCAAATCAAGCGGTTTAAGGGTGGTTGTGGATGCGATGCATGGTTCTGGTGCCGGATACTTTGGAAAACTCCTTTCTGGGGGGTCTGCGAGCCTTCTAGAGGTTCGCTCGGAGGTGAATCCATCCTTCCCAAATATGGAACAGCCAGAGCCTATCCATAATAATCTTGTTCCCTTACAAGATGCCGTCAGAAATTCAATTGCTGACGTTGGCATTGCTCTCGATGGAGATGCGGACAGGGTAGGCATGTGTGATGAGCACGGCAATGTGCTAACCCCGCTTCAGATTTTTGGGTTACTTGGGTTGTATTTGCTTGAAGTACGCTCTTTGCGNGGACCATTAATCAAATCATTAACAAGCACAGCGATGATTTACAGGCTCGGTGAAAAATATGGAGTGCCTGTTATNGAAACGCCAGTTGGGTTTAAGCACATAGCACCACTGATGATATCTGAGGGCGCTTTGCTTGGTGGAGAAGAAAGTGGTGGCTATGGGTTTGGTTCCCATATTCCAGAGCGAGACGGCATTCTCAGCGGTCTCTTCATTCTGGATATGATGTATAGGACTGGTAAAAGTGTTTCTGAACTTCTCGAATGGCTATATTCATTAGTCGGACCCCATGAATACGTTAGACATGACCTGACGATTACAGATGCACAAAAAGATTCGATTCGCCGCATCATGGAAACGATTGATGGNACAACTGTTCCAGCACAAANNCTTCGATCAAGAGATACGGCNGACGGAACGAGGTTTGTTTTTGAGTCAGGAGCCTGGGTCGTTGCAAGGATGTCGGGAACTGAGCCTTTGTTGCGGGTTTATGCAGAGGCTCCAAGTCAGGTAGTTGCTAATGACTTGGTTTCCTGGTTGCGTACTTCCTTAGGGGTATAACCCGTGGTAAAAGTAAGGGACCATCTTCAGGTAAAATATGCAAGAAATCTGTATCTTTCCATGATAATCTTAATGAACCNTGAAGAGTAACANCCAGAGCGCAATAGAGTGTAAAAGTGGTAATTGAACAAGAAAAACTTGATGATCTAGAAGAGATAAAGANACTGGATCCGTCTGAGATGTGGAAACGTATGAAGACGGTTCCTGAGCAGATAATGTCTGCAGGGGAACAGGTGTCCAATATCGTCTTACCNGCGCAATATAGAACTGCGAAGGCTGTGGTGTTTTCGGGAATGGGAGGATCCGCAGTTGCAGGAGACTTTGTGCAGTCTGTGCTCGCATCGACCTGGATTGATCGTGATTCTCATCAAAGTGCCGCTCCTATTTTTGGTGTATATCGAAGTCACTCATTGCCGGCGTGGGTCGATGAAACGACACTTGTGTTNATATCCAGTTACTCTGGGAACACTCAGGAAACGTTAGCCTGTTTCGATGATGCGGTGAAGAGATCCGCTATGATTATTGTCCTCACAAGTGGAGGTAAGTTACAGGAAAAGGCTGCTAGAGNTGGCGTGCCTATTTTTGATGTGGGTGGGTTTATTGATCACGAGTCTTTTTCAAAAGATTCTGTGGAACCCAGAACTACAGTCATGGCAAGTTTTGTGGGTTCATTAGGGCTGTTGTGCAAATTAGACCTGGTCCATGGTGAACTNAATATCCGTGAGTTGGCAGGGTTTGCNGAAGACTTTACAAGGTTATACGAGCCATTGAACNCAACTGATAACTTTGCCAAAGAGTTGGCAACACATTTGGCAGGGAAAATCGTGGTTATATATGGTGGGGATGAACTCGATTCGGTGGCTCGACGGTGGAAAACTCAGATTAATGAGAATGCAGATTCATGGGCATTTGCTGAGGCCCTACCTGATGCGAACCATAATTCTGTTAATGGTTATAGNGTANAGGGCATTAAAAACAACGTAGAGGTNGTATTGCTGAGCCATACTCACATTCAANGGCAGGGGNATACTAAGTTACACAGACTTCAAGAATTATTTCAGAGTAAGGGTGTGTCCGTTAATCCTGTTTCCCTTGAATCGCAACTAATTGTCAGGGACAAGATCGCTAAAAGCCTNCCGCTTCTACGAGTAGGTCAACAAATAGAAATTATGCGAATTATNGTTGGTACTTGTCTAGGGGATTGGGTGAGTTATTACATGGCCTTGATGACGGGGGTGAATCCTTCCCCAGTACCCCACATCACAGAACTTAAAGACGTTCCGTGATGTAGCTTTGGTTTCTCATATCATTGCTCGGTGGATTAACGCTTGGTATATTGAGGNGCTCTTCTAGCACCTTTGAGTCCATATTTCTTGCGTTCTTTTTCTCGAGCGTCTCTCGTGAGAAAGCCATTTTCTTTAAGAANAGCTTTGAACTCAGGGTTTGCCTTCAGTAATGCTCTTGCGATACCATGCCGCAATGCCTCTGCCTGAGCAGGCTTCCCTCCACCATGGACCTTTGCTACCACCGTGTATTTCCCAAGCTGATTCGTGACCTTGAGAGATTCTACTATTGTGTCTTGCCATGAGAACCAAGGGTAACACTCATCCATAGGCTTCCCATTTATAGTGAGACTATCTCCTCCAGGGTATATACGAACCTCAGCTATGCCAGTTTTACGCTTTCCGGTCCCTTGGTAGTATTGCTGTGTGGTCATGGTTAATGGATCTCCCTTTTCGAATCTTGCAACTAGCGCGCAGCTTTTTGTTTTGCAGCGATGCCGATTTGTGCTGCGTGAGGGTGGTNGGCGCCACTATATACTTTGAGTCTTTTTAGCATCACTTGGCGAAGCTTATTTTTTGGTAACATACCCCGAACTGCTTTGATAATTATCTGCTCAGGTGCTTCTTCTTGAAGCTTAGAGTATACCTTTTCCCTAAGGCCTCCAGGGTATCCCGTGTGGCTGTAATATATTTTAGTATCTGCCTTGTTACCTGATACATGAATTTTCTCAGCGTTGACTATTACCACGAAGTCACCAGTAGGAATATGGGGAGTGTAGGTTGCCCTATGCTTGCCTTGAAGGATTGTTGCAACTTCTGTGGCGAGCTTACCGAGCACCTTNTTGTCAGCGTCNATTAGATGCCAATCCGGTTGGACATCTGCCGATTTTGCCATGTANCTTTTCTGAATTTTTAGCATANTGTTGCCTCNNACTTTTCTTGATTTCTCTCCANATTAGACATCATCTGCTTAGATATGGCAACGTGGAAAGGGTTGGTNAACTCAGANGATTCCCATTCAGGATAACATACATTCGTAAGATATAACCCATGTGCTGGTGTTGTTGGCCCTGCCTGCAAGCAATTTTCGGCAGAGGCGATTGAGTTAAACAATTTTAGGCTTATGCTGCCTTTCCCAACTTGCAGAAGTAAGCCAACCATTCTTCGGATTTGTCTCGGAAGAAAAGCATTTCCTCTTACCGTGAACCTGAGCATATGGTCTGAACCATCTATATCCAATGCGTCAATGCGCCTGATGGTAGCGATGTCGTCCGGAACGTTGGTGAACGGCCGAAAATCTCGGGTACCGATCAGAAGCTTTGCGGCACTTTGCATTGAAGACATGTCCACATTGAATGGGTAGTGGAAGGCACGGTAATGGAGGAGAGGAGAGGGGGTTTTTGTGGTCAAGACGTTGTATTCATATGTACGTGCTAGGGCGTCGTACCGTGGGTTGAAGCTTAGTGCTACGTCGCGAGCAGCTCTTATCTTTATATCTTCAGCCAGATAATAATTGAGACCGGACATAAATGTTGGTGTACTTAGATCAGTCGCATGGGTGAAACTCACTACTTGTCCTGATGCGTGAGCCCCCGAGTCTGTTCGACTTGCCCCATGTATTCTAACAAAGCTTCCAGTTAGTCGTAAGAGAGCAGATTCAAGCTCCCCCTGGATAGTTTTGCAATTTTTTTGCAGTTGGAATCCGGCGTATTTCGTGCCGGAGTATTCCACGAGCAAAGCTACGCGTGTGTCTTTTTTATCGTCGCCTGTGGTCGCTGTATGCATTGGGCTTTGCTCTGCCATTTCTTATACCAATTCAAGCAGAGCCATGGGTGCTCCATCGCCTTTTCGTGGCTGTAACTTGAGTATCCGGGTGTATCCGCCAGCGCGAGAAGCATATCGTTCTGCCAAATCGTCGAATAGTTTGTGTGCTACTGGCTTTTCCATAATCATGGAGAGGGCTTGTCTTCGGTGGTGTAATGAACCTTTTTTGCCAAGGGTGATGGCGTGTTCTGCCAATCTGCTAGTTTCCTTTGCCTTGGCCTCGGTGGTAACGATTCGCTCATGTTTTATTAGTTGAGTGACTTGATTTCGAAGCATGAGCATTCTATGACTGGTAGGTCTATTTAGTTTGCGCCCTGCTATTCTATGCCGCATTTTAAGCTCTCCGAGTCTAATCCCTCGAACCCAAGGGATCTTGAAAAAGTTTTCTAGATAGGGGGTTCCCTTATTCAGTCTCCTGATCCTCTACCTGTATATCTGTTTCTTCAGATGATTCTATTGAGGCGACATCGTCTGTAACAGTCTCCTCGTCGTTGAGGCCCAGTGCTTCTAGCTTTGCATTAAGTTCTGACCGGGACTTTTCCCCAAAATTTCTTATGTTGAGCCATTCCTCTGGCGCCATAGCAAGAATTTCACCGACTTTTGAGAGACCGTGTCTCTTCATTGCGTTGAAAGTTCTCCCTGTTAATTCGAGTTGTTCCAAGGGCATATTATATATTTCAGGGGATACTCCCATACTTTTAGTGGGGGTCTGCGGTTCTGTTCCGACATTCTTTAGTATAAAAAAGTGCGATAGCAGTGTATCAGTCGCTTCCTGGATGGCGGATGTGGGAGCTTTGGTTCCATCAGTCCATATCTCTAAGAGTAAGCTTTCGTAGTTAGTAAATTGTCCTACTCGGGTTCTTTCTACGGAATAGTTTACCCTTACAACAGGACTATAGATGGCATCTACTGGTAAATGCCCAATAGGGAACCCTTCATGAGACGCAGCAGGGATGTAACCCTCTCCAGTTTCCACGTTGAATTCTACGGTGACTGAAGCCTCGGCGTTGTCAATATATCCTAGCCGTAACTCAGGATTAACTATCTCGAAATCTGCTGGGGCAATGATGTCCCCTGCTGAGATCTCGCCTTCTCCATTAGCTTCAAGTCGCATCTTGCCAGGTCTGTTAGTATGTCCACGGAGGCGAATCTTTTTCACGTTTAGCATGAATGTTTGCACATTTTCACGCATGCCAGGTATTTCGCTGTATTCGTGAAGTACTCCATCAATCTTGATCCAAGTGACCGCTGCGCCCTTTAAGGAACTCAGTAATACTCTCCGCAGTGGAGTTCCTAGAGTCGTTGCGTAGCCTCGGGTGAGAGGTCCTAGTCGAAATCTTCCGTAGTTTTCAGTTTCCTCTAGAACCTCGATTGAGGGATCTGGAACTTCGACTATGTCTGGCTCATCTATTCCGAATTCAGAAGTTATTGAAATTGTAGTTTGTTCCATAGTTTTTCTTTCCCTGAGATTATCGTGAGTAATACTCGACGATAACTCGGCTGTCTATTTGATCTTCCAGATGTTCTGGGAGCGGTAGTATTCTGACATGGCCACTCATTGCCGATGCGTTTAGTTCTAGCCAATCTGGTACTGGTAGGGATGTAATGCTTTCAGTGGCATTCTTGTATACGTCTTTTTCCTTACTGGACTCTTTCCATTCAATTACGTCATTTTGATTTACTAAATATGAAGGTATATCAGTTTTTTTACCGTTCACCCTAATGTGTCCATGGTTCACTAACTGTCGCGCCTGTTGTCGGGATACGGCGAAAGACAGTCGGTATACTACGTTGTCCAATCTACGTTCGAGCATCTGGAGCAAATTTTCACCTGTTCCCCCGGGCCGATTCCGTGCCTTTTCGAAGTAATTACGGAATTGGCGTTCTAGAACTCCGTACATAGCACGTGCTTTTTGCTTTTCTCGCAATTGGGTTCCATATTCAGTGTCTCTGCGCCGTCTCAGAGACCTATCACCAGGGGGGCTTTTCCTTCTTTCCCACGCGCATTTGTTTGGTGGCTTAGAGCANAATTTCATTCCAACCCTGCGACAGTTTCTACATGTAGGTCCCGTATATCTAGCCATATTATGGATCTCCGTTTGGCAACTTTAATTTCGCTTAGTTATAGATTATTTTCGGATCTTNGGATTATTTAAGTTCTTCTTCTCTTAGGTGGCCTACACCCGTTGTGAGGTATAGGGGTTATGTCACGAATACTGGTGACAAGCAAACCAGCCCCTTGCAATGCCCTTATNGCAGCTTCTCTCCCGGCACCTGGCCCCTTGACCAATACACTAATATTTTGCATACCNTGGTCCATGCCCTTNCTCGCTGCACCTTCTGCTGCCCTTTGCGCTGCGAACGCAGTGCCTTTTCGTGAGCCCTTGAATCCCGCTGTTCCAGCGCTACCCCACGCTACTACATTGCCAGCGGTATCTGTCAGGGTGACGAGGGTGTTATTAAAAGTCGACTGGATGTATGCTTTGCCTTGTGGTATTGATTTTCTTTCTCTGCGCCGTGATCTGGTCCTNCTAGGGGGCATTACTAACTCCTTTCGACTGGTTGAATGCTTGTGACGATTTAGTTATTTCTTTACAGTGCGCCCGCGGCCCGCTATAGCGCGTCGNGACCCCGCTCTTCTGGTNCTAGAGTTCGTTTGGGTTTGCTGTCCCCTGCTTGGTAGGCCACGACGATGTCGCAACCCCCGGTANGCTCCTATGTCGATTAGCCTACGTATATTCCCTTGGACNTCGCGTCTTAAATCTCCCTCAACTTTATAGTTTCGGTCGATTACTTCCCTGAGTCGGGTCAATTCGTCTTGGCTCAAATCCTCTACTCTAGGGTTTCCTCTGATCCCCGCTTGTTCTGATATTTGGACTGAGCGAGTTGGACCTATTCCGTGGATGCTTCTAAGNGCGATTTCGATTCGCTTTTTGTCAGGGATATTTACGCCTGANATTATAGCCATAGTTGTTCCTTTTCTANCAGAGCTTGTTTCAGCTATCCTTGTCGCTGTTTGTGTCGGGCATTTTCACATATTACNCTAAGCACCCTACGACGGCGGACGAGCTTGCACTTATTACATCTTTTTCTCACTGAAGCATGAACCTTCATGACATTTCACTTTCTGATTATCTGATTTTNGTTACTAAGGNGAACGCAGTTCACTTAAATCTATACGTTATTNTTCCTCGTGTAAGATCGTAGGGAGACAACTCNACTAGTACGCGATCTCCNGGCAGGACACGGATGAAGTTGGTCCGNAATCTGCCAGCTAGGTGTGCAAGAACTTTNTGTTCGTTTGCCAGTTCTACTTTGAAAACAGCATTCGGCATAGCTTCGCGTACGGCGCCNTCAACTTCAATTTTTTCTTCTTTAACCATATTTACTCCGTCATAATAATTTTAGTTTGAATAGTCAAANTGTTTATTGAGTTTGTTTCTAATGTAGCTCTGATTCTCTCAAAGTAAGAACTTCGGGCCCATCTTCNGTTATTGCAACTGTGTGTTCGAAATGGGAGGATAGCTTTCCATCTGCGGTTACNACAGTCCAGTCATCTTCCAAAACCCGTGTTCGCCAGTGTCCTGCTACGACCATTGGTTCTATNGCGATAACCATTCCAGGCCTTAGGACGGGACCCTTAGAGTCCATTTTGTAATTTGGAACCGAGGGCTCTTCATGTANTTGTTGTCCGATGCCGTGNCCTACGTATTCACGTACCACTTCCAACTTGTGTGACTTAATTAGCTGTTCAACAGCTTNAGAGATGTCGCCGATTCTATTCCCCACAAGAGCTTGGGCTATACCAACTCGTAGNGCTTCTTCNCCTACGGTTATGAGATTNTTGGCGGTATCGTCTATTGTCCCAACCGGTAGGGTGAGGGCAGAATCGGAATAATACCCTTCGACTATGGCTCCTAAGTCTATACTCACGATATCCCCNTCAACTAGTACCCGATTGCTAGGTATTCCATGAACAATTTCATCATTTATTGATATACANAAGCTAGCTGGGAATCCTCTNTANCCTTTGAAAGCAGGTATGGCTCCCTGACTTCGTATAGCTTCTTCAGCAATACGGTCACACTCTTTGGTNGTCATTCCTGGGGTTATTGCACCGATAAGGATTTGTAGTGATTTTGCGAGCACCGATGCTGATAGGCGCATTAGGTTAAGCTCGCGACTTGACTTGAGTGTGATCCCAAATTTTGCATCTGCTATATTTAGATTTTGGGCGTTGCCAGTTGTCATANTATTCCGTTTCTTGTATCTCTCGNGATCTATCTTTGGTTACACTGCGGCGACCAGAGATTGCTTTACTTCTGTTATATCCTGCTCACCATCAATTTCNACNAGTATGCCTTTGGCTGTGTAGTATTCGACAAGGGGCTCAGTTTGTTTGGCGAATACCTGTATTCTTTGCCTGACGGCATCAGAGGTGTCATCTGGTCTTTGATAGAGNTCACCTTCGCATTGATCNCATACGTTCTCATTTTTAGGTGGTGAGCTTACCAGATTGTAGGGAGTCTGGCAATTTCTACACGTAATTCTGCCCCCCAACCTCTTCACAAGTTCGTCTTCGGAAACTGCTATGTAGAGAACCAGATCTAACCCGGTCTCCAGACTAGTTAGGAGCTCGTCTAGAGCATTTGCTTGGGCNACTGTCCTGGGGAAACCATCTAGTATGATACCATCGGTGCAGTCTGGTTCTTCCAATCTTTGTTTTATCATTCTTATGGTTACTTCGTCGGGTACTAGTTCCCCTTTTGACATGAAAGAAGCAGCCAGNACTCCAAGCTCACTTTGTTCCTGCTGATGNTTTCGAAACAAGTCNCCNGAGGCTACGTGGGGCACATTTTTGAGTTCTGCCAGNGTGCCAGCGTGTGTTCCCTTTCCAGCACCAGGGGGACCTAGCAATATGATACGCATGTTGCTGATGTTCCTTTCATCGGTTCATGAATCCTTCATACCGTCTTGTGAGTAGTTGAGCTTCTAATTGTCTCATTGTATCGAGTGCAACCCCGACCATAATGAGTATTGCTGTTCCCGTGAGTACAGGAGATTGTGCGAATGCCTGCACATCACTTATCAGGCCAATNAGGTAGGGACTTATAGCGACGAACCCAAGAAATAAAGCCCCNCCCCANGTCACTCTNAATATGATGCGATTNAGATATTCCTGAGTGGGTCTTCCTGGGCGTATNCCGGGTATAAATCCACCGTTTCTTTGTAAATTTTCGTGTAGTTGTTGCTGTTGGAATACGACGAATGTGTAAAAGAATGCAAACATCACNACGAGAGCGAATAATATTAACCAATATACGAAACTCGATCCATTAAACAANCCTACGAGGAAATTTGCTGAACGTGCAACGAATGCATCGCTCAGGGGATCNGCGAAATATGCTGCTGCTATGCCTGGGAGNGTGACTATTGAGAAAGCGAAGATCAACGGGATCATCCCTGCGGAGTTAACTCTAATTGGCAAGTAAGTTGTGCCACTAGCCCGTCTCATCTGGCCACCACGGAATACTGATCNACCNTATTGNACAGGTATGCGACGTACTGCTTCTGAGAAGACTACTATGATGTATATNACNGCTAGCCATAAGGCGAAGAAAAACAAAAGGTTGATTGGACGACCTTGTTCTGCCGTTATGCCTTGTAATAATGAGGGTAGTCCGATTACTATGCCACCGAATATTATTATAGACAGCCCGTTACCAATTCCTTTTTCGGTAATTAGCTCNCCTAACCAGACAAGGAACATAGTGCCTGCAACCATTGATACNATTACTGCTAGGGTTCCNATGATTCGGTCAGGTGCGAANCTGATAGCAGGTACGACACCTGCTTGAGATAGGATTACTAATTGCCCATAACTTTGTAACGCTGCAATAGGCACTGTCAACCAGTGCGTNTATTGATTTATGCGCTGTCGCCCCATCTCGCCTTCTTGGGATAACGCTTTTAGGTTGGGAGTGAAAGGGGTTAGTATTTGCATAACGATNGATGCAGTGATGTATGGATAGACNCCNAANGCGGCTACGCTCATGTTTTCAAGAGCTCCACCACTGAAGATGTTCATCAATCCTAGTACCTCTCCAGTNCCCTCTTGGCGGAATAGGTTTTGGAGGGCATATTGATCNACGTTAGGGATCGGTACATGGGCGACGAANCGAAAGATCACGAGCATACCAAATGTGAANAGTATGCGCATTCGCAGATCTGGCGCNTGAAAGGCGGCTATCACTGCNTGGATTAACGTGCCTGATCCTGCTGTATCTGTTGCACGGGAGCGGGGTTGGTAGCGGGATTCAGCCACGGCTACAACTCCGTCACTTGCCCGCCCGCTTGTTCAATCTTACTCCGAGCGGATTTTGAGAAACTNTGAGCNGTGACAGTTAGGGGTTTAGTAATATCCCCTTCTCCCAGTATTTTTACTCGCTTNCTGTTATTTCGGATTAGGCCCGTGAGCTTCAACTCATTAGGTCCTACTGCTGAGCCTGATTCGAATCCCTCTAGCAACTCAACATTCACTACAGANTAGGGTATTCGGAAGATGTTAGTGAATCCTCTAAGATGTGGCATCCGTTTCACAAGAGGTAACTGNCCNCCTTCGAATCCTCTTCGGACTCCTCCGCCNGACCGGGCTTTTTGTCCTTTCATGCCCCTTGTTGAGTAACTGCCTCTTCCCGATGCATCGCCTCGGCCGACTCGCTGTCTTTTATGTTTAGCTCCTTTTGGAGGAGCAAGTTCGTGCTGTTTCATGTTACCTCTNGTCGTTTTTATTGATCTGTATGCCCTATTTTGTTTCAGATGGATCTANGAAGGTGTTCCTTCATCAATAATCCGTACTAGATGACGGACTTTGTGAACCATGCCACGCAATGCTTTACTGTCTGGTTTCTCGACCGTTTGATGCAGCTTGCGAAATCCCAATGAGCGTATGGTGTCNGCTTGGTCTTTTCGGTACCCAATAGTGCTCTTAATCCATTGTATTCGTAGGGTGTCTGCCATCAGAATCTCCAATAGTATTTTCCANNTTGCTATGTTAAATCAGGGCTGCGCAGTTGACCAAGCGCCTTAAATGTTGCTGGCACCACGTTTACGGGGTTAGTGCTACCCAAGGTCTTAGTTACGATGTCTGTGATGCCACTCATTTCAATTACTGCTCGCACGCTGTTACCAGCAATGACNCCCGTACCTGGNGGTGCAGGTTTCATGACTACTCGCGACGCACCAAANTTTGTTGTCACNGCGTGTGGTATTGTTGTGCCTTTCATGGTTACAGATACCAGATTTTTTCTTGCTACCACAGCTCCTTTTCGGACCGCATCTGGGACGGCGGCAGCTTTACCTATTCCGAAACCTACGTGTCCTTCTTGATCGCCCACCACCACTAAGGCTGCGAATCGCATTCGCCTTCCCCCAGCTACTACCTTTGAGACCCTGCGGACTTTGACGACCCTTTCTGTCAGTGTCAGCGCCGTGGCGTCTATTGTGTCTACTTTACGTAATGAGGATACCACTAGAATACCAACCCTCCCTCTCGTGCTGCTTCAGCCAGAGCTTTTATTCTTCCGTGGTAGGGGTACCCTCCACGATCGAAGACTACTTCTGAGATACCAGCTCCAGTCGCTTTGCTAGCTATCATATTGCCGACGTTGGTTGCTACCTCTGTTTTGTTTAGTGGTTGTTCTTTTGATACCATACCTAAGCTAGAGGCTGAGGTGATAGTAACTCTTGATTCATCATCGATGATCTGGGCGTATATATGTCGCGAACTCCGGAATGTGCAGAGACGAGGCCGNGCGGANGTGCCNCTGACTTTTCTCCTTACTCTCCTGTGTCTGTCAATTCGGTGCGCTCGGGCTGTTTTCAACCGTGCCATTATAAATTCCTTATATNTTGATCTATTTACTAAGCTCGGCGACCACCAGCTTTGCCGGGTCGTAGNCGAACCTGTTCGCCTAAGTAGCGGACTCCTTTGCCCGTGTATGGGTTGGGTGGTCGAATTTTTTTAATCCTGGCTGCCACTTCTCCTACCACTTGCTTGTCTATTCCATCTACGTGGATTCTGTTTGTTCCTTCAACCTCGAGTTTTATTCCTTCTGGNGGATCNAANTCTACGTTGTGACTAAATCCGACCTGAAGGGTAATACTGTCATTGTTTTGTTGAACTCGGTATCCAACTCCAACAAGCTCAAGCGATCTGCGGAAACCGGAATCNACTCCTGTAACCATGTTGGANAGGAGTGCTCTGGTCAGTCCGTGCAGTGCCTTCGTGTGTTTTAGATCGTCTTCACGGGTAACATTGACGGTTGCGTCTTCAACTGCGCACTTTATACCTACTGGTATCGGCATTTCCAAATTCCCGCGNGGNCCCTTAACGGAGACCGATACTGGGTCGATATTTATTTCTACCCCGTTNGGCACCTGTATTGGCATTTTGCCGATTCNCGACATCATTTCTCCTGTTTGTTGATTTTCTTGCTACCAAACTTGGCAGAGTAATTCCCCGCCCAATCCGGATTCCCATGCTTGTTTTCCCGTCATAACACCTTTCGATGTAGANAGGATAGTCAGACCAAGCCCTCCCATTGGGCGAGGAATGTCATTTTTCTTAACATATATTCTCAAACCTGGTTTGCTGATTCTTTTTAGGTTTGTTATTGTGGAGTTGCGCTGTTGGTCATAAGATAGTTGTAGGCGTATTCGTCTGCGNCCGTTCGGATCTCGCGCAAGGTCATAATCGCGTATGAATCTTTGATCTTTGAGTATCTTGACTATAGCGAGTTTGATCTCTGATGANGGCATGATCACGGACGTATGTCCAGCCATTATTGCGTTTCTTATTCGGGTTAGTAGGTCTGCTATTGGGTCTGTCATATCACTCTCTCTGTTCCTACCAGCTTGCTTTCCGAACTCCAGGTATTTCNCCTAGGAGCGCACGATTCCTGAAACAAATACGACACAGNCCGAAGTGGCGTATGTATCCTCGAGGNCGACCNCATACGTTGCACCGGTTATGCTCCCGTACTTTGTATTTATTAGGCTTTCTCCAAGCAGCTATTTTCGATGTTTTTGCCACGTAAGTTTCACCTTAGTCAAAATTCTTCGGGTTAGTCTAGCTACCCGCCGTTTCTCGGGCAAATGGCATACCCATGCCCTCAAGCAGGGCTATTGCCTCTTCGTTTGTGTTGGCACTAGTTACAATAATCACCTGCAAGGGTCTTATTCTGTCGATAGTATTATAGTCAATCTCTGGGAAAATCACATGTTCCCTTATGCCCAGAGANAAATTACCGCGCCCATCAAAACTTCCTCGGGAAACTCCACGGAAATCTCGGATTCTAGGTAGGCTAGCGTTGACTAGNCGATCATAGAAGTCGTACATTCTGTGTCCGCGCAACGTAACCATCAATCCTAGTGCCATTCCTTCCCTTACCTTAAATGTAGCGATAGACTTTCGTGCTCGGGTGACTACAGGTTTCTGCCCTGAGATCAGAGTAAGGTCTTGAGTTGCATTTTCGATTGCCCGTCCGTTTGTTAGTGCCTCTCCTAGCCCCATATTGATAACGATCTTTTTTATCTGGGGNATTGCCATAGGGTTCTCATATCCGAATGTGGATTGGAGTTGGGGCACAGCNCGATCTCGATACAGTTGTCGCATCCTTCTCACAGAGACTGTGTTGGGCTCANCTGCGACCACCTCTTCTTTCGCAACTGCTTTCTTGCGAGTGTTGCGAGTCTTGGGTTTGGTTGCGCTTTCTTCGGTATTTAGTTTGGTTGGTCTATTACTTCTTGGCATTTCTTACACGCTCTAACATGGGTTTCTTTTCCTGANACATCGACGGTTGTTATCAATGTTCGGACAGGTTGATCNCAGTGTGGGCATACAAGCATTACGTTTGCAGCGTTGATAGCTGCTTCTCNCTGGATGATGCCAGACTGGCGCAGCTCGTTGCTTGCTTTTGTGTGGCGCTGTATAAAATTTAATCCTTCAATCACTANAGTGTTGGCTGTTGGATCGCGNCTTATAACGGCNCCCCGTTTCCCGCGGTCCTTTCCCTTAATTATTTGCACTGTATCGTTGGTTTTGACTCTCATTTTATAAGACCTCTGGTGCCAGAGAAATAATGCGCATATAGTTTTTATCCCTCAACTCTCTAGCAACTGGACCGAATATTCTGGTACCCCGCGGCATAAGCCTGTCGGATAGAACTACCGCCGCATTATCATCAAATCTTATGTAGGTGCCATCCGGCCGACGCACAGGGGATTTTGTGCGCACTACTACAGCTCGGACCACTTCATGCTTTCTTACGGCTCCGTTTGGTGCGGCATCTTTTACAGCTGCCACTATCACGTCACCGACACGAGCGTATCGCTTGCCTGTGCCACCGGGTACGTTGATGCACATAATTTCTTTTGCACCTGAGTTGTCTGCGACGGTCAGTCGCGAGTACGTTTGTATCACTGCAATAGCTCCCGAATTTATTCTTCTTCAATTTCTGAGATGGTAGCGGTTTCGATTTCTTCAATTACATTTTCAGTTTCTTTTGGTTCAGCACTCAGAGTAGGATCGCTCAGACTTTGCGCTGTTTCTTCAGCAGATAGCGCTTGCCTACTCAGGATTTCGACGATTCTCCATCGCTTGGTTCTGGAGAGTGGCCGTGTCTCTGTTATTGCCACGACGTCGCCATCTTGGCATTCGTTACGTTCGTCGTGAGCGTAAGCTTTTGTTATTCTCTTGACTTGTTTCCCATACAAGGGATGGCGCTGNCGCCATTCTACGGATACAACAGCAGTCTTATCCATGCTACTGGANACCACTTTTCCGACGAGTTTTTTTCTNTTTATAGTGCTCATGAGGTTTGTCCTATCCCTCTTTCAGTGATAACGGTTTTGATTCGGGCTATATCTTTTCGCATCGCTCTCGGAAGGTGTACATNCTGGACTTGGCGTGTCGCGATTCTGAATCTGATATTCATGATGTCGCGATAGCAATCTTCCAGCCTAGCCGTCAGGTCANCATCTGATAGTTCCCTAATCTCTTGAATTGTCATGTTGATGACCTTTCCTAAATATTTTCCCTTGTTATCACTCTGGTGCCTGTGGGCAACTTATGTGACGCAAGCCGGAGAGCTTCAATCGCTACATCTTCCCGGATTCCCCCTACTTCGAAGAGGANTCGACCTCTTTTAACCACCGCCACCCATTGGTCTGTAGCTGCTTTNCCACTTCCCATACGTACCTCAAGAGGCTTTTTGGANACAGGCTTGTCAGGAAATATCCTGATCCACACCTGNCCGCCGCGCCTTGCGTGGCGAGTTATGGTACGTCGAGCTGCTTCAATTTGTCGTGCCGTAATCCATGCGTTTTCAGTTGTTTGGAGACCCATGTCGCCGAATGCCAGTGTGGATCCAGTGGTGGCTATGCCCCTCCTTTTCCCCCTTTGCATTTTTCTCCATTTAACTCTCTTGGGTTGTAGCATTTGTAGCTAGCTCCTCGTTAGCCTGATCATTGCCAAAGCTTGTTCCANTTTCTGATTCATTTGTAGGGCGTTGGCGTTGTTCAGGGAGAATTTCTCCTTTGTAAATCCATACCTTGACTCCGATTCTACCCATTGCTGTGCCCGCTTCTGCTATNGCGTAGTCAATGTCTGCTCGAAGGGTGTGCAAGGGTACCCTGCCCATCATTACCTTTTCNCTNCGGGCGATGTCCGCCCCAGCNAGTCGCCCTGAGCAAATTATTTTGATGCCTTGGGCACCAGATTGCATAGTACGGGTAGCTGTTTGCCTCATAGCGCGGCGAAAGGCGATACGGCGTTCCAGTTGATCGGCAACATTTCGCGCTACTATGGGGGCACTAATTTCTGGCTGTTTGATTTCTTGGATGGTCAATCGTATTCGTTTCCCTGTTAGTTTGGTGAGGGCATTGCGTAATTCTTCGACTCNTTGGCCTTGGCGACCGATGACTATTCCAGGTCTTGCCGTGTGGATTGAGACGGATAGATCTCCACTACCACGCTCTATTTCGACCNTAGCAATACCGGCGTCCTTGTAGTAGCCAGATATGCGTTGACGTATCTGTATATCTTCTTGGATAAGCNTACGGAAATCAGACGCCTTTCCNGCGAACCACTTAGCATCCCAGTCCCGGTTGACTCCTAATCGAAAGCCTATAGGATGTGTTTTGTGTCCCATTTTATTGAACCTCTTCCAANACTATTGTGATATGCGTTCTGCGTTTTATGATTGGGAACACCCTGCCCCGTGCCTGTGGCTTATAGCGCTTTAACCTAGGAGCTTCGTCAGCGAATGCTTCGGCTATTCTTAGCCTTGAGGGGATGAGCATGTCGTTGTTTTCTGCATTTGCTTGAGCTGACTTGACGGCNTTAGCTACTTCGTTAGCCATTGGGCTAGCCATAAGGCTCAAATCTGCGGAAGCGTCTAATACTCGCATTCCCCTTATTAAGTTGATGATTCGGCGGTATTTTTTCGCAGAACCCTTTATATTTTTCCTAACTGACCGTACTGCCATGGTTGTTTCCTATCTCCGGACCTGTGATGTGCGTTCACTTTTGGATATATGCCCCCTGAATGTTCTTGTTGGAGCAAACTCACCNAGACGATGCCCTACCATATTTTCGGTTATGAACACAGGCACATGTCGCCTACCGTCGTGGATCGCAATTGTCAGACCCACCATGTTGGGCATGATCATGGAAGCTCTGGCCCAAGTTCGTATGACCGTTCGACTTCCAGATTCTTGTACCTGTCTAACTTTTTTATCTAATTTTGGGTGTACGTAAGGTCCCTTTTTGATCGACCGTGACACGTTCCCTCCCTTTGTTAGTTATTTCTCGTATCGTCTTCTTATGATAAATTTTGATGTTTTCTTGTTTCTACGAGTTCGTGCTCCGAGGGCTGGTTTTCCCCAGGGGGTTTTGGGATGTATCATACCTATCCCAGAACGTCCCTCACCACCTCCATGNGGATGATCATTAGGATTCTTAGCAGTACCTCTAACTCTAGGNCGAATGCCCCGATGCCTGTTATGACCGGCTTTGCCAAGTTTTACATTCTTATGATCCAAATTCCCTACTTGCCCTATAGTGGCCATACATTCGCTAAGGATTAACCTTGTTTCGCCNGANGGCATTCGAAGTAGGGTGTAGTCATTCTCTTTTGCCATGACTTGAGCGGCGACTCCAGCACTTCTTACCAACTGAGCGCCTTTCCCTGGTTGCATCTCAATNTTATGTACCATGGTCCCNGTGGGTATGAACCTAAGAGGTATGGCGTTTCCCACACGGTTTTCAGCTTCCGGTCCGGATTCGATTTCAGAGCCAATTGCCANGTTGTTTGGGGCGAGTATGTAACGTTTTTCCCCNTCTTCGTACTGGATGAGAGCGAGCCGGGCAGACCGATTAGGGTCATATTCTATGGCAGTGACTTTGCCTTTCACTCCTGTCTTGTTGCGCTTAAAGTCAATGATGCGAAGGAGTCTGCGTGATCCACCGCCTCTGTGACGGGCTGTGATTCGTCCNTGAGCGTTNCGNCCTCCATGCTTTTTTAAAGACACCACAAGAGAGCGTTCNGGGCGTTTTTTTGTTATTTCCTCGAACGTGTAGGTGACTGTACCTCGCTGTCCGGGNCTCGTTGGTTTGAGTACTTTTAGTGGCATTTTCCCTTAATCTACGCTCCCTCGAAAAATTCAATNCGGTTNCCGGGTTGAAGCTTAACTATCGCCTTCTTCCGCTTTGGCGTTTTGTATAGTTTGACNCCATACCTTTTATGTTTTCCTGGTTTGGTCACTATGTTCACCGCGAGCACCTTTACTCCGAAGGCTTTCTCTACTGCCTGTCGCACTTGAACCTTGTTAGCAGTTAGGGCAACTTCGAAAACATATTTGTCCTGTTCTTGCAGGTACGTACTCTTTTCAGTGATAACTGGCTGTCTTAAGACTTCNTAAATGTTCATCTAATTGTTTTCTTCGCTCCGATTAGGGCTGGTTTTGGGCTGAGCCCAGAGTTGCTGAACCTTGGCAATTGCATCTTCNGTCATCAGGAGGTGATCATAATTAATCAAATCTAAGACGTTCAGTAATGATGCTTTGGTTACTCTTACTTTTGCGATATTNCGTGCGGACCTATGTAAGGTTCTGTAATTGAGTTGTGCCTGNGTTATATCAGCNGCTTCGCCGTTCCGGTCAATGTCACCTGTGGCTATAAGTACCGATGCGGGCAACCCCAGTTGATTCATCGTAGTAATCACGCTTTTGGTGCTAAATGAATCNAGGGTAAAATCATTAATCACCGTCAGNGCTTCNTTGTTTACCTTNTCACTTAGCATGCANCGTATGGCGAGGCGTCTCATTTTTTTCGGGGTTTGCTGCTTGTAGCTTCGCACCCTCGGNCCGAATACAGTGCCACCACCTTTCCATTGTGGGGACCGTATGCTGCCTTGACGAGATCGGCCTGATCCTTTTTGTGGACGTGGTTTCCGTCCACCACCTGAGACTTCTCCTCTGGTTTTGGTATGTGCTGTGCCTTTTCGGGCGTTAGCTCGGTGGGCAACCATAACTTGATGAACAAGNCCGGTGTTCATAGGTACGCCAAAAACAGAGTCATCAAGNTCTATTGAACCGATATCATCACCATTAGTATTNTTGAGTTTGTGTTGCACTGTTCTTACTTTCTTAGTTTTTGTATATTGCCACTACGCCACCTTGTGGCCCAGGGACTGCACCCTTGATAAGTAGCAAATTGCGAGCTTGATCTACCTGAACGACCTGAAGTCCCTTCACAGTTACTTGTTGCATGCCCATGTGCCCTGCCATTTTTAGGCCTTTGAACACCTTCCCTGGGTATGTTCCTGCTCCAATTGATCCCGGGGCTCTATGTCGGTCAGACTGTCCGTGGGTTTTTGGTCCACCGCGGAATCCNTGCCGTTTTACTCCACCAGCNAATCCACGACCTTTTGAAATTCCAGTTACTTTGATTATTTCTCCTGGAGTGAAGATATCTGCCGTAATNGTTTGTCCAACTTCTAGATCTTCAAGGTCAGATACTGGCAANTCTCTGAGTTCACGAAANAGCCCACCGGATCGTCTTAGGTGTCCCCGCTGGGGGCTGTTGAGTTTCTTGGTTTCTTGAAAACCAACCTGCACTNTATCATACCCGTCAATTACCCGAGTCTTGATTTGAGTTATCGTGCAGGGNCCAGCTTCTACGACTGTCACTGGCGTTACCGCTCCGTTTTCTTCGAAAANTCGAGTCATGCCTAATTTTTTACCTAAAATACCATTGATCATCTTTGCTATTCCTATTGCTTTATAACGATATCTACGCCTGCTGGGATGTTTAGTCTGGTCATGGCGTCCACGGTTTTTGAAGTTGGTTNCACTATATCAATCAGTCTTTTGTGTGTGCGAATTTCGAAGTGCTCTCGTGAGTCTTTGTCNACGTGAGGACTTCGAATTACGCAGAATCTTTTTATAGTTGTGGGCAAAGGCACTGGACCTCTAACGGAGGCACCAGTTAGCTCGGCTGCGTCGACGATTTGCACCGCCGATAGGTCGAGGCTTTTGTGGTCAAACGATTTCAGGACTATTCGCATCTTTNGGGTGGCCATAAGTATTCCTTTGCTATCTTTCCAATATTCCCTTAGGCTTCTGCAAGNGCTTTGGCAGCGTGNTTTGCAGGGACCTGATCGTAGTGACTGAATTGCACNGAGTGTCCAGCTCTGCCCTGAGTTAATGAGCGAAGGTCGGTGGCATAGCCGAACATTTCACCNAGAGGTATCATAGATTGCACTATTTGGCCAACGCGGTCAAGCCTTACTTCTCCAATTAGACCTCNTCGTCGGCTGAGATCGTCCAGAACGTCTCCAAGAAAGTCTTCTGGGGTNGTAATTTCCACAGCCATTATGGGTTCTAATAAGCTACATCCTGCCCGCCTTAAGGCTTCTTTAACAGCCATAGATCCCGCTATGTGGAAGGCCATTTCTGAAGAGTCGACGGGATGGAAACTTCCGTCTGTGAGGGTTATTTTCACGTCAACGACGGAATAGCCCCCTAGTATTCCAGAGGTTAGAGCCTCTTTAGCCCCNTTTTCTACAGGTTTGATATATTCTCTGGGTATTGCGCCACCAGTGATTTTATTTTCGAATTGAATGCCGGAGTCTCTTTCAAGAGGTTCAATAGTTAGAACGGCATGCCCATATTGGCCACGCCCACCTGACTGCCGNACGAATTTNCCGTCTCCNTTAGCTTGCTGGTTTACTGCTTCTCGATAACTTACTTTGGGTTGGCCGGTTCGNGCTTCTACTCCGAATTCTCTTCGCATGCGGTCTAGTAGTATTTCGAGATGTAGTTCCCCCATTCCCGCTATGACTGTTTGNCCTGACTCGGNGTCATGCCGGATTTGGAAAGTCGGATCTTCNTCNCCAAGTTTTATAAGGCTCTGCGCAAGTTTTTCTTGATCAGGTCGTGATTGAGGCTCAACGGCAATTGAGATAACTGGCTCTGGGAAATCTATAGANTCTAAGATAATGGCGGTTTCTCGGTCACAGAGAGTATCCCCAGTGAATGTTTCCTTGAGTCCTACGGCTGCGGGTATATCNCCACTAACGATCACCTCAAGTTCTTCTCGGTGATTGGCATGCATACGGAGCACGCGTCCGAGTCGCTCCATTTTCTTTCTTGTGGCNTTATAGACCATTGCGCCTGATTTTGCNTGGCCTGAATACACTCTCAGGTATACCAGTCTTCCAGCAAATGGGTCNGTNACAACTTTATACGCCAANGCAGTGAATGATTCGTCATGTGCATGTCGTTCAATGCTTGACTCGTCTCCAGGGTTGGTTCCTGTGACAGGGGGAACATCTTCAGGAGACGGGAGATAGGAGACTATCCCATCCAGAAGTGGTTCAACAGCGATGCCGTTTTTGGCGGATCCACAGAAGACAGGTGTTATTAGNTTNTTAAGAGTGGCTCTTCTNATAGCCGAGTGGATGTCTGATAATGATGGGGCAGTATCCTCAAGGTATANCTCNAGAAACTGATCGTCGTTGTCCGCTATTGAGTTTAGAAGGAGATCCCTATTCTCCTTAAAAGATGCTTGAACTCCTTCTGATTGGTCATCTATTGTTTGTTTAACCATCTCTGGCAGGCCTTTGTCTTGGCTTTNGTATATTGTGACCTCTCCGGTAATTAGATTCACAACTCCTATGAAATCGCCTTCGGAACCTATAGGAACNTGTACGGGCACAGGTTGCCCTCCNAGTCTGGTTNTTACTGATTCNGCAGAAGCGAAGAAATCTGCGCCNGTTCGNTCCATTTTATTGACGAAACAGATTCTTGGTACGCCGTATCTGTCAGCCTGTCTCCAGACAGTTTCTGATTGGGATTGAACTCCTGCTACTGCATCTAGTATGACNACNCCTCCGTCTAGTACACGAAGGCTTCTCTCNACTTCGGCAGTAAAATCTACGTGCCCAGGCGTATCAATGATATTGATGTTGTGCTCATCCCATTCGGTAGANGTGGCTGCTGCGGTGATAGTTATTCCCCGCTCCTGTTCTTGTGCCATCCAATCCATAACTGCGGTGCCTTGGTCGACAGTGCCGACCTTGTAGGTTATTCCAGTGATGTACAAGACGCGCTCTGTTACNGAAGTTTTCCCTGCATCTATNTGGGCTATGAATCCNACGTTACGAACATTTGATAGATCTGATTTATCTGACATATGNCTACTAGACCTTTAGACCCTCTCTAGCCAGTGCTNCTGGCTANTTTGCTATAAGCCCTCACACTAGANGTGGGGCGCGATGTGCCAAGGACACGTACTNGATGGGGTGTTTCAAAGACGGGAATCNGTTGTTTGTCCGAGGTCTTATCTAATATTTACCATCTGTAGTGTACAAAGGCACGNTTTGCCTCAGCCATCCTATGCATTTCTTCTTTACGCCTTACTGCTGCTCCCTGACCTCTAGACGCATCTTGGAGTTCTTGAGCAAGTCGTTCAGCCATTGGGCGACCAGCGCGAGCTCTGGCGGAGTTGATAATCCAACGCATCGCAAGCATTGTTGCCCNTCGTGATCTAACCTCGACTGGCACTTGGTAGGTTGCCCCCCCTACCCTGCGAGGCTTAACCTCTAGGGCTGGGGTAGTGTTGCGCATAGCTTGTTCAAATACGTCTATCGGAGCTTGANTCGTGGAGTTACCAGCGGAATCAAGGGCGCTGTATACTATTCGTTGCGCAACTGTTTTCTTACCGTTAAGCATCACTTTATTTATGAACCGGGACAGTTCCTCGTTCCCAAACTTGGGGTCTGGTTGTCCTGCTCTAATCTCAGCTCGTCTTCTTCTTGCCATGATTACTCTAAATTTTTCCTTTGTCAGTTAAGATATGGTTTGCTTNCGCTATAGAAGGCNCGGAATNCAGGTGCNTATNTAGTCTTTCTTAGTGCCGTATTTACTGCGNCCACGTTTCCGGTTATCCACTCCGGCGGTATCCAGNGTTCCCCGTATGACGTGGTAACGAACTCCAGGTAGATCCTTGACCCTTCCACCTCTAATCAGTACCACTGAGTGTTCTTGTAAGTTATGTCCTTCACCAGGTATGTATGCGGTTACTTCCATTCCATTAGTCAGTCGCACACGAGCTACCTTACGCAGGGCGGAGTTTGGTTTTTTGGGAGTGACCGTACGAACCTGTACGCACACACCCCTCTTTTGTGGATTCCCTTTGGTAGTGAAGGTTCTAGTTATGAGGGAGTTTGATGACACCCTCAAAGCAGGAGCCTTTGGTTTTTTTACTTGGCGTTTTCGGCCTTTTCGGATAAGTTGATTTACAGTACCCATTTTCTGTTCCAATTGGCGCGGTCGGCGCGCGTGCGATTTAACTGCCTGCTGTGAGGCAGCACCGCGCCACTCTAGCAGAGAGGGGGGGTTGTGTCAATATTCTTGTGCCTACTGGATAGGTAAACAGCAATAGCCATAAATTTCTTACACCCTCAGCTTCAAAGTGGGGTAACATGTTCGCCACGAATCGTTCTTTCTGAGGAGGTACTGTGAGGACATGGTCAAACGGTATTATTGTGTTCGCTTTTGGGACAACAGCTTGGGAATCTCTCCGTAATTTTTCTAGTCGATCTAGATGGTTTGCCCCACAGTTTCACCCTAACGGTGTTGGTATAGAGCCGATGGAGGAGGGAACAACTATTCTTTGCGATATGGGATTTGGGGTATTTAGTCTTGCCGTGCATGAATTGAAGGCTCCAGATTATATATGTATGCTTGGGAGTGTTCAGGAAGTCTATCTGAAGATCGAATTTACAGTTGTGGATATTCTTGATGGGGCTCACGTGGGAGCATGTATTGAATTGGATGGAATGGATACAAAGGAAGACGAGTTGTCATTTTGTGTTGACGACTGGATCACTGACCAACTCCGCTCAATAAAAAGACACGCTGAAAGCGCGCCTAAGATGGGGCTATAACGTGGAGAAAAATGTTCGTCAGGGAAACCAACCTGAGCGCTTTGCGCTGGTTGGTGATATTGGTGGGACTAATACTCGGTTAGGAATAATGTCTTCAGATGGTCGAATTGTGGAGAGAATCAAGGATTTGGATTCTCGTAGGCTAAATCCTGAAATGTTAATTGACAATATCAATAGGTTATATGTTGATTGCAAAGATTATTTTAGGTCACCGGATTCGTTCGTCGGGGTTTCGATAGCTTTCGCGGGTTTAGTTAATCAGACACTCGGAGGTATGGAGGCCTCTCCCCATTTGAGCAATTATGTGGGGATTTCGTTTCTGGATATGCTTCATAATAGATTGCCAGGCATACATTATGTAGAAAATGATGCTGCAGCTGCTTGTTTAGCTGAGTACCGTTTAGGAGCAGGTGTCGGTGCAAAAAATATGATCTATGTTGCCGTAGGGACTGGCATTGGTGGGGGTTTAATTATTGATGGGAGTCTTTATCGGGGGAGTGGGGGGTTTGCTGGGGAGATAGGGCATATTTATGCAGGGTCTGAATTCATGTGTGCCTGTGGAAAATCCGGATGCTTAGAAGCTATGAATTCTGGATCCGGCATAGAGACATATCTTAGTAATATCCATGTGCTAGACGCGTATGATGATATGTGGAAAAGAGCTTCTGGAGAATCTCAAAGGTATGCAAATGCAGTGGGATCTGAGTGGGTCGTATCCGTGGAAACGATTGATCGTATTGGAAAGAACATAGGTACCGGACTGGGTAGTGTTGTGAATATTATGAACCCTGATACTGTAGTGATTGGTGGGGGGTTGAGCTCATGGACAGATGATTTACTAAGTCCGATCTCTGAGTCGCTGAGAGAAACGGCTTTCGGGCCCATGACGAAGGGACTTCGGGTTAGCATTGGTAGCCTTGGTGATCAGGCTGGGATGCTAGGGGCCGGCCTTCTCCTGTTTGATATCTACTCGGCCACCTAGTGGCCTCGTGTCCATATTGGGTAATAACCATTTCCGGTGATTGCTTCAATCCCTTCCATTCGTTCGAGTGTTTTTACTTTAGATAATACTTCATGAATTTTCGATTGCATTGGTCGGGCGTGAATCGTGTGAGCAAATCTTTCCAGTATGCAGGATATTACTCCAAAATGAATAAGTCCTGATGCTGTTCCTGGCCATGGGAGGGCAGTTACGGATTCTGGTTTCGGGAAATCGGGGCGCATGGTCTGAATCGCTGCAAACCGTTCTTCTAGGGATGAGGCCATAGGAACTAGGTCAATGAAAGGAGGTGTACTGTAGTCGTGTCGTGTATCAACCAGAATTGTGCGCCTTAGGATCGGCAGATGTATGCTTATGACATCTGCCGATCGCACGTGCTGTTTGATTTTATCTAGGTCAAATCTGAATCCACCGTCCAAGTTAAATCCTTATGACCTTTAGTCTCTGGGATTAAGCAACACCCATTTCGGACAGCATAGCAGCGAATCCTGGTAGGACTTTCTCCCAATCTCCAACTACTCCGAAACGGCTTTCTTTGAATATGTTGCATTCTGGATCTTTGTTGATAGCGACGATATTCTTGGCGTTGGTGCAACCCGCCATGTGCTGACTTGCGCCGGATATTGCCCACGTTAGATAAAGTTCAGGAGCAATGCTCTTGCCCGTGAGCCCGACTTGATAACTATGATCTAGCCAGCCTGCATCAACTACTGCACGAGAGGCTCCAAGTGCTGCGCCCATAGTTTTTGCCAGACTTTCGAATGCGGGGAGGTTTGCTGGGTCAGCGATTCCTCGTCCAACGGCTACCACAATCTTTGCTTCTTCAAGTTTTTCGCCTTCTTGTTCTTCCGTTATTCGCTCAACTTGACTAACCCTTTGAACGCTTGCATCAATATTGAGCGATATCTGAACGACTTCACCTGATTTTGACGCATCTGCAGGTAATGGGTCAAATGTTTTTGGACGCATAGTTAGGACCTGTGGGGTTTTGCTGCAGGCTATTTTAGCCAGAGCGTTGCCTCCATAGACAGGGCGCGTTGCAACTACTTGTTCTCCATCTACCGCGATATCAATGCAGTCTTGAACCAGTGGTACATCAAATCGAAATGCGAGCCGAGGCGCTAAGTCCCGTCCAACTAAAGTCTTGCCAACCAGCACTATTGTCGGGTTGATTTGGCTTGCAGCTTGATGTGCTGCCTCTACCATTGCGTCAACGTTAATGTTTGTTAATAAAGCGTCTTCAGAGGCGTGGACCTTCGTTGCTCCTAGTTGTATGGCTTGTTGTCCTGCTTCTGTTGCTCCTGCACCAAGCAGCAGACATTCTATACTGTCAGCTACTCGACTAGCAGCCGCGAGTAGTTCACCAGTGATACTGTCTAATGATCCTGTATCTGTAAGTTCTCCAATTACTAGCGCTGTTTGATTGCTTGCCATTCTTATTCTCCTCTTTTGTGGATTGCTGATTTTCTCAATTTCATATTAAGTCTAATTTTGCCATGTTCAGGCATGTGACTATATTAGTTTTACTTCACGTAGCTTAAGGGCTAGTTTCCTCCCTGCATCTTCCTCATCTTCTCCCTCTATGAATTCACATACGACGTCTGAGACAGGTATGTACAGATCTTGGATTTCTAATCCGCCATTTAGTGCAGCAGCGTCTATTTCTATGTCGCTCAACGACATGGAATTAGGTTGCTTTCTACTGGCTTGCATAATGTTTCTGAGGGTAGGGTATCGGACAGGAGCGAGTTCGTTGCTCACTGTCACCACNGCCGGGAGGNTTGCNTCTAGAACTTCGTATCCGTCGGGGAGTTTGCGCTCAACCCTTACTTTNCCGTCGGNGACTTGGACGTCCGACGCCATGGTTATGCAGGGNANCCCGAGTATTTCNGCTATNCCTAATGGGACGTGGGCNTGATCAAANTCAGACGCCTGCCTGCCGCATAGGATCAGATCAAAGTCTCCCATTTTCTGAATTGCCGATGCGAGAGATTTAGCCGTNCCAAATGCATCTAGCCCATCGAAAATATCATCTTGAAGCAGTGTTAGTTCGTCAGCTCCCATTGATAGGGGTTTTTTTATGACGTCCATGACGAATTGGTTTCCAATGGATATGACTGATACGGTTGCTCCATCATTTTCTTTTATACGAAGAGCNGCCTCCATGGCGTTCTCGTCGAAACCATTAAGTACNGGGGGCACTCCTTGGGGGTCCAGAACTCTTTTTGTGGCACCATCAATCTTGAATTGAGACATTGGGGTCTCGGGATCCATTACTTGCTTGACGCATACGAGTATGTTGGNTGGCATAAGTATCAACTCCTGAGTAGGTAGTAAAATTGTGGCTAACTCTGGTGTTATATCATTCGTAAACTTCGCTTGTCAACAANGCCGAAGGGCCATCTAGTGCGGTGGCCTATAGATGTATTTTGACTCTTGCTTGATGGGGTGTTATTACAGTTAAGTTGCATCCAATTTAGCTACTATTTAGGATATCACTATGTTGACTAAACGACCTGGGACGAAAATAATATTCTTGATCGTACGGTTTTCTAAATGCTGNTGGACCCGATAGCTGGCAAGAGCCAACTCTTCGGCTTCTGATTGAGTTATGTCGACAGTGGTCATCACTCTGTCTCGAACTTTGCCATTTATCTGGANAACGAGAGTGATAGTTTCATCATATGCGAGAGCAGAGTCCCAATTGGGCAACCCTTCTGTATGGATACTGGTGACATGCCCCGTTTTCTCCCAAAGTTCTTCNGATATATGAGGNGCTATCGGGGCCAACAATAACANGATTGCAGTAANGCTGTCATTCCAGGTAGTNAGGTTCACTGTNCCTTTGTCCCAATGATGTGCCATATCGTTGGTCAGTGACATCAANGATGCCANTGCTGTATTGAATTTGAACTCAGCTACATCTTCACGCACTTTTTTTATAGTCTTATTGAGTGATCTTTGGAATTCAATATCGTCAACAAATTCTTTTGACTGCAGATTTCCATGATCAAGCATAACCAAATCCCATAACCTATTAAACCACCTTATAATTCCATTGAGGCCACCATCGTTCCATTCGCCCCCCTGATCCCATGGCCCTAGAAACATTAGNTAGGTTCTAACAACATCAGCACCATATTGTTCTACGTATTCGTCAGGCGATACTACATTTCCGCGAGATTTACTCATTTTCTGTTGGTTCGCGATAATGGTGCCCTGGTTGAAAAGTCGAATAAAGGGCTCGCCAAATTGTATTAGTTTAAGGTCGCGNAGCACTTTAGTGAAGAATCGCGCGTATAAGAGATGCATGACTGCATGTTCGGCCCCNCCGGTATACTGATCAACCGGACCCCAGGCATTAACTTGGTTCAGGTCAAACGGAGCATTGCTATTTGATGGATCAGTGTATCGTAGGAAATACCAGGACGAGTCAAAAAACGTGTCCAACGTGTCGGTTTCTCTTTCAGCTGGGTTATCGCATACAGGGCAAGTGGTATTTTTAAAACTAGCATGTTGTTTAAGTGGAGATTCGCCTGTGGGCAGGAATTCTGCATCTTCAGGTAACATTACCGGCAACTCATTTTCTGGTACCGGCACTGCGCCACAATTATCACAATGGATTATAGGTATTGGAGTCCCCCAGTATCGTTGCCGGGAAACTAACCAGTCGCGAATTCGGTAAGAAATAGACCTAGATCCTTGTCCAGTTGCTTCTAGGGCGGCTGTTATGGATTCTGCNGCTTCAGTATTCATCATCCCTGTGAATTGTTCGGAATTTATAAGTTTACCTGATCCCGTCCATGCNTANTTCAGTTCATTTGTTNCGTCTATGGAATCATTTTCGGCTATGACTATCTTTATCGGCAGGCTATACGTTTTGGCGAATTCCANATCTCGCTGGTCATGTGCNGGAACNCCCATAACCACGCCTGTACCNTAGGAGCTNAGTACATAGTCTCCGATGAATAAAGGTATTGANGCACCATTCAGAGGGTTGGAGCAATAAGTTCCTAGNAACACGCCNGTTTTCTTGTCTTCAGTGGACTGTCTATCAATATCCGTCTTTTTTCGTGTAGCGTCAATGTATTGGTCTACTAATGATTTGTTCTCNGNAGTGGTCAGGTGTTCAACTAGAGGGTGTTCAGGCGCTAGNACAACGAAAGTTACCCCATAGAGGGTGTCAACTCTGGTAGTAAATGTAGATAGTGTGGTTATATCAAGTCCCAGATCGGAAATATCNAAAGTAACTTCTACTCCTTCGCTTCTNCCAATCCAGTTTTTTTGCATCAATTTGATCTTCTCNGGCCAATGCAAGTTNTCCATGATGAGCAATTCNTCNGCATACTTNGTGATTCTAAGAAACCATTGGTTTAAATCTCGCTTGTAAACCACTGTGTCGCANCGTTCACAGGCTCCATTTAAGACCTGTTCGTTTGCGAGGACTGTGTTGCACGAGGAACACCAGTTGGCTGAGGCGTTTGCTTTATAGGCTAATCCTTCATTGAAAAACTTAATGAAAAACCATTGATTCCATTTGTAATATTCAGGAAGTGAACAGACAATNTGTCGATCCCAATCGTAAATCGCTCNTATCGATTGAAGTTGAACACGCATTCGNTCGATATTAGCCATAGTCCACTCGTGAGGGTGGATTTGTCTTTTGATAGCTGCATTCTCTGCCGGCAGACCGAAGGAATCAAACCCCATGGGGTGAAGGACATTGAAGCCTTCCATACGCTTATATCGAGCATGTGCATCTGCCGGGGCCATGGCATACCAATGNCCAATGTGTAAATCTCCTGACGGGTATGGGTACATCGTAAGTTCGTACCATTTAGGAGTTTCGCTATTCACTTTGGTTTCATANAGCCCGTCTTGTTGCCACCTGGTTTGCCATTTCTTTTCTACTAAGCTTGGATCATATCGTAGCGGNCCTTGATGCCTAGGATCGTGCATTGAGTTCACCTTCGGGTATAAGTACTCTTTCACAGATTGGGGAAAGAAAAGTCAATGTATGNGTCACGAATTTTTCCCCAGCGAAGTTCTGATCGATTAAATCTAAATTNGTATGGGNTCACAATATACCATCAATTGGGTGAAATTTAACTCAATAGTCTTTCAAGAAATTCNAAATTGAATAGCTTAAATATCCCTTGACTGCTTACATCGCCGATTGTTATAGTTCGATCTATCACTTTCNTTTGCAGGTACAANGTGGCTTCGTATATTAAAGAAATTCGAAATGCGTATGGGTTNGANGACGTCGCNATTGTTCCTGGATCCGTTACGCTTAANCCNGAGTTAGCAGATACTAGTTTCGTTTTGGGCACCTGCACATTTGATACTCCCTTTATAGCNTCTGCTATGGATGCAGTAGTGGATCCATCGTTCGCAGCCTTAATGCATCAAACAGGTGGGCTTGCGGTTATGAATCTAGAGGGTATTCAGACNCGATATGAAGATCCTGCGGTCGCNTTGGAAACNATAGTGAGTGCCTCTCAGGCCACAGTTACGAACATCCTGCAGGATATATACACTAGACCCATCGATGAAAAGTTGATTCAGACACGTGTGCAACAAATCAANTCATCTGGAAGTGTTTGCGCAGTTTCCGTGACNCCACAAAATACCAAAAGGTTAGCTCCTCTTGCNGTAGAAGCTGGTGCNGATGTGATAGTGGTGCAGTCAACGGTGACTACTGCTAGGCACATATCGCGTAGCTATAAAGGTTTGGTNCTCTCCGAGTTGATACCTTCGCTAAAAGGTGTTCCTTTGGTGGTTGGTAATTGCGTGACCTATGACGCAGCACTTGAGTTGATTGAAACAGGTATAGATGGGCTCTTAGTCGGTGTCGGGCCTGGTGCCGCGTGTACTACTCGAGAGGTTACNGGAGTGGGTGTTCCTCAGGTCACTGCCACGCTTGAGTGTGCTGCTGCTCGGGAAAACCACTACGCNACTACCGGTAAATANGTGTCCATNATTACAGACGGCGGATTCCGTACGGGTGGAGATATATGTAAGGCTATAGTAGCTGGTGCCGATGCAGTTATGCTTGGTACGCCNTTTGCACAATCCGCAGAGGCTCCAGGGCGAGGGTATAACTGGGGTATGGCAGGTAANGATTCTGAACTTCCACGGGGTACTCGGGTTGGTACTGGTACCACTGCNCCATTGGATCAAATCATCAATGGCCCAACCGCTGTAACTAACGGAACCCAAAATTTTCTGGCTGCTTTGAAAGTGTGCATGGGAATGGTTGGGGCTAANACGATTCGTGAATTTCAACAGGCTGAACTCGTGCTCGCCCCTGCAATCAAGACAGAAGGCAAGCACCTCCAATTGAATTCCTAGATTGAATCCAATTGNTTCCCGCAAGCCNTATGACATATTACGACTGTTATNTTGGTNCCAGNCTACTCCAATCTTGCGATTCTAAGNTCCCANTTCTTAGGTATTGGATGTTTTNNCAGNCGNATGCTATCGGCGTCTTGTGTTTCTCTTGGTGGATAATTATGTTATCTTGATCCGGTCCAGAAATCAGTGAGCGTGGTANGCCTTTCTCTAANTATTTTGAATCATAGGGAACGCAGCGTNTCTAATGACAAAAGTCTATGTCGTTTGAGGCTAAGCAAATGGAACTTGCTATCAATATAACNAATTCGATACGAAAGNCTCAAACNCAGCAATTGTCGTCGGTGATCCCGTATGTGCCAGTAGGCTATCCAGATATAGAGACCACCTTTGAGATTGTTAAGAAATTTGATGCATTAGGAGCTCCGGCAGTCGAATTGGGAATTCCATTNAGTGATCCATTGGCCGANGGNGTGACGATTCAAAGGGCTAGTCAGATTTCNTTAGAAAATGGNATTAACTTGAAGGCGTGNATTCAACTGTCAGCNAGGCTAAGGGATCAAGGAGTGACTGTGCCGTTAATTCTAATGGGCTACTACAANACTATTCATCATTATGGNATAGAGCAGTGTGTGAAAGAAGCTTCNTCGAGTGGGGTCAATGGATTTATCGTTCCGGACCTACCTCATGAAGAAAGTGGGTTGATGCGAATCCAGACCCAGAAGTACGGAATGGCTCTAGTGCCATTAATTGCTTTGACCAGTAGTGAAGCACGGATTGAGGCAACTTGTGCTGGGGCTTCGGGATTTTTGTATTGTGTAAGCATCACAGGGGTAACCGGTATGCGCAATGATTTGAATGTTGCATCTTTGCATAAGATGATGGACGCAGTTCGAAGNAATAGTGATTTACCGATAGCTGTTGGCTTTGGGGTATCGACTAGAAGTCAAGTGGAAGAGTTGTGTTCAGTCGCAGACACGGTTGTAGTAGGTAGTGCTTTCGTACAGACAATTGATAGTGCCGGTCACGATAAAGCAGTCGACGCTGCCGCCGATCTTTATAGCCGACTTGTTGGAANCAAATAAATCCGTTCAAATAGCGCAACTTTTGAAAGCGAGAGGTTACCAAATGTCTGCAGTCAGAGGAATAAGGGGAGCAACAACCGCACAGGAGAATAGTAAACAGGCCATTATAGNGGCCTCTCAAGAATTATTTGCCAGTCTTATTGANCNGAACGAAATAGATGAGAGTCAAGTGGCTGCAGTATTTTTTACGACGACAGCTGATTTGAATGCGGAGTTTCCAGCTCAGGTCGTGAGGCTTTTGGGATGGACAAACAGTGCAATGATGTGTGGGCATGAGATGTTAGTNCCTGATGGGCTGCCAATGTGCATTCGCATCCTAATACTCGTGAATACCGAAAAAGGGCAGGATCAGATCCAGCATGTTTACCTGAATGGTGCAGTTGGATTACGCTCAAGAGGGNTAGATACCTAGCAGCTNAAGCTAAATACTATGGGAGATTACAACGGATATGTCACAATTACATAATGTTAACGTTCAGAGAATTGAGCCATTGGCCACACCTAAGGAATATCAAGAGAAATTCCCCATTCCCAACGAGGTAGCTGGCTTTGTGGCTGAGGGCAGGGATCAAATTGCTCGTATATTGCAGGGCAANNACGATCGACTGTTGTTGATTACTGGTCCATGTTCACTGCATGATTTGGANAGTGCTGAAGAGTATCTTTTGCGGTTGAAAGAGCTTGCTGACGCATACAAAGATCGGCTTTTGATTGTAATGNGGGTCTATTTTGAAAAACCTCGTACCACCGTCGGATGGAANGGATTGATCTATGATCCGCACTTGAATGGAAGTAGTGATATTACCACCGGGCTAACGATGGCTCGNGAGTTCTTAATTAAAGTCGGGAAAACTGGAGTATTAGCTGCCACGGAGATTGTAGATCCAATAACTCCTCAATATATTGCTGATTTAGTCTCGTGGGCTGCAATTGGAGCCAGAACATCGGAAAGCCAAACTCACAGGCAGATGAGTAGTGGGTTAAGTATGCCTGTAGGTTTTAAGAATGGCACGGGGGGAAGTATCCAACTTGCCGTTGATGGGGTTGTTGCCGCACGGAGCAATCAGGCTTTTATTGGGGTTGATGAGAACGGACGTGCTTCCATGGTTGTCACCGATGGTAATCCCAANTGCCACATAGTTCTTCGAGGTGGNAGTAACGGGCCGAATTTTGATAGTGATTCGATTGCTGATGCATCACAACGCTTGGGTAGAAGGAATTTGCCGACACAGTTGGTAGTCGACTGTTCTCATGCTAACTGCAACAAAGATTTCAANTTGCAGAGGGTGGCGTTTCTTGATTTATTGGAGCAGCGTGTTGCAGGCAATCTCAATATAGCAGGTATGATGTTGGAGAGTAATTTATACGAAGGTAATCAGCCTTTGGATGAAAATGATCCAGGNAATCTACAGTATGGCGTCTCAATTACCGATCCTTGCGTGGGATGGGATGAGACAGTAGAGTTGATCAAGACAGCTTACGACATGCTAGGCTAAGAANACGGACGAGATACNAATAGATAAGTGTTGCATTTCTTGACGCCTTATGTGGTGCGTGCTAGTATCGCCACACCCACGAAATCACCCCCAAATTTTGGGGATGTAGAAAGAGCATTGCCGTTCTTATATGCCTCTTGATCAGGAACTCTCAAAACCCCGGCCTAGCAAAGACGTAGTCTTCGCAATAGGTGTGTTTGATGGAGTACACAGAGGGCATCAGTATCTCATGGGAATAGTTAGAGATGAGGCTGAGCGCTTGGAGGCTCTGTCTGGTGCGATCACGTTTATAGATCATCCCCGAAACGTGTTGTCTCCCACCAATCCCATATCGCTAATCAACGTAATTGAAGACAGGGTAGCTTTGCTTAACNAGCAAGTTGATGTGGTGGTGCCACTTACATTCGACATTGCTGTGTCTCAGACACGAGCCAAGGAATTTTGCCGTCNTCTAGTGGAATTGGTAAGGATGAGAGAACTTGTAGTTGGTCCAGATTTTGCTCTAGGGTTTCAACGAGAAGGAACACCTGAGGTNCTGAGGGNAATAGGTGAAGAGCTCGGATTCTCTGTTCGCGTGGTCGAGTCGTTTCTGGAAGAAGAAAAAGGTATAAGTAGTACAGCNATTAGGGCTATGATTGAAAATGGAGATGTCGACAGAGCTGGGAAATGGTTAGGATATCCAGTATTTATAAAAGGAGTGGTGCAGTCTGGTGACCAACGTGGAAGGACGCTTGGATTCCCCACTGCAAATGTTATCCCCTTCACTCAATCNGTAACACCTGCAGACGGAGTTTACGCGGGCTTAGTTGATATTGGCGATGATCAATTAAGGCCTGCTGCTATTAGTGTGGGNACCAAGCCCACATTCGGAGTGAACAGCCGTGTCGTCGANGCATTTATTATTGACTTTAGTGCTGATATATACGGCAAACTTATCAAGATGGAGTTTCATCGCCGGTTGCGGGATCAGGTGGAATTTAATTCCATAGAAGATTTGAAATTACAAATGGCATTGGATGTCGAAGGTGCCCTGCGAATCGTGGGATCAGTTTAGGGTGTTGCGGATGTTNATAATCTAAGACGCGATAAATGGGGNAGTTACGAAGGGTTGGTGATTTTTNGCAAATGGCTGATATCGATTTCATCCTAAGGCGTGGGGTCGCTGAGATTATACCGGAAAAAGAATTTGTTGAGCGCTTAAATCGTGGCACTCCGTTGCGACTCAAAATGGGATTTGATCCGAGTAAACCAGACATACATTTGGGGCATGTTGTAGGTCTTCGAAAGCTTAGACAGTTGCAAGACGCTGGNCACCATGTAGTTCTTATTGTTGGTGATTGGACTGCACAAATTGGTGACCCTAGTGGACGATCNGTTACGCGTCCTATGATCTCTCGGGACGAAGTAGTCGAAAACGCTAAAACCTACACTAAGCAATTTTTTAAGGTAGTCGATNGAGCCAGNACCGAAGTGGTTTGGCAAAGTGAGTGGTTNGGTAAGTTTGGTTTGGAAGATGTGGTGAAGTTAGCTTCGGTCTTTACTACGGCTCAAATATTAGCGAGAGAAGATTTTTCGGTTCGCTATACGCAAGGNCATCCGATCAGTATGAGCGAATTAATGTACCCCCTACTTCAGGCTTATGATTCAGTAGCGATTCGAGCAGATGTTGAATTTGGAGGTACTGATCAGAAATTCAATGTTTTGGCTGGTCGCCAATTGCAGCAGTCTTGGGGATATGATCCGCAAATTTGTTTCTTCGTTCCCGTTATCCCTGGTACTGATGGAACAGCTAAGATGAGTAAAAGCCTAGACAACTATATTGGGATTGATGAGTTACCCGTAGAAATGTATGGCAAGATTATGTCTATTCCCGATGAGTTGGTGTGGACGTACTTAGAGGTGTTCACTGATGTTCCAGACGCTGATTTATTAGAAATGAAAATAGAGGTTCAAGAAAGTCGACTGAATCCCCTAGAGGTGAAAAAGATTTTAGCGAAGCAGCTGGTTAGCAATTTTCATGGCATTGATGCTAGTAATGAGGCTAGTGACCATTTCGAGAATGTATACCAACGAGGAAATATTCCAACACAAATACCGCACATTGAAATTGAGAGTACGGGAACCACTGCCACCCTCACACTCACACGATTTCTACTTGAACATAATCTAGTTGATAGCAGATCTGAAGCTAAGCGTTTATTAACACAGGGTGCGGTTCAAGTAAANGGGCAAAAGGTCANAGCGGATACTATTGTGGTGGAGCATGATAGTGTAATCAAGATTGGAAGGCATAAATGGGCCCGGATAGTGCTATTAGTGTGATNGCCCTCGCATTTTNAANTTGCTTCGGCATAGCAGAAAATTGACTATTCANNAGGTTGTCTTAATTACATAATCAATGTCTGTGGACTAGCAGATNGTAGTGCTTTTTGTTATGCTTTAACGCTCATGATACAACAAATTAAGTGGAGGAACTGTGAACTTACGTATACCTGGTCCGACNCCAGTACCGGATGATATTTTNAATGCCGGTGCTCGCCAAATGATTGATCACCGAGGTCCAGAATTTCANTCGATATTATCGAATGTTACTGAGGGGCTCAAATTAGTGTTTGGGACTAAAGGCGATCTCCTGATTCTAACTGGNTCGGGAACATCTGCGATGGAATCAGCAGTGGTNAATACACTGTCTTCAGGTGATAAAGTTTTAGCTATAAGTATAGGCGTGTTTGGAANCCGTTTCGCTGATATAGCTTCGGTCTACGGGGTTGATGTACANCGCGTGAATTACGAATTTGGAGAGGCTGCTTCCCCTAGCGATATCGCTACTATACTTAGTCAAGATCCTGAGATTAAAGCTGTTATGGTTACCCATAACGAAACATCGACTGGGGTGACGAATGATATAAAAGCTATTGCAAAGATTGTTAAGGAAGACTCTAACCGACTGCTTTTGATAGATGCAGTCAGTAGTCTTGGTTCAATTCCGTGTCCAGTCGACGAATTGGGTGCAGATGTAGTCATTAGTGGCTCTCAAAAAGGTTGGATGGTTCCCCCTGGGCTTGCAATGGTTGCAATGAGTACCAGNGCTTGGGAGGCATATGAGCAGTCCAATTTACCAAAATTCTATTTGGATCTAGGTAAGGCCAAGGATTANCTAGCNAGAGGGCAAACGCCATGGACACCTGCAGTTTCGGTGTTTTACGCTTTGGAGGCATCGCTTAAGAAGATATTGGATGAGGGTATTGAAAATGTCTATACACGACATAAATCCTTAGCTGAAAAAACTAGGGCGCAGGTAAAAGGTCTCGGGCTTGAGTTGCTGGCCGACGAAAGAGTCGCGTCTAACACAGTAACTGCGATAAGNGTACCTGATGGCATTGATGGCAGGCAACTTAGTAAGCANATTCGNGAGACNTATAACGTAGTGTTAGGTGGTGGCCAACAGAGTCTGGCGGGTAAAATAGTTCGGGTTGCTCACTTAGGGTATGTTGAACCAACAGAGATAGACGATGCTTTGAGCGCTCTGGATAGAGGGTTGAACGATTTGAAGTCTATAGGAAGCCAGAATTAGCATCTAAAGGAGAATGTATGCCTAAGGTACTCGTAGCAGATCCTCTACATAATGTTGGGCAGGAGTTATTACTTCAAGAAACTGAGGTTGAGATCGCTACTGGACTTGCTGAAAATGAATTGATCNCGAGAATTTCGGAATATGACGGGTTAGTCGTTCGCAGCGAAACTCAAGTCACCAAGGCAGTACTTNAGGCNGGAACTAGCTTGAAGGTGGTTGCCCGTGCTGGTGTTGGGGTGGATAACATAGACTTGGAAGCGGCTACGGATTTGGGCATNGCTGTAGTNAATGCGCCGACAGGAAATACTGTGGCAGCTGCGGAGCATACAATNGCGTTATTATTAGCCTTGGCACGCAACATTCCTCAATCTNATCAGTCATTGCAGTCCAAGGAATGGAGCAGNAGTCAGTTTATTGGAGTNGAGGTGCGGCATAAGGTGCTTGCAGTAGCTGGGTTAGGCAAGGTAGGCACGGAGGTTGCTAGACGAGCTAGAGGCTTGGAAATGAAAGTGGTGGGATATGACCCTTTCGTTAGTCAAGATTATGCTAATAGATTGGGGGTAGAACTTGTTACCAAGGAAGAATTGTTGGCACAAGGTGATTTCCTGACCCTGCATCTTCCATTTACNCCTGCCACCGAAAATTTTCTTAATGCTGATTCTCTGAAATTGGTAAAACCTGGAATCAGAATTTTGAATGTAGCAAGAGGCGGATTGGTTGAGGATANAGCTCTATTGCAGGCCCTCAACGAAGAGCGGGTTGCCGGAGCAGGGCTTGATGTTTTCCATTCTGAACCGCCAACTGACTATCAACTTATAGATCATCCTCGGGTCATAGCAACCCCCCACCTTGGGGCGTCCACACGGGAGGCTCAGGAGGAAGTAGCACGTGAGGCAGTAGCNCAACTGCTAATGGTTCTTNGGGGTGAACCAGCTCCATATACTGTTAATGCNAGCTTCGCACCGCCAAGGCCAGAGGGTATGTCNAATTCGTATGTTGGCTTAGCCAAGCTTATTGGTAAGCTGGCAATGCAGCTTTCGCGAGGCCAACTCAGTGGATTGACTATACGATATCAAGGGGACATCGCTAGTGAAGACACAAGTATGTTAAAGGCATCATGCTTAGTTGGAGTTCTTGAAGAATCGAGTAGTGAAAGAGTCAATCTTGTAAATGTCCATTTGGTAGCCGAAAGAAAAGGACTGCGAATCCTTGAAGAGAAAATCTCAGGGGATTCAGAAAATTATGGGAACTTGATAACTATAGATATTCATACTGATAGTGGTTCTACTACAGTGATAGGGACGATGTTAAGAAACCAGCCTAGGATTGTTCGCATTGATGACTATTGGGTAGATATTGACCCTTCTAATAAATATCTTTTGGTTACGCGGCATCAGGATCAGCCAGGTTTGATTGGAGCAGTTGGAACCGTAGCCGGTGAATGTGGAATCAATATAAGTTTCATGGAAGTTGGCAGGCAGGCTCCTAGGGGNCAGGCTATGATGATAATNGGGCTGGATGACACATTGGACAAGGACGCCTTGGATAAGATTCGAGATATACCGTATATNGATGAGGTCTCATTAGTCACTCTCTGAGCTGCTTTTGATCGGTGGGAAACATGGCAGTTGACATTACCGCACTGACTCCCGGGACACAGCTTACCCGGAATGAATTCAGTATAGATGATGAGTACGCGCGCAGGTATATAGCAGTAGTTAATCCCCACTACAGTGCCGTAAGAGATTGGGTACCGCCTCATGGAATCGCTACCCGGGCGGTTCTGTCACTCCTCGATTCCCTCAGTCTTCCTGCTGGCACTGTGCATGTGTCTCAGTCAGTAACTTCTCATGCTCAGGCTAATTTGGGNTCGATANTCAGTATGTTGACNACTGTGACTCAGACTCGAGTCGTTCGGGGATATTTGCATATAGGGTTGAGTTTTAATGTTTATGATAATAAATGTGATGCAGAAACATTAATATTACAGGGAGACACAGTAGTTATGGTGCCACTAGAGACAGATCNGGAACTATGATTGATATTCCTGAGGAAATTATTGGNCACACTGAAGAATTCACCCAAGAGAGGGTGAATCANTATGCCGTGGCCTCTGGCGATCATAATCCAATCCATATTGATCCTGAATATGCTCTGACTACNCCTTTCAAGGCNACTATAGTTCACGGTATGCTANTCTTCGGAGTCTTGGCNGAAATGTTANTANGTCAATTCGGAGAAAGTATGATGAGNGGGGTATCGCTTAAAGTACGATTCCGCGCTCCAGTGTATGTTGGGACGATAGTGTTNCCTCGTGCAAAATTCAGNTCAGATAGTACCGAAAGTGGATTGCGTATAGTTGAATACCGTATTAGTTGCGCGGATCAGCAAGGGACTATTTTCGTGGATGGGACTGCTCGTTTTGAGTGGGTGTAATNAAGAAATAGATANTCAGAAAGCNCCAGTTGNAATGTTCACAAGTGTTAAAGAGTTNNNTGCTNGNTTGGGNTTGGTGTCCTTGATGCTCTACTAAGTATATGAGTCGATGACATNGTGCGTTNGTTANATTAGGNGATGGTTAGTTNATTNTAGCCGAAAGTGATCAGATTTATTGGTATTACATATTCAGAGGTAGATTATGGGTGCAGACAAAAGGCGTTTCCGNATAGCCGTTGATGCCATGGGGGGNGATTTAGCTCCNGNGGAAATGATAAAAGGAGCTATACATGCAACGAACGACGATGCATTAGAAGTTTTGCTAGTGGGAGAAACTGATTTGGTCGAACCTGTTTTGCAGCAAGAGGATTNTGATCCAAAATCAATTTCAGTTGTTAATTCCGAAGGAGTCATTCGTGAGGATGAATCGCCCGTGAATGCTTTACGGCAAAAGCCCAACTCCTCNATTGCCGTGTCGGTCGNTTTGGTGAAAAATGGCTATGCTGATGCCTGTGTTACGATGGGTTCCACTGGAGCTGCTGTNGCTGCCTCTACGTTTGGCTTCGGATTAATTCCTGGAGTTGAAAGACCCGCTTTAGCAGGNCCAGTGATAGGATTTAATCCTAATGTGGTTCTTCTGGACGTAGGTGCAGGAGTTGACCTTAGGGCGTCTCAGTTGCTGAATTGTGGAATTATGGGCAAAGTTTTTGCGGAAAAGGTTCTGGATATGGGGAGTGTGTCTATAGGCACACTGAGTGTGGGGTCGGAGGATGAGAAGGGGAATAGGCAAATCAAAGAAGCATTCCCCCTCTTTGCGGAAAGTGGGNTGTCGTTTATTGGTAATGTCGAAGGGGTGGACCTATTTGATGATCGTCCCAAGGTGATTGTTTGTGATGGTTTCATTGGGAATATACTTATGAAATACACNGAAGGTCTTGGATTGGCAATACAGAAGTTTATTACTGAAGAGTTAGGTTCAATTCTGGATAATGACACTATGNCAGCTATTCAACAAAAGATTTTTTCTAATACGAACGTGGTAGAGAGTTTTGGGGGTGGTCCATTGTTAGGTGTTGAGGGTATAACAATTATTGGCCACGGGAGGTCGGCNGCCTTGGCNATAGGGAGTGCGATAAAATTGGCTAAGCATGCTTGTGAACAAGATTTTCTGGAAAACATGCGACAAGAAATCCAACAGTTTTCTGGAGCAAATNACTAGTCNCGTGGGGTAAGGTCAACTCCTCAGTGATCAAGGTAAGCAGTTNGTGGGATTTTTATAGTGGGATTGTGAGGGCATGAACTCGATGGCAGACAAAAGAGTTGCATTGATTACAGGTAGCTCAAGAGGTATTGGGAGGGCCATAGCCTTGAATTTGGCGGCATCTATGAAAGTTGTGGTNAATTATAGGACTAATGAGTCTGAGGCTAATTCAGCTGTTGAGNAGATAATTGCCANGGGAGGAGATGCGATAGCAGTGAGGGCTGATGTCAGCGTGTCTGCAGAAGTATCAGATATGTTTCGCTTCGTGAATAANNACTTCGGTCCTNTTGATGTGTTAGTTAATAACGCNGGGATAACTAGAGATAACTTGCTTATGAGAATATCAGAGGATGANTGGGATTCTGTCATAAACACTAATCTGAAAAGTGCTTATTTGTGCTCAAAAATTGCGGTGAGAACCATGTTGCGGCAAAGGTGGGGGAGAATCATTAATATTTCGTCAGTTGTCGGATCCATCGGAAATGCAGGGCAGGTTAATTATGCCGCTTCAAAGTCAGGGATGATTGGTTTCACGAAGAGTTTGGCTAAAGAAGTAGCNGGCAGAAANATTACAGTAAACGTTNTCACTCCAGGGTATATCGCTACTGATATAGTAGAAATACTCTCTCAAACCACGCAAAATCAAATCTTGTCGCGTATCCCTGTAGGTNGGTTTGGAATAGCTGATGATGTGGCAAACTTAGTGAATTTTCTGTCNAGCGATGGGGCTTCATACATCACCGGACAGACCGTTGGGGTCGATGGCGGCTTAGGCATGAATTAGTCTCNAGNTTAGAGCAGATTGCAGTCTGGGGGGATAGTTACAAGACATGGAAGAGAGAAAAGTGGTAGTTGTGACTGGAGGTTCAGGCGATATAGGTAGGGCAATTTGCTTGCAATTTGCTCATCAGGGATATGCTGTTGCTTTCACCTATATGCGGAGCTATGAATCTGCGCGTTTACTTGAAGATGAACTGCAGGATTTAGGGATACCAGTTTTGAGTGTGAAAGCTCAACTTGCGAATACTGCTGATATAACTGCGCTATTTAATGAAGTTGAAAAAAAATACGGTCGTTTGGATTGCTTGGTTAATAATGCTGCTTCTGGGGTTCAGCGTTCAGTAAACGAAATAACGGAAAAACACTGGAATTGGACTCATGATGTCAACGTCAAGGCTCCTTGGTTATGTTCCGTCGCGGCGGCTAAGCTGATGTCAGCAGGCGGATCAATCGTTAATATAAGTAGTCTTGGATCCAACAGGGTATTGCCATATTATGTGGCGGTTGGTACCTCAAAAGCTGCCTTGGAATCCCTTACACGATATCTTGCGGTAGAGTTTGCATCTGATGATATCCGCGTAAACGCAGTTTCGGGAGGAGTGGTCAGAACTGATGCGCTGNCTCANTTTCCAAACAGGGATTACATGGAAAAAATTTCTGAAGAAAGAACTCCCGCTGGTCGTCTAGTAAGNCCGGATGATATAGCGAAGGCGACAGTATTTCTTGCTTCAGAGGATGCATTGATGATTAGGGGTCAAGTGTTGGTAGTGGATGGNGGATATTCATTGGTGGGGATCTGATAAGGGTTTTATTCAGAAAGCGAAAGTGGGTGNAAGTTAGCCTTCCAGGTTGTATCAGTTTGATGAATCTCGAAAGTCTGATTGAAATCNTGTACAGCNGATTTTACGAGAGCCAATCCTTCAAACCCTNTACCTTCAATCTTCTCAGNGATAGAGGTCAATTTCCCAGAAGGGACTGAATCACCACTTCGAACTATATTACTTCCGATNTTTGGGGGAGACTCAGTCTCAAGNGTTATTCTTACCAGATGCCTTTTGACCTTTTTGTAAGTATCGAGCCGAAGTATAACTTCTTGTCCAATATAGCAACCCTTTTCAAAATCAATATCGCTGCGTAGTCCAACTTCGAGNGGGTTGGTTTGAAGATTAATTTCATTAGGGGATTGTGGTATTCCCGAGCGAATCCGGAGGGATTCACGGTTAGAGGAAGTGATCCACTTAAAGTTAGAGGGTAAGTCATGATAGGCCCAGAAGGGATCGCTACGTGAGCGATGAATAAGATATGTAGGGTCTATTGGTCCACTTGTCCTCGTCGCAATTTCTTTGTATTGCGGGGAATTATCGTCTTGTNGGAGCTTGGTGGCTGCNTACACTGATGNAACTTGGTTTTGGTCNAGGGAGACGTAAGGTTTGGAGGATACATGTTTNCCANATGACTCCCAGTACCGATGACCTTCCATCGATTCTGATCCGATTAACTCGAATATTANGCTTTCTGTCGTCAAATCATGGACGGTGATGTCTTCCATGAATGTGTAGCTGTCTAGCCACTCAGTAATGGTATGAGCGAGACCGGGGCTAGTATACATATAGATGGTGTCTTCAATGATTGAAATTCGCACACGATCAATGATTCGGCCTTTTGGAGTGGCGAATATCGTAGTGGTGGATATTCCATCTTCCAGACTCATAATGTCGTTCGTTGACAGCCTGTGGAGGAGATCTTTAGCATCAGGTCCGCCTATCTCNAGCAGACCATATCCAGTCTCCCATATGTATACAGAATCTGTGGTAGCAGTATCAGGCACTTGCTTCCCTCGGTAATTGGGGTAAAGATCGCATCAAACTATNCATGCNCGGTGGTAGTGGAATAGACATCAAATTTAGCTTTAGTATATGGCTCAGNTTCNGATCATATNTATTANACAGAGAAGGAAGTGCCACATCCGCACGTGCTCTTGGCATTTGGATTTTTAAACTCAAATCCTTTGCCGTTGAGACCGTCGTCGTATTCAAGGACAGTACCTGCTAGGAACACGTAGCTTTTCTTATCGACAAATATACGNACTCCGTGTTCTTCAATNATCTTATCGTCCGTGCGGGGNTCTGCTTCAATATTCAGGACATATGTCAGTCCAGAGCACCCCCCACCCTTGACGCCGACTCGAAGTCCGAACTGTTCCAGTTTCTCCAGCTCGGCGAATTCCCTCACTTTATCTGCTGCTTTATGATCTATGCTGATAGTTAGAGACATATTAATCCTCACTGATATTTGCCGTGCTGCCACAAGTCTAAACAATTTTGTGGCGNATAGTCAAATCAGGNTAGGNATTGTATGGNATTTTGAAATAGCATTCGTTGCGCCTATCGATCCTCAGTGTTACGATTAATCACTAAGAGGTGAACAATTGGGAGCTGCTGAATTACTAGCAATTCTGAGTGATTTGGTCATTATAATCGTCTCAGGGTTGATATTGGTACTGCTGGTGATACTGACTTTTATGGCTTTNGTGCTGTATAGAAAGTTGGTGCCTATAATAGAGTCTACGAAGGAAGCGTCCGATCGNGTTAATAAAGTCACTGAGGNAGTACATGGGCAACTTGGAAGATCTTCGAATNTTTTGGTGACTACAGGTAGTATTATCAAGCTCATTATAGGGNTGTCGCGAAGGAAAGGGGAAAAAGATGGGAAAGANTAGTGGGGGTTCAGGATTTTTCTCTGGATTGGTAATTGGTGCTGTTGCTGGGTTTGTTGTTGGTGTTTTATTAACCCCTAAAACGGGGGAAGAAACACGGTCAATTCTCAAAAGAAACGCAGAAGAAAAGATGCCCGAGCTTCGTGAGAAGGCNCAATGGATCCGAGAAAAGGCTGCGGAGCGTGCGCCTGAAATTCGNGAAAGAGCAGAAGAATTGGCCGCACTTGCACGAGATCGAGGGATTGCAGCTGTAGAAGAAATACGAGCTGNCACNAAGGGTCGGGNTGGCGATGATCCGGATGATAACACTCGTAATACTGAAACCGTATAGTGAGAAACTGNAAGGCTGCTCTAATCAAAAGTGATCGGAGTTTCAACTATTGGGTGCTNTTGGGTAGGAGCCAAGTATCTTAACNCTTGCGGTATGCTCTCGTAGTGACTGTAATGCGTCTATTACATGGGCTTCAGATCGGTGTCCTTCTAGGTCAATGAGGAACACATACCTTCCCAAGGTTTCCCTATTGGGGCGCGACTCTACTTTAGAAAGATTTATGTTGCGACGTGCAAATTCCCCCAAGCTGTNGTAAAGCAAGCCTGGTTGATCTCCTTGAAATGCGATGCAAAGAGACGTCTTATCCTCCCCTGTAGGTTTGTGCTCTTCGTGGGCTAGGACGACGAATCGAGTTGCGTTACCTTGGGAGTCTTGGATGCTATCAGCCAGTATTTCAGCGTTATATATTGATGCGGCACGTTTGTTTGCTATNGCTGCTGAATTCGCCGATTCTGGTTTAAGTACTTGTTCGACGGCAGATGCCGTGCTCAACGATGCGACCTGNGTCGCTTTTGGATAGTGNTGATCGAGGAAGAACTTGCACTGGCCCAGAGCTTGAGGGTGCGAATATATAGTATTTATGGTTCTTGGATCGGTCTCGGGTTTCGCGATTAAGCTATGTTCTATTTTGATTACTAGTTCCTGNTATATCAGCAGTGNAGTTTCTTGAATNAGGATATCAAGNGTGTCGGTAACGGAACCTTGTAGGCTATTTTCAATAGGGACAATGCCCTGATTGGCANTACCGTCAACTACCGACTGATAGATGTCNCGAATAGAAGAGTGTGGGATCAAATTTGCTGNGGNATCGTACAGCATTGCTGCTGCTTCAGTGTGAGTTCCAACCGGTCCCAGGTATGCCAAATTCCGTTGCATTTAGTCAACTCCTGTGAAAACTCTCCGGACTTCTAGTTCTCTCTCNGGTGTAGTAACTACCAGAGCTTGATCATTGGGTTGCAGTTCAAAAATTTCATCTGGGAATCGGGTATCCCCTCCCGTTGTGACTATGAGGGATACTAGACTTTCAGTTGGCATGNTCAGGTCTGATAGGCGTTTGCCTACCGCAGAAGCGTCTGGTGGAATCGTTATAGATACCAGTTCTCTTGTTGAACTACCCAAAGCTTGCATATGAACTACAGAGGCNGATAATTCTTCCTCGATGTGCTGCAGGATGAGGGAGGTGCTACTGATCCTNACATCTACTCCGAGTATTCGAAAAAGTTCTTCATTGTTTGGGTTGTTTATTAGCGCAATAGTTTTTGGCACCTCAAAGACGTGTTTTGCGAGTTGACACGAGATCAAATTNTCTTCGTCTGTTCCAGAAAGCGCTATGAAGACATCTGCGCGACCTAGCCCTGCTGATTTGAGCAATTGCTGTTGACATCCGTCCCCAACTATAGTGACCTCTCCCAGCAGGTCATTTGCCTGATCAGATCGAATTCTATCTTTTTCTATGATGGTGANCTCTTGCCCTTGTTCAAGTAATTCCTTTGCAAGATTCAGGCCTGTCCGGCCACACCCNAGAATNATAGCGTACATTTCACTGCCCTTTGATTGAATCCGATAGGCATTGTCCGACAAGGCGAGTTATATTGAATACCTCAATACCTTTTNCCTGATAGACATNAGGCATCTGATCNCCGCGAGTGATACAAATAACCTGANCTACTCCGAAAACTTCGCGTGCTAACTGTGCAGTGAACAAATTAGAGGCATCTTTGTTCAGCGTNGATATNAGTACGTCAGACTGCATGATTCCNGCTCGCANCAAATCCTCGCGTAATGTACCATCACCAAGTATACAAGCTTCTGCNATACTAGGGTCCTCAGTTTCGGATGATAACCGGCGCAAATTCTCNGGATCGTTGTCAAGAATTGTCACATGCATACCTTTATCGATGAGTTCCTTTGATAGCCAACGACCTATCCAGCCACATCCAACTATAAGCACTTCCATTTTGGTATCCCTCTACGCAGTGGGTTGATGAATTAGGGGTTCTCTGTTAAGCAAGACCTGACACGGGGCATTCTTTAGTACGTAGGGGGCCGTAGTCCCGATACTATAGCTGCCGTATTTTTCTTTATATGGCAGGCTTACCAGAATAATGGTTGCCTGACTTTCTATCGATTCTTGCACGATGGCAGGTCCAACTTCTCGTGCCTGAATCAGTTGTGCGTCCACAGGNCATTTGCGTTTTTTTNCCATGGTTTCTGCTGNGGTTAGAATATCCTCACCTAAAGAAGTAGCTCTCCGGTCTTCAATATCTANTGGNTGCTCTCTTGGTATTTCGAGTACGTATAGAAGGATTAGTTTGCCTCCGCTATGCCGAACCATATCGCACGCCATCGCGATAGTGTTTGAATCCTGGAGGGTTCCTTTGATGGGGACTAGAACGATTTCAGCGGTCATCAGTTGCTTTCGTGATAGAATCGATTCCTTGTNTCTATTTTGTCAGTGGCTGTTAGGCGCCACAGTATACCGTGAGGTGGAAGGTCATTGCAAGGGGTGATNNCATAAGAAATTTAATGATCCTGAACGACAGTTTCAAGNCCTTCGTCTGTCCCTGCTAGCAATAGCCAGTCTCCCATAATGACTCTCTCATCTTCGTCAGGCGCAAGAATCACATTCCTGTCTCTTCTTAATGCTAAGACTACTACNTGGTGTCTATCTCGGTTGCCGGAGAAGCCTAACTCTCGTAATGACTTATCAGCCCAGTGATCAGGTGAGCGAAGCATNCCTACCCCATAATTTGGCGTTAGCGCTATATATTCTCGAAGCTCTTGGCTGAATATTGTATGGGCTAGGCGGGTCCCAGTTTCTTCTTCAGGAGTTATTATTTTTTCTATCCCTAATCGCCTTAATGTATCTGCATGGAGCCGATTGTTGGCGCGTGCGATGATGTTTGATTCGCNNACTCCTAAGCTGAGCANCAGAACAGTTGTCATGATATTNGAAGTGACATTNGTGCTGATAGCTACCACAATAATGTCGTATTCTGTGATTCCTAGATCGTGGAGCACGCTTTCTGCAGTGGCATCAGCTTGCACNGGATATGTGGTGATGCCTCTATGTTCTTCAATTATTCTAGGGTCACTATCAATCGCCAGAACGTTGTGCCCCATTTGGTGCAAAGTACGTGCAACTCGTGATCCAAATCTTCCTAGACCGATGACTGCTATTTGCTTTGCCATGTTATCCTCAATTTCTCCACTGATGGGACAGGGTAATACATTAATTGATCAACTTATCCTATCGTTACTTCTTCTGAAGGGTATCGATATAATTCATTGGGTTCTCTTCGAAACAGAACCAATGCTAAGGTTAAGGGTCCTAATCTTCCTACAAACATGGTTATGATTACTACCAGTTCTCCCCATCGCCCGACATGTTCTAACCCTCCCGAGCTTAGCCCATTTGTTGAGTAAGCTGACACTGCGTCGAATAATATAGACAGAAATGGTGCCGAGTCGGGGTTATTAACCGTCGAGCTACCCAAAATCGTAAGTATTAGGGCTGAAATTGCTACGGCTGCGAGAGATANCAACGATACAGACAGAGCAAGATTTACGGAAGAACTCGGGATTTCGCGCTTGAATGCCACTATATGAGATCTGTTTGTTAGAGATGTTATCACCGCTGCTATCAGGATTGCCACAGTAGTTACTTTTATTCCACCTGCTGTTGATCCAGAAGCTCCACCAATGAACATCAACAAGATATACCATAGAGAGGTGTGTTGCTCCAAATTAGCAAATTCAAATGTTTCAAATCCTGCTGTGCGACCACTTACGGAATTGAAGACGGAGGAGGTAATTTTTTCATGAAATTNCATTGGTGCTAGTGTGTCTGGNTTATTGTATTCTCCTCCTAACAAGGTCAAGGNCCCTAGAATTGTCAGGATAGCACTTGTAGAGAGAATCAATTTTGTATTTAGAGACCACCGGCTAGTCCTCAGCTTATTATTCTTTATATCTGACAACGTGAAATAACCGATGCTTCCACAGATTATAAGTAATGTCATTATCCCTGTAGATATATATCCATAGGCNCCGAATATTTGAGGCGCGTCATTTTGGTGTATGTCAAATCCAGAATTATTGAAAGCTGAAACAGTGTGGAAAAGCGAATTCCAAATAGTATCAGTGAGAGNTCTGTCGACCCCTGTAGCAACTTCATTACCCAAGATTGCCAAGAACCCTACGACTTGGATCACTATTGTGACCAGAACGATATTTCGAGCTAACTTGCGTATGGTCCCCCGCGGTCTAAGGGCCCCCATACTTCTGCTGAATTGAATACTATCACTAAGGGTGACTGTGCGCTTGCCTAGGAATATGGAGTAGAGNACTACAGCTGATGTGATCATCCCCAATCCNCCTAGAAAAATCAGGCNTAGTAGAATCGCTTGCCCGGTCAGGCTCCAATACGATGCAGTGTCAACGACTATTAGNCCCGTCACTGTCACAGCTGAGGTAGCAGTAAAAAGAGCATCACGAATATCNGCGGATTGTCCTGACGTGGTAGCTACAGGAAGCAATAGTAGGACAGTTCCCNCAAGTATCAGAAGCGCGAAAACTGCGATTGGGGTAATCGGGCTTGAGATGAAACCTCGANTTATACGCTGTCGTACAACGGGTATTTCGATTGGAGCNAATTCTGATTGNCGTGGNCGCCTGACTATTTGATCTCCACGCTTGGGCTTCCAAGATTNTTCCAAAGTTTAGTCTCCGATACGGAGTCGTNGGGACGCTATTTCCCGGCGCCANATTTTATATATGGCTTATAGGNATGTCAACTAGGATTTCAATTGATTGTAAAAGTAGATCCAGCTTCTTCTGTNTTTAATATCTCGATTCTAAATGGGAACGCATCTTTGATTTCATCAATATGGGTGACAACTAGAATGCACTTGAAGTCTTCACGAATAGTGTTAATAGACTCAATAAGTAGAGATCGGCCTTCGGCATCCTGAGTTCCNAATCCTTCATCAATGAACAAAGTTGGCAGTGGTGAACCAGCTCGACGGGCGAGCATTCTAGAAAGAGCNATCCGCAAGGCGAAGTTCACTCGAAATGCTTCTCCCCCACTGAAAAGTTCGTATGGGCGCGTTCCTTTTTCATCCGCGACGAGNATGTCTAGAGTCTCGCGGGGNGGCCCTTTGGATGATCNTCGTTCCCTTTGAGTTTCTAATNTTACACTCATACGATTATTTGTTAATCTACTCAAAAGTTCTGCAGCTTCATACTCAAGTTCTGGTAAAGCTTCGTCTATCATATAGGCCTGTAAGCCGTTCTTTCCGAACGTCGTACTAAGCTCTTGAAATATGTTTCGTTCGTGCTGCAACTCGCTAAGTCGAAANCCGGTAGTTTCCTGATCGGATTTGAGCTTGTCTATACGTTCGAGTTGCCAGTTNGCTTCATGGAGTTCCAAGGATAAAGCAGCAGATTGCTTTTGTAATTGATCGACGTTTGATAATGCATTNTTGAGTTGATTTATTGATTTACTGAGATCATCAGGAGAGACGNTTGGGTTGGCNATTTTCCCCCTAAGGGTTTGNAGTTTTTCAGTAAGTTGTGCTCCCTGAAGTGTGAGATTTTCATAAATGTCTTGATCCGTGGTCAGCGCGTCATTTGCATATTGCAACTCGTCATAATTTCTTTGGTATGTAGCTCCGGGGTTTTGTATTAGTAAGTTAATTTCTCGGTGTNTTGTTCCATCATAGGCTAGNCGGACAATTTCCTGAGTAAGTGAATTTAAAGTTGATCGATCTTCCTCAGCGTAGGATTCTAGTTTCAAGGCACTATCGATCCCTTGGAGTTCAACTAAAACTTCTTCTAGGGTAATATTCGCTTCTTTAGCTGATTCAAGAGCTACCTGCGCTTCGGCGGTTGCCGTATCGATTTTTCTTCTTTGATCATTGATCGCAAGTCGCATTTCTTCAACTTTGGCAGATAATTGGGATTCTTGGATTTCCAAGTCGTGTAAATGGGTTTTTAACCCTTCCCTCTNTTCTTCTACATACTCCTGTTCTCTTTCGAGTTGACTTCTTATTTCCTTGCGATGCACTTCCTTAAGTTCGTCTCCGCATAAAGGGCAAAGTGCGCCGGATACGGAAAGCAAATCTAGTTTTGCAGTATTTTCTTTCGCTAGTGTGACCATATTGGTTTCTTGCATTCTATTATGTTGCAGATCAGTTAATAATTTTGACAAAGACTCTGATTNNTCCTCCAGTTTGGAGCGTGCTGCGTCAAGCGATAATTTTTGATTATTGAGACGACTCAGAGACGCCTCAATAGTTGGTATAGTAGCCGTTCGNGGTTCTAATTCTCGGGAGATACGATTTTGGAGAACACTTGCTTGGGATTTTAAGCGTTCTTTTTCCACATCAAGCTTGTGACGAACTTTTTGTGCTTGATCGGTCAAAAGCTCAAACGATTCTCGCTTGATTTCCATTGCAGTTACTTCGNTCAATTGTTGTTGCAGGGTTTTATAATCGTTTTCAATTGCNGTGCGCCTGTTCAGTATTCCTTGATTAGTCTCAATTCTTTCCCNTAACTGAGATCGGGCACGNGAATTNTGTTCAAGGTTGTCGGTCAGGGTCGAAATTAGCTGGAGGGATTCTTCTAGTTCCTGCAATGCGGTTTGCTGTTGGTCACGTTGCTCTTGTAGTGTGGCGACATTCTTACGGGCTAAATCCAAATCGTCGGTAATTTGTTGTAGATTGCGAGATGCAGTCTCGGACATAAGTTGGAACCGAGGGGTCGCAGATATTTCGTCATTCAGTCTTTCTAGTTCGCCGCTAAGTTTATTTTCATTGTTTTCGTATTCTCGTGCACGCACTCTTGCCCGCTCGCTAATACGGTCATATTTCCGCAGATCTAATACATCTGCAAGCAAGATTTTTCGTTCAGTAGGCTTTGATGTTGCAAATTGATCCGCTTTCCCCTGCATCAGGAATGATGTGTTTATGAATGTAGAGTAATCCATGTTGAGGAGTTCTTTTATTATGCTTTCGGTATCTCGTACTGAGTTACCCGTAATGGGGGTTTGGGTAGAGCCTTCAACATGTAGCAATTCCAGTTCGGTCTTACCTTGTCGACCTCGTGATCCAGCGATGTGTTTGCGAATTGCTTTGTATTCTTGGTCGTGAGCAAGGAAGACTAACTCAACGGACATTTCGCGAGCTCCTTGGTAGATTAAGTCCTCTTGTCGTTCTGCTCGCGATTCCCCCCATAATACCCATGTGGTTGCATCTAGAAGGGCGCTTTTCCCGTGCCCGTTGTCTCCACAGAGACATGCCAATCCAATGCCATTTAAATCTAACGGCGAACTCATATGTTGCCAACTGAGGAAATTGGTTAGGCTTAAGCGAAGAGGTAACAATGTTGTTTCTCCCGGTGAGTTCTTATTCGCTATTTTACCTCTTAGGTCGGTGCTTTGCGATATTGGTTAATTTTGATTTCTACGTATCTGTTGGTTGCACTTGCGGTGATTAATCCGTAGACTTCTCGAGTGTTTCGATTATCTAGTCTTGAGGTTTAAGATATGGCTGAAAACAAGTATCGATCAACGTACGAATTAGGGATACAGATAAAGGCTAACATTGAAAAGATCATCACAGGGGTAGGAGATTCTGTAGAATTAGTTATCGCGGTGTTATTTAGCAAGGGGCACGTGCTAATCGAAGACCTCCCAGGTACGGGGAAGACAACGTTGGCTAGGACTCTTGCTGCAACTCTAGATTGTTCTTTCGGTCGCATTCAGTTTACCCCCGATCTTATGCCTAGTGATATTACTGGGCTCTATTTTTATAACCAAAAGTCTAGCGAGTTTGAATTTCATAGAGGGCCGATTTTTGGACAAGTGATCTTGGCAGATGAAATCAACCGAGCTACACCTAGAACGCAATCGGCTTTGCTGGAGGCGATGCAAGAACAGCAGGTTACTGTTGAAGGAGTAACCTGGAAACTACCTGAGCCTTTCATGGTAATTGCTACCCAAAATCCATTGGAGTTGGAGGGAACCTTTCCATTACCTGAGGCGCAGCTTGACAGGTTTATGGTTAGATGTTCACTGGGCTATCCAAGCTTCGAAAGTGAATTGCATGTCCTAAACAGTGTTGCGTCTGAACTTGCTTTGGCTAGCGTTCACCCTATAGCTACAGCTGAAGATTTGATCCAGGCACAAGAGCATGTTAATCAGGTTGAGGTTGAAGAGACGGTTTCACGCTATTTGCTTGAAATTGTTAGAACTACTAGGGCTTATGATGGAATTGAGATAGGAGCTAGTACTCGCTCCGCGTTGGCCCTTCATCGACTGTCTCAAGCGATTGCAATTGTGAATGACCGTGATTTTGTTATACCGGATGATGTAAAAAAGGCAGCTCCGTCTGTTTTAGCACATAGACTTCTTTTGGATGCTCAGGGGAGGATGACTGGGGGATCAGGAGTCGAGGTTGTGCAAAATATTCTCACGGAAATACCAGTTCCTGTTCGATAGTCATTTGTGTGATTTCTGAGTTGAATATCTTGGATATTATTTAGGAGGCTTTGAATGATTGGACTTCCTAGCCTTGGGGTTTTCTTCTCTTTAATGGTTCTAGGATTTGCTGTGAGTGAAGGGTTTTTGGTTGGATTAGGAGTGATGGGGGCTTTGATGATCGGTGTTGGCTGGGCGTGGAATCGACTGTCATTAGAAGACGTCAGCTATACTAGACAAATTTCGTCAAACAGGACGTTTGCAGGCGAATCACTTCATTTGCACATTTCTATTAGTAACGATAAGCCCTTACCTCTATCAAAACTCAAGGTAATGGACTCTGTTCCTGCAGATATCAGTATCGATGGAGCACATACCGATGCCACTGCAAATCCGGATTCTAGAAAATTGGTGCACTCTTGTGCGATCGGTTGGTACGAAACGGTAGAGTGGGACTATGAGGCACTTTTCCCTAGGAGAGGCCATTACCCAATGGGTCCAGTAGAAGTGCAATCCGGAGATTTGTTTGGCTTGTTTAAGTCTGAGATGCTTCAGTCATTAGTGACTCACATATTGGTATATCCGAATAAGGCTCCAATTCCCATGAACATGATTAACCTTGCGCCTAAGAAACCAGTTGGAGAATTGAGGACGCGCTCTTGGATCTTCCATGATTCGACTCGTTTTACAGGAATACGGGATTATCGTTTCGGGGATTCAGTGAGACATGTTGATTGGAAGGCAACTGCTAGAACGCAAACACTCAAAGTACGAGAATTCGAATCAGAGGCACAGCATTCCGTTATATTGGCATTGAATTTGGACACGCTTGGAGTTGGATGGAGGGGATATTCAAGTGTTAGCTTGGAGAATGCTGTATCAGTTGCTGCTTCGCTCGCTGAGACCGGATTGGAATTAGGATATAGTGTTGGACTTATTACAAATGGTACTTCAGTAGTTGAAGAAAGACCTATGAGTGTACCGCCTTCGCGGAATCCGAAACAAGGTTCTAGGATATATGATGTGCTTGCGATGGTTGGACCATATCTGACTGGGTCTATCCAGAACGTTATAGAAAAAGAGAGGGCTAGGTTTCCGTATGGTTCCACTTTGGTCCTCGTTACCGCTGATTATTCAGAGTCCCTAGATGGTGCGATGCGTGGGTTGGCCAAGCTGCATTACTCGCCAGTTGTTGTGTACGTTGGAGATGCCGAGCAACCGAAGGCTTCTACGTCTTTACCATTTTATGATGTTAGAAAAGAGCTTGACCTGTGGAATGAAAAAGTAGGATGACACTTCTTCGATCTTCTCAATTAATATTGGTTCTCGTGGTCGAGTCCGCGCTGATCTATACGGCGATGGCAATCTTGGGATGCATTCTGAAGATGGATGGGAGTTCATTGAATCCGATCGCAATTTTCGCGATCCTCGGGATTTCCAGCGTGGCATCACTGTATTTCCAGAATTCCCAAAGTGATCCACTACGACCGCAGATAGTTTCGTTTGTGTTAGGACTTGTAGTGCTCTATGCAGCTATTGGTATCAGCGTGCAATCGCCAGTAGGTGTAGCTGGTGAATATGCATGGATATTCAAGAGTTTCAATGGAGAGTACGAGTATGTTGAACTAGGGCGTCAAGTACTAGGGATGGTACTAGGTGTGATTGTTTGGTCTCGAGGTATGTCTATCGCAGCAACATATGAGATTGACACTTTGTTATTTCGGAGCTTTCGTATTGGCTCAATAATAGTCACCGTTGGTGCAGTAGTGGATGCATTATTTCCCGTTTGGCTTGGGATGGAGTGGGTTGCCCCAGGGTTTTTCCTTAGCGGATTACTGTGCCTAGTCCTAATGCAATTTGATTCATATGAAAACGGTGCTACGGTTCGAACTAGTTGGCTGTGGCTTGGGCTCTGCATCTGCGTGCTGGTGGTTGTCATGGGTATGGTCTTTACGCTTGCTGTTGGTGGATCGGCTTCTGATTTGGCAGAAGAGGTCCTTCGTGGGGTTGGAGTCGGGGTTACGTACTTACTTTTAGCTTTGGCGATACCTATGTTGTATGTAGCTGATTGGGCAATTAATGGTCTTTTTTGGATTTTGAACTGGATTTTGGGAGAAGGATGGCAGGCTCAAGTCGGTGGAGTCATTGATAGTTTGCGAACTTTTGAACAGATTCGATCTGACGACACTGGCAAATCTGACGGGCCCGGGTGGATTGCTACAGTTATTCGATGGGTTATTATTTGCATCTTTCTATCTATAATTTTTGTTGGGCTGTTCTTTGCCTATGCTACTGGGTCGAAGCGTAGACGGCAAATGGCGACTAGGATTCAAGAAGGTGATCCAAGAGCCGTAGGTGATGATATTTGGAATCTGTTCAAGAAACTGGTTCCTGAAGGGCTGGGTACCAAGAAGGATACGGAGGAGGTACCAATAGGGCATGACGCGAGGGCAGTTATTTTGCGAACCTACTACAAAATGCTGGAAAGAGCAGAGGCTAATGGATTGGTACGTCCTGTGTGGCAGACATCCTTTGAATATCATAAATCTACGCTTATCAGGATATTGCCATCTGACCTTGGACTCAAACTTACCTCTTTGTTTAATCAGGCTAGATATAACAAGCAATCAGTAATGAGCCTGAATGTTACTGAGGCTATTGCGCTTGAACAAGAGTGTGAGTATCAGAAAAAGGTAGACTTGGCTTAGTGCTGATTTTGTGCAAATATAGTGTATTCGTATAAAACTTGAGATTGGAGTTATTATGGCTATTTATGAATTTGAAGGTAGACGTCCTAGGATTGGTAGGACAAGTTACGTTCACCCCTCAGCGGTCATTATCGGTGACGTGGAGATAGGAGAAGGTTGTTGGATTGGACCTCAAGTATCAATCCGTGCGGATGTGAATTCCATACGTATTGCGGACAAATCAAACCTTCAGGATAACGTGGTAGTGCATGGCAATACGACCTTAGGTGAGTATTCTCACATTGGACACGCTGCTGTGCTTCATGGGTGCACTTTGCAGGAACATGTTCTTGTCGCTATCAATGCCGTTGTGTTGGATGGAGTAAAAGTAGGAGAATGGTCTGTTATTGCAGCGGGTGCTGTGGTTGCGCCTAGAGCGGAGATACCTGCCTACAGCATGGTAATGGGCGTCCCAGCAAGCGTCGTAGGAACGGTGCCTGCTGAGCGAAAGGATACTTTTAGCGAAGAAGGGGCCTACCTAACGTTCCCGGCGCGCTACCCAGAAAATTTGATAGAAATTTCTTTAGATGATGCTCACGGTATCAGCGGCTAATAAAATAGGAGAATTGCTATGACTACTAACTTGGACGACATCAAGGGCCAATACTTGGCGCTTGATAAGCAGGTTGAAATAGGTCCAGAATCTTCCATTGATTCTAGTTGTCTTATAGTATTTCCGTACGAATATGCTGACAATGACTCAGTGGTAACAATAAAGACGAGTGAATTTACTGCAGTGTGCCCATGGACTGGGCTTCCAGATATTGGTCTACTTTCTATTGAATATAAGCCAGGAGCGTCGTGTATCGAATTAAAATCGTTAAAATATTACCTATTGTCTTATCGTAGTGTAGGCATAGTCCAAGAACATGCTGCTAACAGAATATTGAAAGATCTTGTTGATGCCTGTGATCCTGAGTGGATGAGAATTACCTTGATTTATAATGTTAGAGGCGGTATGGAGACAACAGTGCTTGCTTCACATTGTTCCTAGTGAAGCAGACCCTAGATTGAGTTTGGTTTGTTCGTCCTGAGGTACCATTATTCTTCCTGCATGGGCGTCACGCAGGTACCTTTCAACTGGGGTGCGTTTAGCGTAGGCAGACCCGCCTCCCAAGAGCATCGCTACATCTGTTATTTTGAGTGCCGTTTCATCAGCTGATACACAGGACGCCATACAAAGTTCCAGATCTGCGGTACCTGCGTCTACTTCGGCTGCAGCACGATACAAGAGCGCTCGAGTTGCTTCTAACGTCACCTTGGACTCTCCGAGGTGTTTTCGTACTGTTTCCGGAACATCTGATGCCACACTATATCGTCCTGTCACTTGGGTTACCATTTCACGAAATGCTCCACTAGCTATACCCAAGTAAACCCCTGCGTATGACAGAAACACGAAAGGGATATGCAATGGGCGTATTTCCTTCCAGCCACCTATAGTGCCTACTAGACCTGATGCAGGTATTGATCCTGCGAATGTCATGGAGCAGCTATCGTTTCCGCGCATGCCAAAACCGTTCCATGTGCTATCAACTGTTATTCGAGAATTTGGGGTATTTCTTCTAACAAGAAAGCTGGTTATATCAGTAGTGGAAGGGTCATGTTTTGCTATGAGTGAGAAGATATCAGCAAAATGTGCAGATGTGACAAAAGATTTATGACAGTTCTCAAGGATAAAATCACCTGAGGTATTTTGAATTGCGAGGGAAGCGATATTGCCTGGGCCTCTGCCAGCTTCATTGGCCGCTACTCCGGCAAATAATTTGCCTGCTGCTATAGGTCTTAAAAATTCGTTGATTTGTTCTTTTGTTGCTAACTCTTTAATCGGATTTATTGCCTCAAGATGCATTTTGAAGCACATCGCGGTAGATGGGCATGCCTCTGCGAGTTTTTCAATTACCTTGACTGTGGTAAGTAGGTCGCTCCCCAAGCCTCCATGCTGACGGGATATCGTAAGCCCCCAGTAGCCGTTATCCCCTAATGCCTTGAGTCCTTCGGTTGGGTAATTTCCCGATTGGTCTATGTCGGCTGCTAGTGGTCTCAGTATTGTTTCCGCGATGGTCTTGGCATTTTCAATTATTTGGACACTGTTAATGGACATATTTGTTTGCATTTAAGTATTCTCACCCGATTTCAGCAACGTACTCTGTGCCAATATGCCCTTCTTGTACTAGTTCATTGAACTCTGCGTCAGAAACTCCTAGAACCTCTCGATATACGTAGTCATTGTCTTGCCCAAGCATCACGGGTCCCCTTCTGATAGTCAGCGGGGTTTCAGACATTTTGAATGGGGTGGTGGGATAGCGATACGTACCTGTGTCCGGGGTGGAGGCCTCTACGTAGAAATTGCGATCCTTAAGGTGTGGATCATTGAGGGCATCTCGAACGTCCATAATGGGACCAGAAATAACGCCAGCAGATTGGAGTAGGTGCATTGCTTCCTGATTATCTTGTGATTGAGTCCACGATGAAATGTGTTCGTCAAGCATGTCATGATGCTGACGTCGACTCAAATGATTCTTGAATTCAGGTTGCATGGCCCACGTGGGGTTACCTATGGCTGTTACGAATTGGTTCCACTCGTGGTCATTCGTGATTGTTATCGCAATCCAGCGATCATCACCTATACAGGGATAGCATCCTTGTATTGCAGTGGAATCTCTGTTACCTAGAGATTCAGGAATCCTTCCTGTTATCGTATGCTCCAAAAATGACTTTGATAGGTATGCGAATGTTGCCCTTGCGGAAGGGAGTTCAATTAACTGCCCCTTTCCGGACTTATTTCTGTAAATTAAGGCCATCATAGCAGCCGCAGCAGCTTGAGCTCCGGCAGCGGCATCGACAACAAATTCTCCTGAGTTTGTAGATGGATCCATATCGGGATATCCTCTCACCAATCCGTGTCCCAGCGCGTTAGCCATATGCACACCGAACGCCCTGTAGCGTTTGTAATCGCCGGAGTCACCATAAGCGGGCATTCGAATGGCGATGATATCTTCCTTTATTGATTTCATAGCAGCGTAGCTTATCCCTAGTTTTTCCATGGTCTCTGCGACGTTGTTGTCGATGAATATGTCGGAGACGGAGACTAGGCGATTGAATATCTCTTTGCCTCGCGTTGTTCGAAGGTCGACGGTCATACTTAATTTATTGCGACCGTGGCTGTTGAATTGAGGTGATCTGTTCCATGGACGGTCTCCACCTTGACGATCTGGATAGCCTCCAGCAAAAGGAGGTAGATTCTGAATCACGGTCTCTGGTGGCCTGGCCATGATGCCTCTGGTAGTAGGTGCCAGAGTCTGGATAGATTCAATTCTGATTACCTCTGCACCTAGATCTGCAAGCAGGGTTGCAGCGTATGGGCCAGCCCAGACCACAGTCATATCCAGTATGCGTATGCCTTGTAGGGGAAGTTTATCCATAGTTATTACCCTCCGAAACCTATATGCAATTTTGTTCTCTAAGGCGAACTAAGTCGTTAGGGGTATATCCGATAGCTGAGAGTAGTTCTTGTGTATGTTCTCCCAATAGAGGAGCTGGAGTTTGAATTTCCCATGGAGTCTCACTCATTATCCAGGGTGCTCCTGGGAATAAGAAGTCGCCGGCGACAGGATGAGCTATATTTGTGAAATAGCCTTGCTCTTTAAAGTAGGGGTCAGAGGCAACATCTTCCATATTGTTCAATGGAGCTGATTGAATATTATTAGCCTGCGCAAGGCTCCAAAGCTCCTGTTTAGTTTTACTTAAGATCCAAGGAAAGAAGATTTCATCGAATTCAGCATTAAGTTCGGGGTCTTGCATAGCTTCTGGGGTTGACCATTTGGGATCCAATAATTCAGGTGGACTCCCTAGCATTTGAACGACTTGATTCCATCGCAGTAGTCCTCCTACTAGTTCAAAGTATCCGTCAGCACATGGATACACGCCTAAGGGATAGCCTACCGCAGATAGGGCCTTTCTTTCCGTGATCTCCCCGGTATATTCATAAGCTAGCGTTGTTGCCATTCTTCTATCAATTGAGCCCGCCAAGCATTCCATTAATGAAATATCTACATGTTGACCGGAACCCTCTAATTGAGACCTATAAATAGTGCCTAGTGAGCCGACTGCAGCTATCGCTCCCCCTTGAAAAAGGCTCATGTTTGGACCCAGCATCAGAGGAGATTCATCTTCCAATCCTGTACTGTACATTTCGCCGCCCATGGCATACAGCACTATTTCAGATAGGTCATAATCTTTGTAAGGACCTGTTTGTCCGAAATTGCTTATAGAGATATAGGACAATTTCGGGTTGATTTCCTTCACGTCTTGATAGCTGAGACCAAACCTATCCATAGTACCTGGTTTGTAACTCTCCACAATAGCGTCAGCATTTTTCAGTAATTCTTGGGCGATTTTCGCCCCAGCATTTGTTTCAAGATTCAATGTCACACTCTTCTTGTTTGTGTTTAGAAACAAGAACATGCCGCTTTTTTCGATATGTGGAAGATCGTCAGGGAAAGGTCCTGACCTTCTAGTGCCGTCACCGACACCAGGGCTTTCAATCTTGATTACTGTGGCTCCATAATCTGCCAGGAGTTTAGTTGCATATGGCCCACTGATTCCTTCAGTGAAATCTATGACGGTTATCCCAGAAAGGGCTTTGTCGGTCATATTGTCTCCCCTCAATAGCATTTGTTCTAGTCAACTGCACTCAGTCACTATATTACGGTGAGTGCTAATCGGAGTTGCCTAGTGAGCAGTATTAGTCCGATTCATCTTGTTCGTCTGCAGTTACTGAATAGCTAAGAGCGCCACCTATAGCCGCGTTAGGTCCTTTTTTCTCTGACCGCTTTTCTTTCTTTGGTATTGAGTTTATTAGGTCCCTGATTTTTGTTATAGATGTGAAATCGTTGTCGCTTGTATCTACTACTAGTCCTTCGACACCTAAATCTTTTATCAGGGACAGTAATGTGATTGGGATGTCACTTGGCAGTTCGAGTAGGAGGGGTTTATCAATGATGGAACGAATTGTTCCTAGGCGGCCAATTGTCTCCAATGAAACTTTGGTGTTGTCTTCTATGCATACTGTAATTGCATCTATAGGTACGTTTGACATGTCCAAAAGAGAATCGGTACTGATTGATAAGGGTATTCGTAGAATCTTAGCAATATCAGTTTGCCTCATTAGTTCTAAGGAGAGTATATCGGCTGAGAACGCTATGAAATCTGGCTTATTAGCGTTATCTTCACATATTTTCGTAATAACTTTGTCTGTGTTTTTGCTATCCCATATACCCCAAGGAAGATCCACCTTCGTATCCGAATGTTTTTTTAGGCTGCTTAGAGTTGGAACCACGCTCGCAACACCATCAGCAGGTATCGAATTTTTGCCTGATGCAGTAACATCTGCGACCGCGATTATGATTGGTAGTTGTCCTGTAGACTGTTCTTGTGACTGCGCAAATCCTATACGACGTTCCGGTCCAGTAGTCAGTCTTCCTATTAAATCTATGATGTCACTCATGTAGTCCGCCTTCGTATTAATTTTTGCATTGTTGATTAACTATGGTAGAGGTGTTTGAATTCCCGGTGTGAATCCTATTAGGTCTCGCCCTCGAGTGTGTAAGGGGCTACTATGATGCGAGTTGCCACATCTATTCCTAGCGGTACCGAGGCACCCACAGAATTTTGAATTACGATAATACCTCTATAAGCGGCATTCTCCACTACCGATACAGTATTGTCTGGGAGAATCTCATTATCAACTAGATATTTTAGCAATACAGTATCTTCTTCTGGTACCCGGCAGACTACATATGGAACATTTTCGCCCCCGGTATTTAGCGAGATCCTGCTTTTGTAGTTACGTGGGAGTTCATGACCAGGGATTAAGCCCCCGAATGGGCATGTACTAGGGTTTCCCAATTTTTGGGTAGCAGCTGCAAGGAATTCCGATGACATGGCGTGCTCGAGTCTATGTGCCTCAATATGAGCTCTGTGGAGCGGTACTCCAATCAAATCAACAACCATTCTTTCCGCTATTCTGTGTCTGCGCACTATGTCTTTTGCATTCGCTGATCCGGTATTTGTGAGAATGACTTCTTTGTTCGAGGTGATATCAACTAGTCCCTCCTTTGCCATTCTGCGAAGCATTCCAGCCACGGATGATGTCGAAGTCCCAAGGCGTTCCCCTTCGGGTAAATCGCGAAGACGTGAGGATAAGTTCTTGAAATTTGAGTCCAGACCTTCCTCGTCCAGCGTGTACAAGCAAAGCAGATAGTTTTCTGCTACGGATGATAATTCTTGCGATTGTGCGTCATTAGTCACTGTGCGATCCTTGTGTTGTTTCTATGTATGTTCCCACGGTCAATTCTTTGGTCTTATCTGAACTGTCTTGCCATACCCTACTCTTTCCCATAATTGATGGTCAAGAGACATAGACATGAAATTGAAGTTGCAGTATGACTAGATTTGATGTAAAAGTGAAATTATGCAGCATTGGCAGAATTAATAGGTGGCTGGTAATTGATCTAAAATGAGGTGTTTGATGACCTATGGTGTTGTAGGCGTGACTATATGGACTCAAGATGACGATAGCCTTGAGTCCATGATTGGGTTTTATCGAGACCAACTTGGTATGGATGTGCATTCTCGGCATGAAGGATGGGCTTCGTTTAAGTTTGGTGGTATGAGGTTTAACATAGGGGTGCATAATTCCATTACCCATGCACCCCGTGATCCGTATAGGACAATGATTAATTTTGGAACCGACGATATATTTGAACTTTTTGATAAACTTGAAAGCTGGGGGGTTGATGTGATACGGAATCCTGAAAAAGAGCATTGGGGAGGATGGGTCGCGACTTTTCATGATCCGGATGGGAATGTGATTCAATTGCTTCAACTGGAAGATTAGTTTCCTGTGTGTCTGGCGATTAAGTGGAGGCACAATTGGATGATACATATAATATTAAGGGGCGAAGGAGATCTTTTACGGTCCATTTGCGATAAGGAGATAGCAGTATGCTAATTATATCTAAAAAAACAGCCGAAGAAATAATTAAGCATGCGCGTGACGATATTCCTAACGAATGTTGCGGCATCTTGGCGGGTACCGAGAATCTTGTGCGTGGTCACTGGCGTGTTTCGAATGCAGAGGCAAGTCCGTATCGGTATAGAATGGATCCAAAAGAATTCTTAAACGTTAATTATGTGGTAGAAGAGAACAATTGGGAAATTTTAGCTTTTTATCATTCTCATACTAAAACGGAAGCTTATCCATCAGATACTGATGTACGATTGGCGCGACTGGTTGATTGGCCCGGTGCTTATTATCTTCTGGTTTCTCTTATGTCCCCGGAAAGTCCTGTGATTCGGGGATTTTGTATAACAGATAATGGAGTGGATGAAATCACCATTGAGATAAGATAAATGCTATTATTCACGCTGGCCTATGCGAATCTACAAATTATTGGAGCTAGATATGAAAATAGGTTTAATATCCGATACTCACACTCCTGGAGACGGGCAAGGTGTTCCTGAGAGTGTTCATAAGGTTTTTGATGGAGTTGATCTGATTTTGCACGCTGGGAACATATTTGTCAGTTCTATTTTGGATGAACTAGAGACTATTGCCCCAGTGAAAGCAGCCGGCAGCAAAGACCGTGATAAGTTGTGTTTAGATGGTAGCCATAGCTGGAAGCCTGCTGGGTGTTGGTGCGCCGATGATCGGGTAGAAGAAATCCAAGTGATAGAAGCAGAAGGTTTGACTATCGGGCTTATTCATGAACTAGTAGTTCCGGGCTATAGTGATCGCATATACCCAGGGTCACTGACCCGAGGATTTAATTATGATGAATCTCAGCCGTTGATCCCTGATGAGACGTTTGGGAAACGCGTGGATATAATTGTTTTTGGACACACCTGTACTGCTTTACATGAAGAGTATGGATCAACTGTGTTAATCAACCCTGGCAGTCCAACCTTGCGTAATGAACTGAGACGAGTAGGTACTGTGGCGACGCTTGAGATAGTTGATCAAAAGCAAACGGTCGAGATAATTGATTTGGCCGCTCTTTAGCAGTCTGACTAGCTAGCCCAGAAGATTGGTACCCAATTTCTGGCGCCTTATGCATGTCAGATAATTTCAATTACGTGGTGAGATTTTGGTGTGATCTCACCAATGACTGTAGATTGAGGCGCTCCTGCTGATGCTAATTTCGCTACAAGTTGATCCGCTAGGTCTGCACGTACTGAAATTAACAATCCTCCAGATGTCTGGGCGTCACATAGCAAGGTTTGATTGTCTGTTGACATATCTTGTGGCCACAATGTGTAGTCGATGCTTGCTATCCTGTTGTTTTCGGTTCCTCCGGGTATAACTCCCTTGCGGACATAATCAAGGCATCCATCTATTTTCGGCACACTTGCGGAATAAATTTTGGCGGTTACGTTACTGGCTTTAGCCATTTCTGCGGCGTGACCGACTAGACCGTATCCCGTTATATCAGTGCAAGCATGGGGATTGAAATCGAGCATTATTTGCGCAGCCACATTATTTAGCTCTGACATGATGTTAACTGTTGGCTCGAGTTCTTTGCGATGGATTAGTTGCTGTTTTGCAGCTGTTGTCATTATCCCAGTCCCAATTGGCTTTGTTAAAACCAATCGATCACCGGGCAAACTTCCTGCATTGGTTACGTACGAAGTGTCGCCTACAATACCGGTCACAGCAAGTCCGTACTTCGGTTCATCATCTTTTATAGTGTGCCCCCCAGCTAGGACAGCTCCAGATTCTTGGATTTTTTGGGCGCCTCCTTGTAAGATTTCAGCCAATATGCCTGGATCCAAATGTTCTGGGAAAGCCACTAAATTCAACGCGGTCAATGGTTTCCCTCCCATTGCATATATGTCACTCAGTGCATTAGCTGCAGCGATCATACCGAATTCGTATGGATCATCTACAATTGGAGGGAAGAAATCAGCGGATTGCACTAATGCAAGACCGTTGCCAATGCGGTATACAGAAGCATCATCATTCGTATTCAGGCCTACCAAAAGGTCGGGATGTTCAAATTTTGGAATATTGTTTAAAACCCGCTCCAAGTCCTTGGAGCCAAATTTTGCTGCTCAACCACTGCAACTGGCAAGGTGAGTGAGTTTTATGCTGTCTCGATCCAAAATTGCCTCCTTTGCGTTGAGTGGTTAATTCCCTTCAAAAGTTGCACTTATGTAGTGTGGTTCTTATGAGTGGACTTGATTTATAATACCATGGCGAATTTCGTTAACATAATTGTATAACAAACGACACAACTAACAGTATGGTTGTTAATATTTCTACTTAGGGGCATTGAATTAATGAGTAACGTGGTTGATATTCGGGCTCGTAGCATACTGGATTCTAGAGGCTATCCCACTGTGGAGGCCCAAGTAGTCGTATCTGGAGGAGTAATTGGTACAGCAGCTGTCCCGTCTGGTGCCAGTACAGGCAAACATGAGGCTGTGGAACTTCGGGATATGGATCGAGATCGGTATCGTGGTAAGGGAGTAGAAAAGGCGGTATCAAATGTGACTGGTGTGTTGAAAGATTCCATTTTGGGTATGGATATTCATGACCAAGCACAAATTGATCATGCTCTGATCCTTGCAGATGGAACTAGCGACAAACATCGCATGGGTGCAAATGCATTGTTGGCGGTCTCTTTGGCTTGTGCGCATGCAGCAGCCAATTGCGAGCAGGCACCCCTATATGACTACTTTGGTGCTAACGACGATAAAGTACTTCCTGTTCCATTCCTTAATGTTCTCAACGGAGGGCGTCATGCTTCTGGGGCATCTGACATTCAAGAATTTATGCTAGTTCCTGCCGGGTTCGATTGTTTTAGTGATGCGCTCAGATGTGGAGTTGAAATATATCATGCTCTTGGACGGTTGTTGGAAGAGAAACAATTGTCGACAACTGTGGGTGATGAAGGGGGATTTGCCCCCTCTTTGGGTTCAAATCGTGCTGCTTTGGATTTGTTGATGATCGCGATTGAGTATGCAGGGTATAAACCTGGCGATCAGGTAATGCTGGCGCTCGACGTTGCTGCAACGGAATTGTGGTCTGAAAAAGGCTATAATCTTTTAGTTGAAAACACCTCACTAAGTGGGGAACAAATGGTGGATATGTATCAAGATTGGATTAAGAGTTATCCACTGATAAGCATAGAGGATGGATTAGGAGAAGATGCGTGGGAAGACTGGAAATTGATGAATTACCGACTAGGGCAGCTGGTGCAATCAGTAGGTGATGACTTGTATACTACTAATATAAACAGGATCAATAAAGGTGTAGAGGCGGGGGCTAGTAACGCTGTATTGATTAAGCCGAATCAAATCGGTACCCTTACGGAAACTTTTGATGCTATCAATCTTTGCAATAAGGCTAATTGGGCAGCGATGATGAGCCATCGGTCTGGTGAAACTGAGGATACGACGATCGCGGACCTTTCCGTTGCGACCGGAGTCGGCCAGATAAAGGCTGGAGCTCCAGCTCGTACAGAGAGAGTAGCAAAGTATAATCGATTATTGAGAATTGAAGAAGCTTTAGGTTCCAGCGCGATATATGCAGGGATGCGGGCCTTTAAGCATCTGTAGTAGTTCGTCATAAATCCTATGAGGAATTTGAGGGGTACTATGAAAATTGGTATTAACGGATTTGGGAGAACTGGGCGTCAAGTACTTAGGACAACTATGGAGAGGTATCCGGGAAAACTTGAAGTTGTCGCAGTGAATACCAGAAGTGACGTAGAGACGAGTGCTCATCTTTTTAAATACGACACTAACTACGGCACATATCCGGGCACGGTGGAAGCACAAGATGGGGCGATAAGTATAGATGGCCAGAGGATTATTGCCTTTGCAGAAGCAAACCCTGAACAGATCCCCTGGAGTGAAGCTGGAGTAGATGTAGTAGTGGAATCAACTGGCTCATTCACAGATGCTACTAGTGCTTCCGGACATCTCAAGGGGGGAGCAAAGAAAGTTATAATCTCGGCACCTGCCAAGGGTGAAGACATTACCATAGTCTTAGGCGTTAATGAGGAACTGTATCGTCCCAGTGAGCATACTATCGTATCAAACGCATCCTGCACGACGAACTGTATAGCTCCTATGGTCAAAGTACTGCAAGATTCTTTTGGGATCAAGCATGGTCTTATGTCTACCGTTCATGCCTATACCAATGATCAGCAGATCCTGGATAAATCTCACAAGGACTTGAGGAGGTCACGGGCTGCTGCTCAGAACATTATCCCAACAACAACGGGTGCAGCCAAAGTGGTTGGAATGATAATGCCTGAATTGGAAGGGCGAATTCATGGTTTAGCCTTCAGGGTTCCTGTCTCAACAGTTTCCGCAACCGATTTTGTAGCAGAACTAAATCGCCCAACTTCTGTGGACGAAGTTAATGCTGCTTTTCAGAAAGCAGCACAAGGGGCGATGAAAGGTATTCTAGATTATACGGAAGAACCTCTTGTCAGTAGCGACTTTAAGGGAAATCCTCATAGCTGTGTTATAGATGGACTTACTACGATCGTGGTTGATGGGACTATGGTTAAGGTGGTTGGGTGGTATGACAACGAGTGGGGATATGCCACTCGTATAGCAGATTTTGCGGCGTTGATTGCGGATAAGGGGCTATGATTTTCGGCGAGGCAGCGATCATTGCGTATAGGTGTTGTCTATGGGGATACCGGATTACACGCTACTAGATACACCTGAAATTTCCTCAAGGATGTTTCAACTGGATTCGGACGGCATTCCTAGTTCTTTCGGCAGATGGGAACCATTGCCCGAAGGGGCCAGCAGTCACGTAGTAAACGCGGCGGGAGTCGCATTGGCTTGCAGGCTATTCCCTTCCAAAGAATCTTCATCATCGATCTTATTTTTTCATGGGAATGGTGAAGTAGTTAGCGATTACAATAATATATACCCCCATATTTATCCAAGGGGCATAAGCCTTTTTGCTGCTGAATATAGGGGGTATGGAGCGAGTTACGGAACCCCAACCTACTCAACAATGATTTCGGACGCTCATCATGTATACAGATACTTTATCGAATCTCTTAAGCAAGAATCTGGTGGCGACAAGATTTTTGTAATGGGAAGATCGCTTGGAGCTGCTGCTGCTCTAGAACTGGCTGCTTATTATCAAGATGACTTGGATGGAGTAATTATTGAGAGCGGATCAGCTGGGATGAATGGCTGGGATCGATGGTTTAGAGGTTCGGATGAATTGGAAAAACTTCGAAATCTGCAAGGGAATCACAGGGATAAGTTGAAATCAATTTCGATTCCGTTGCTCACTATACATGGAGATAACGATGCTATGGTGCCTCTCGAGCGCGCTTTTGAGTTGCACGATATGGTGGCTTCAGAAGTAAAAGTACTGGACATCATTCCAAATGTTGGGCATAACACTATATTTTTGTATGGTATGGAGACATATATGCAATCGCTAGAATCATTTATCAATAAGGTGTGATTCGTCTAACTTGACGAATTGTATTTTCCCCCGCTAGCGGGTGTGTTTGATTTGCTTTCCTCTCGCACGGATGACGACTGAGATGGGTTGTGTTACACTTATTTACTATCAAACAAAACAATCGAGTTATCTGGATTGGGAAGTCTTGATATAGAACGCGAGTAAAGCTAGCTAATGAGGTGCCTGAAATGAAACTTACTGGTGGTCAGATAGTTTGTGAATCATTGCTTCAGGAAGGTGTGACTGATATATTCGGGCTTCCAGGAGGGGCTATGCTGCCTCTTTATGGGACGTTGCCTCAGTACCCCCAGATCAACCACATTCTGGTTCGACATGAGCAAGGTGCAGCTATAGCTGCTGATGGTTACGCGAGAGCTACAGGTAATGTCGGAGTGTGTTGGGCGACTTCCGGGCCCGGAGCAACTAATCTTGTTACTGGCTTAGCTAATGCAATGATGGATTCTGTGCCATTGGTGGCTATCACAGGACAGGTTGGAAGACCAGCCATTGGCAAGGACGCTTTTCAAGAAACAGACGTTACAGGTGTAACCTTGCCAGTTACCAAGCATAACTATCTCGTAATGCATGCCTCAGAAATTTCTGGTGCGATAAAAGAAGCGTTTTACATAGCAAGGACCGGGCGCCCAGGCCCAGTTCTCGTCGATATACCTAAAGATGTATTTACTGAAGTCGCTGAATTCGTTTACCCGGATTCTGTTGATCTTCCAGGATATCGACCTGCTTTTGAACCTGATGTGAAAAACATTGAAACTGCTGCGGAGATACTCAATAGCGCAAAGCGTCCCGTAATACTAGCTGGGCATGGAGTGATACTCTCTAAGGCATCCAGTGAGTTGCGAGAACTTGCGGAAAAAGCGCAGATACCGGTTATAACTACCCTATTGGGTATTAGTTCATTCCCAGAGAGTCATATCCTTAGTATGGGTATGCCTGGTATGCATGGAGTTGCTTGGGCAAGCTATGCATTGCATGAGGCAGATGTGATCTTGAGCCTCGGCGCACGATTTGATGATCGTGTGACGGGGGATTTAAGACGATTTGCTCCTGACTCAAAGAAAATTCACTTTGATATTGATGCAGCCGAAATTGGTAAGACTGTATCTACCAGCGTAGGAGTTGTTGGAGACCTAAAGTTAGGTGTTCAGAAACTGATTCCGATGGTTAATCAAGGCAATCATCCAGAATGGATAAGGCGTATTGAGCAACTAAGAGATGAACATCCTTCTCTGCAAATCCGTAAAACGTCAAAGCTCTTGCCGCAGTACATACTAAAGAAGATATCAGAAATTACAGAGTCAAAAGCGATTATCGTGACTGGTGTCGGGCAGCATCAGATGTGGGCAGCACAGCATTGTGCGTTTGAAGAGCCGGGGACACTAATAACGTCTGGGGGATTAGGAACCATGGGATTTGAAGTTCCTGCCGCAATGGGGGCAAAGGTTGCTCGTCCAGACAAGGTGGTTTGGTCAATTGCAGGGGACGGAGGCTTCCAGATGACTCTGTCCGAACTTGCGACTATTGCCGAAAACAACATAGATGTTAAATTTGCCATCTTAAATAACAATTTTCTTGGAATGGTTCGTCAGTGGCAGGAATTTTTCTATGAAAGTGAATACACGGCCACGCATTACACTGGTAATCCGGACTTTGTTAAGCTGGCTGATGCCTATGGACTGGTCGGCATACGCGTTGAGGACGCAGCTGATGTTGAAGGTGCAATTAGGCAGGCTATGAATACTCCAGGAGCAGTGATAGTGGATTTCATGGTGGAACAAGAGGAGAATGTGTTTCCGATGATTCCAGCGGGCGAGAGCATCTACGAGCTTATGGAAGAGCCCTCTGAAATAGAGGAACCGGTCTAAGATGGCTAATGTAGCGCATGAATATACTGTTGTCGCTTTGGTTCAGGACAGGCCTGGAGTACTGAATCGTGTGAGTAGTATGTTCAGGCGAAGGGGTTACAACATAGTCAGCCTCGCTGTGGGGCACAGCGAAAAAGTTGGACTGTCAAGGATGACGTTCGTCGTGGATTGCGATGACGCGACGATAGATCAAGTTCGGAAGCAACTTGATAAGCTAATTGAGGTGATTGAGGTAACCGATATGACTGAGCTCGCTTCTGTGACGCGTGAGCTTGCTTTGATCAAGGTCGCCAGCTCTCCGGAAACCAGAAGCGAGATAATCCAGTTAGTTGACATATTTCGTGCAAACATCGTCGATGTGACTGCTGATTCTGTGATAATCGAGGTTACGGGGGATGAGAATAAAGTTGATTCGCTCCTAACCCTCCTAGAAGATTTTGGTATTGTTGAAATTATGAGAACTGGACGGATAGCTATCCCTCGTGGAATGGCTACTCCCTAAGTAGCGTGGCATTGAAGAAGTAAAGAGAAGAAAAGGTGAATCATGGCGAAATTGTATTATGACAGCGACGCAAACATTGATCTGATATCGAATAAAGTAATAGGAATAGTTGGATACGGTAGTCAAGGCCATGCCCATGCGCTGAATCTGAAGGATAGTGGGATGGATGTTCGAGTTGGGTTGTACGAAGGGAGTGCCAGTTGGGCGAAAGCGGAAGAAGCTGGGTTGAAGGTGTTGACTGTCGCGGACTTAGCTGAGGAAGCCGACATAATAATGATGCTGATTCCCGATACCTCCCAAGCAAGGATCTATCGTGAATCCATAGAAGGTAAAATGCGTGAGGGCAAAATGTTAATGTTTGCTCATGGGTTTAATATTCATTACAAACAGATTACGCCTCCCTCTAGTGTTGACGTGTGCATGATTGCGCCCAAGGCACCAGGGCATCGAGTACGGGAAGTTTATACACAGGGAGCAGGGGTTCCCGGGCTGATTGCAGTTTCTCAGAACGCCTCTGGTTTGGCATATGAAATAGGATTGGCCTACGCTCGGGGTATTGGCTGCACGCGAGCAGGGGTTTTGGATACAACCTTCCAAGAAGAAACAGAGACGGATCTTTTTGGAGAACAGACGGTTCTCTGTGGGGGCGTTTCTTCTTTGGTTAAGGCAGGGTTTGAAACGTTAGTCGAAGCAGGGTATCAACCAGAATCTGCATATTTCGAGGTTATGCATGAATTAAAGCTGATAGTGGATTTGCTGTATCAGGGTGGCTTGGAGTATATGAGGTACTCAGTTAGTGACACCGCGGAATATGGCGACTATACGAGAGGTTCCAGAATTATTGATGGATCAGTAAAGGACCGTATGAAAGAAGTCTTAGCTGAAATTCAAGATGGCACTTTCGCACGCGAATGGATAGCGGAGAATGACGAGGGTAGACATCGTTTTAGTCAGTTCCGTGAGCAGGAGGTTGAGCATCAAATTGAGTCAGTTGGGAAAGAGCTGCGAGGTATGATGCCATTTCTTCGTCCCTAATGGGGTACTGGTTCACGAACGTGTTTGAGTTGAAAGGTATTTCTTAATAATGCGAACGAAAGAGGTTTCTAGCGTGGTTCGTCGTCCAAGATATGTCATTAGTGGGCAATATCTGACGTCTGACTGCGTGTCCCTTGTCTCCAATTTGCACTAGGTTCAGGGTGTGTTATTAGCGACGTAGCCTATGCAAACGCCTAAGCAACGCTCCCTCCCCAATAGTAAATGACGGTATCGTAAATTTGGAAATCATAGAGGACGTTATGGAAGCAGAAAAAGTACTGATATTTGATACCACCCTGAGGGATGGCGAACAGGCTGCGGGAGCAGCCATGACTGTTAACGAAAAAATTGAAATTGCAGAACAACTTGAAAAATTGAAGGTTGATATTATCGAGGCAGGATTTGCAGCAAGCTCTCCTGGAGATTTTCAAGCAGTGAGCGCTATAGCTGCCCAAATACGTGGTTCATCTGTTGCTTCACTAGCTCGAGCCAATCCCGATGATGTCGACCGTGCAGCTGAGGCAGTGCGAGGTGCTGAAAGCCCACGAATACATGTCTTTTTGTCTACCTCAGATATTCACCTTATGCATGGGTTGCGCCGGAATCGTGAGGAAGTCATGGATATGGCGGTTGAGATGGTGCGCAGGGCAAAAGGATATGTGGATGACGTAGAATTTTCCCCTATGGACGCTACCAGAACGAATCCTGAATATTTGTATACCATGCTAGAAGCGACCATTGCAGCTGGGGCTACTACAGTGAACATTCCAGATACCGTAGGATATTCAATTCCTGAAGAATTTGCCGGACTGATCCGGAACATATTTGAGAACGTTCCCAACATTCATAAAGCTCGAGTCAGTGTTCATTGCCATAACGACTTGGGGTTGGCTGTGGCTAACAGTTTGGCTGCTGTCGCAGTAGGTGCACGTCAGGTGGAGGGCTGTATTAATGGTTTGGGAGAACGAGCAGGCAATGCTTCACTTGAAGAAGTGGTAATGGGAATACGAACCCGGGGCGATATCTTAGGAGTAAGCACTGGGGTAGATACTAAACATTTATATAACTCTAGTAGGCTAGTGAGTGATATAACTGGTTTTGCCGTGCAACCTAACAAAGCTATTGTGGGAGTTAATGCCTTTAGACATGCGTCTGGAATTCATCAAGATGCGGTTATCAAAGAGAGAACAACCTTTGAGATTATGGATGCTACCGAGGTTGGATGGCAAAGTAATGCAATAGTTCTTGGCAAACTATCTGGTCGGGCAGGTTTGCGATCAAGATTAGAAGAGCTCGGATATAATCTTCAGAAAGAAGAATTGGATAATGCGTTCAAGGCTTTTAAGGAGTTGGCAGACAAGAAGAGGGAAGTTACCGATCGGGATTTAGAAGCGTTGATGGCTGAGGAACGTCGGACTGTTGCAGATTCGGGTACCTTTCGCTTGGATCACGTGCAAGTCTCAAGTGGAGATACCTCTATGCCAACTGCGACGGTGCAACTAGTAGGCCCTGACGAGGAAATTTTTCGAGATGCTGCTACTGGAGCAGGCCCAGTAGATGCAGTGTGTAATGCAATCAATAGAATTGTTCAAAAACCTTGTCGCTTGGTTGAGTACTCAGTGAAATCCATAACCGAAGGCCTAGACGCTGTTGGCGATGTAAGTATACGGGTGGAAAGTAATGAGAAAACGTATGTGGGTAGAGGGGCATCAACCGATATTATCGTGGCTAGTGCAAGAGCGTATATGAATGCGCTAAACAGGATCATGGCTATCGAGAACAATCAGTCTACTGATAACACCTGATTGTTGAAAGTTTAGGGCAACATCACAATAGGAAAGCAGAGGTATTTCATGGCTCCAAAAACTATGTTTGACAAAATTTGGGATGATCACATAGTCGACGAGGGAGAGGGGAAGCCCACTACCCTATACGTTGATTTGCATTTAGTTCATGAAGTAACTTCCCCTCAGGCATTTGAAGGGTTGCGTATAGCAGGGCGGCAAGTGAGGCGACCAGAGTTGACAGTGGCAACAGTTGACCATAATGTGCCGACCACTGATAGATCTTTGCCTATTGCTGACGATATCTCTCGAAGGCAAATTGAGGCTCTCAATACAAACGCACGAGATTTTGGCATTGAATATTTTGACATGTTTAGTGCCGGCCAAGGCATTGTGCATGTGATAGGACCTGAACAGGGCTATACACAGCCTGGGAAAATAATAGTGTGCGGAGATAGTCATACTTCTACTCATGGAGCTTTCGGCGCCTTTGCTTTAGGGATTGGTACCTCGGAAGTTGAACATGTTCTAGCAACTCAGTGCTTAGTGCAGCAAAAGCCTAAGAATATGGAAATTAGGGTTAACGGTGATCTTCCTTTTGGAGTGACTGCCAAGGACCTCATACTCGCTATAATTGGGCAAATAGGGGTTGGGGGAGGGGTAGGCCACGTTATTGAGTATACTGGGAAAGCGATACAGCAGCTATCAATGGCTGGGCGCATGACCATATGCAACATGTCCATTGAGGCTGGAGCTCGGGCAGGCATGATCGCACCAGATGAAACTACCTTTGAATACATGCGAGGAAGACCTCAAGTTCCGCAGGGACAGGATTTCGAAGAGGCTATTCTAAAATGGCAATCGCTTGTAACGGATGTAGGAGCTCACTTCGATACTGTGATAGAGATTGATGCCTCAAAATTAGAACCATTTGTCAGTTGGGGAACCAACCCTGGAATGGTTACTTCTATCACGGGTGTCGTACCGGATCCAGAGAACTATCAAGATGCTAGTGAAAAGGCTGCGGCACAAAGGGCTTTGCAATATATGGAATTGGAGCCTAATACTCCTATTAATGAGATAAGCTTAGATAAAGTGTTCATTGGTTCTTGTACCAATTCCCGCATAGAAGATCTCAGAGCAGCAGCTGAAATTGTTAAGGGCAAGCAGGTAAGCGACAGAGTTAATGCGATGGTAGTTCCTGGGTCATTTGCCATTAAGATCAAGGCTGAGCAAGAAGGTCTGGATTCGATTTTCAGAGATGCTGGATTTGAATGGCGTGAGGCTGGATGCTCAATGTGTCTAGGTATGAATCCGGATATCTTGGAGCCGGGACAACGCTCCGCATCAACTTCTAATAGGAACTTTGAAGGGCGACAAGGTCCAGGAGGACGCACTCATTTGGTAAGTCCCGAGATGGCAGCAGCAGCAGCAATCTCAGGGCACTTCGTGGATATACGGGAATGGAAGTAATGAAATTAAATCTCAGAGGAGTTGACTATGGAGCCATTTATAAGAATCACTGGTGTAGTTGCCGCTCTAGATAGAGAGAACGTAGACACGGACCAGATCATACCTGCTGTCTACCTGAAGCGCATAGAGCGCACTGGGTTTGGAGAGTTTCTATTCTCGCAGCCTGGGTGGAGATTCCTTCCAGATGGGCAGTTGGATCCAAATTTTGAACTTAATAGAGTTGGATATGAAGGGGCCAGTATACTAATTGCTGGAAAGAATTTTGGGAGTGGTTCTTCAAGGGAACACGCGCCGTGGGCGTTATTGGATTATGGCTTCAAGGTGATTATAGCCCCAAGTTTTGCTGACATATTTCACAATAATTGTTTTCAGAATGGAATGCTTCCAGTTGTTTTGCCGGAAGACACTGTGAGAGAAATTATGGATAAGGCTGTGACCCAACCAGGTTATCAGCTTACGGTAGATTTAGATGGGCTTAGCGTATCTGATGATCAGGGATTCAACGTGTCGTTTGCCACTAATGAATTTAGGCGCGATTGTTTATTGAAGGGGCTTGACGATATTGGACTGACATTGCAACTAGAGTCTAAGATTGATGCTTTTGAACAAGGAAGAAGTTAACTTAGCGTCGGGCTACCATACGTGAGGGGATGATATGAAATTTTCAGTTGCTGTCTTACCTGGAGACGGTATTGGTCCAGAAGTTACACAAGAATCAGTGCTTATATTGGATGAAATAGGTAAATTATATGGGCATGAATTCACTTATGCATATGGGCCTGTTGGCGGAGTTGCTATTGACTCCTTTGGCACTGCGTTGCCTGCTGAAACCGCAAAGATAGCATCTAAAGCAGATGCAGTGCTTTTCGGTGCTGTCGGTGGTCCTAAATGGGATGACCCTTCAGCTGCAGTTCGTCCCGAAGATGGCATATTGGGAATCCGCCGTCATTTGAAACTATTTGCAAATCTTAGACCAGTTCAGGTATATCCTGAATTATTAGAAGCAAGCCCCATCAAGCCTGATATCTTGAAAGGTGCGGATTTTTTGGTGATCCGTGAACTCACAGGCGGGCTATATTTTGGCAAACCGAAAAAACGTTGGGAAACAAAGACGGGGCGTCAGTCGGTTGATACGTTGAAGTATAGTGAGACCGAAATTAGAAGAATCGTGCGGGTGGCATTTGAATTGGCTAGAGGTCGGCGAAAATTAGTCACTTCTGTTGATAAGGCAAATGTACTTGAAACTTCCCGTCTGTGGCGTCAAGTTGCTACTGAGGTTGCTTCGGATTATCCGGATGTAGCTATTGAGCATATGCTAGTTGATACAGCTGCTATGCAACTTGTGTCTAATCCTAAGAGGTTTGATGTGGTTGTGACGGAAAATATGTTTGGTGACATTTTGACTGATGAGGCAGCGGTAGTGTCAGGATCTATGGGTATGCTTCCTTCTGCCAGTTTGGCAGGCATTCCAGATCTGGATCAAGGCAAGCGGACGCGAGGGCTATATGAACCGATTCATGGCAGTGCCCCTGATATCGCTGGTAAAGGACTCGCTAATCCAACTGCATCCATATTGAGCGCAGCATTTATGCTTAGATACTCTTTAAGTTTGGGAACTGAAGCGATGGCTATTGAAAGTGCTGTTGCTGAAGTTCTTCGTGAGGGATATCGCACTGCAGATATTGCTGAAGGGGCATCAGATCACCTGAGCACCGTTGAGATGGGTTCACAAATACTGCGAAGGATAAGATAGGCTTTTCGGAGATTCCTATTGGGTTCTTCTGGGTGTTGTTGCTGGCCACCGTAGCTCAGTGGTAGAGCAGCTGTTTCGTAAACAGCAGGTCAACGGTTCGAGTCCGTTCGGTGGCTCCAACCATTGCGGTAATCGGATGACACTTCTCTATCGAACATTATATAATTCCAGCTAATATGCCTGTAGTTGTAGGTTTAGGAGGGCTTTGTGGTTAATTTGAATTCACAAAAATGTGTTGCATGCAGGAGAGATTCCCCCCCGGCGACATTTGAAGAAAAGGCTGTTTTGATACCGCAGATTCCTGAATGGAGTTTGATTGAAGAAGACGGAATACCGAAATTGACTCGACGGTATAAGGTGCTCAATTTTCAGGAAGCGCTAAAATTGACTTCTATGATAGGGGAAATAGCTGAGGAAGAAGGGCATCATCCACGATTGGTAACGGAATGGGGATCATTGGTCGTGACATGGTGGACCCATAAGATTCGGAATCTCCACAAAAATGATTTCATTATGGCAGCTAAATCAGATGCAATTTGGGAGCAGTGGGAGGTAGGTGCTAGTGAGGGGAGAGGCGCTTAATGCTGGCTGCCTGCTCTTTTTATGCTTAATCGGGGGAAAGTAGATGCAAAATCCTAAAGTTTCGTTGATTTATAGCGAGTCTATGTCTTCCTATTCATTAAGGGCAGGGCATGTACAGCAACCCATTCGGGTTCGATATGCATATGAATTAATGGATGCGTATGGCCTTATTAGAAGGGATGCAGCTACCTTAGTGGCCCCTAAAACAGCGTCAGACCTTGAGCTTGCCGTTTATCATACGGAGCAGTACATCGAAGCAGTCAAGAGGTTCAGTGATAATCCCTCATCTCCAAATCCGGAAGCATTCGGATTCCATCCTTCAGGCGATACCCCAGCTTTTGAGAATATGTATAAAACGTGCTGTGAGATAACAGGCGGTTCTATAGTTGGAGCAGAATTGATACTCAGCGACGCATCTGAGCGCGTATTTAGCCCTGGGGGAGGTTGGCATCATGCGATGTCCAATAAAGCTTCTGGGTTTTGTGTGTTTAATGATCCTGTTATGGCTATCCACAAATTCTTGGAGGCAGGATTAAGGGTGGCTTACGTGGATATTGATGCTCATCATGGAGATGGAGTACAGGATGCGTTTTATGGCAGTGATCGAGTTCTTACCGTTTCATTACATGAAAATGGGCAGTATCTTTTTCCGGGAACGGGATTCTCTCATGAAACTGGGGTCGGTCAAGGCGGAAATTATTCAGTAAATGTTCCACTTGCCCCTTATTCAGGGGATAGTGTATACATGTGGGCTTTTCAGGAAATAGTACCACCGGTAATTCAGCATTTTGCACCTGATGTAATAGTTACTCAATTAGGGTTGGATAGTCACGCCTATGATCCTATTACTCATTTAAATTTGTCTGTTCAGGGTTTTGGAGAGATAGTAAAGCAGTTTAAGGATATGAAGTACCCCTGGCTTGCGCTTGGTGGTGGTGGGTACGATATATGGGCAGTAGCTAGGGGATGGGCTTTGGCATTTGGCGTTATGAATGATTGGGAATTGCCAGATGCCATTCCTCCCGAATATGCGCATAAATATGGCGTGTCAAACTTGAGGGATGATCTCAGTACTTTTCCAGAAGTTACAGGTGAGTTGGTGGATTTCACTTGGGAAGCTGCCCATCTTACGGTTGAGCAATTGAAGCAGCACTTATCAAATGTACTTGCTTAGTCCCAAGCAAGAGTCAATCTATTTTGAGGGGCTGAAAGAATTAGCTCTTATCTGTTGCGAGGTCAATAAGTAGCTTTTCGGCTTCTTCACCGACACCGGCTTCCTTGCAGTCTCTGAGGGTAGAGTAAATACTCTTTTTTACCGCTTGAAGCAGGACTGAGTCTAGATGTGATGAGGTTTCGTATGTCTGTCGTAGTGACTCAAGCTCGGCTAGTCTACCTAGGAAGTGAGAAGCAAGTGGATCTATTGACACATGTGCTGGAGCACTTGTAGTGTCTGGTATTTCGGACTGTACTGCGGAGTCTTCTGTAGACGGTACCATTGAGACACCTCCAAGACTAATTCGTTGCGACTAGTGGCGGAATGATAACACAATAAAGAATGATTTCACAAGCCTGTGGATTCACCGGATATTTGTATTTTTGCTCGATAGTGTTTTGTATTTCCTCAATCCATAAGTGGGCGATTGGTCTTACAATTCGCGGTATTCACCTTCCACTGTTTTGTCGTCATTATCTTCGGGTACATCGGCATTCTGGGTAGGATCACCGTTTTCGGGTCCTGCAGCAGAATAGACTTGGGCCCCCACTGCTTGAAGGACCTCGTTCAATGTCTGGAGTTTTTGCGATAGGGTTTCTGTATCTTCTTCATTTTGTAGTGCTGTACGCGTTTCATCTATCGCAGTATGTACGTTTTGCTTGAGATCCTCTGTTATCTTATCGCCATTTTCCGCGATAAGTTTTTCTGCAGTATAGATCGCGCTATCGGCTTGATTTCTAATTTCAATGCTTTCTTTTCGTTTTTGGTCATCATCTGCATATTGCTCAGCTTCTTTGACCATGCGGTCTATGTCGTCGTCACTTAGTCCAGAACTGGTTTGTATGGTTACTCTTTGTTCTTTACCTGTTCCCTTGTCTTTTGCTGAGACGTTGAGTATGCCATTTGCATCTATATCAAAGGCTACTTCCACTTGGGGGATACCTCTCGGAGCAGGCAGGATGCCATCCAAGAGGAATTTCCCGATTGATTTGTTTCCGCTAGCGACAGAACGCTCTCCTTGTAGAACATGGATTTCGACACTTGGTTGGTTATCGGCAGCAGTGGAAAAGGTTTCCTCTTTTCTGGTTGGTATCGTTGTATTTCTTTGTATAAGAGGGGTGAATACTCCTCCCAATGTTTCCAGTCCTAAGGTTAGTGGGGTTACGTCAAGGAGTAGGATGTCTTGTACTTCTTTATTCAGTACGCCTCCTTGTATCGCTGCTCCCAGTGCTACAACTTCGTCTGGGTTCACACCTTTATTTGGTTCCTTGCCAAACAGGTCAACAACCATTTGTTGGACAGCCGGCATCCGTGTCATTCCCCCTACTAGTATTACCTCACTGATTTGTTGTTTACTGAAACCAGAATCACGTATCGCGTTGTTACAGGGTTCGGACGTTTTCTGAATCAAATCCGCTACGAGTTGTTCCATCTGAGATCTCGAAAGATTCAGAACTAAGTGCTTAGGTCCATTAGCATCTGCGGTTATGAATGGAAGATTGATTTCCGTTTGCATAAGGGTAGATAGTTCTATTTTAGCCTTTTCTGCTGCCTCTTTTAGGCGTTGTAACGCCATTCGATCTTGTCGCAAATCTATTGTGTTCTCTTTTTTGAATTCGTCGCATATCCAGTCTATGATTCGCTGATCGAAATCATCGCCTCCTAGGAAGGTATCACCGTTGGTCGACTTCACCTCGAAAACACCATCACCTAGCTCTAGGATAGATATATCAAAAGTTCCGCCACCTAGATCATATACAGCAATAACTTCTTCTTCTGATTTGCCTAGTCCGTATGCGAGTGCTGCTGCAGTGGGCTCGTTGATGATTCTCAAGACTTCCAAGCCAGCGACTTGACCTGCATCCTGGGTAGCTTGGCGTTGGGCATCATTGAAATATGCAGGAACAGTTATGACAGCTTGGTTAATCTGCTCGCCTAACTTTGCCTCTGCATCACTTTTTAGCTTTTGAAGTATCATTGCTGATACTTCTGGAGGCGAGTAGGATTTATCTCCCATATCTACCTGAGCATCACCTTTTGCATTTTTGGTAATGGCGTATGGTGCATGTTGCATCGCCTGCTGTACTTGTGAGACATCGTGTTTTTGTCCCATCAGCCGCTTGACAGAAAACACTGTATTTTCAGGATTAGTCACAGCTTGTCGTTTCGCAGCTTGACCGACATATCTTTCTCCCGTTTTTGGGTTGATTGCAACGACCGAAGGGGTTACCCTATTTCCTTCCGCATTTTCGGTGACATCAGGTTCCCCCGCTTCGATTACTGCCATGCAGGAGTTTGTAGTTCCTAAGTCAATTCCTAAAACTTTTGCCATGGTTCAATGGTCTCCTTATTCTTTGTCTTGTGGATTTGATTCACTCGCTGACTGAGATTTATGAGCGACTGATACTTGAGTTGCTCGGAGTAATTTCCCGTCTAGGAGATAGCCCTTCCTGAGTATAGCTACTATTTGTCCTTCATCGTATTCAGGATGAGCTTGATAGGTTAGCCCTTCATGGAATAGTGGGTCGAACGTATCTCCAGCGGATGCAGGTAGGGTGCTCAAACCTTCGATGGCTAGTACAGATTCTAGTTTGCGATAAATAAGTTCTATACCTGCAGCCCAAGTAGGGTCGGCTGTAAGTTTAGCGTCTTGCTGCATAGCTAGTTCAAAATCATCAATTATTGGCAATAGAGTTGAAAATACACGAGTCTTTTCGCGTTTGACTGTTTCGACTTTCTCATCTGCTGTGCGGCGTTTGAAATTGACTAGTTCTGCCTGAGCTCGCTGCATTCGGTCGCGATATTCATCTCGCTCTTGCACTGCCTGTATTACTGGATCTTGTAGAGGTTCCTCTGAAAGAGGAACCTCTACCTCTTGATCACAGCCATTTTCATTCTGAGTTTCTGTGTATTCTCGATTGATTTCATCCATTTTTCGACTCCAAGTTTCCTAGAACAAAGCCTTGGTGAGTTTTTTTGTCGTGTGTGAAAGGGGGCATATGGTTTCACCCCGACAATTTTAGCATATCAAAAATAGTATTCAGCCTACCATCTACTTCTGCCTGTATAGCTTTGGCTGAAGTATGTCGATGGGCACTGATTTGGGTATCGATCAATCTGTTTAGTATATCTAGAATAAGCTCGACTCCAGCCAAATTAAGTCCAAGATCGTCGACTAAATGTTTGATTACCCTTAATCTGGCTATGTCTTCCTCGGAATACAGCCGGCGTATTCCTACTGTTCTCGCTGGATTAATAAGACCCACGCGCTCGTATTTTCTTAAAGTCTGAGGATGTACTTCTAGAAGCCTCGCAGCAACGCTAATTACATATACACCTTCCAATTCGCGTTGATGATCCTCAGAACTAGACTCCCTGGTTCTGGTAGTATTTTGATCAGCTTGGGTTAAATCAATCGTTTCTGTTATACGCCGCCATCCGGTCGAGGGGTCGTAACTTATTCTTGTTCTTCGCATTAGTGCACACCCATACAACAAAAAGCTATCCATTGCAATAATAAATCTTGATACGCTCATTGTCAAGAATTATTATCTTTTGGGCACAGGTTGTAGACATTTAGTCCATTTCACACGGAGTTTAGCAATTTAACAGTTTCAATGATTGCGTGTGTAGTTGCCCGCAGTTTCACTGCTAATCTATTGGAACGAAATGTTCCAGTTATGGCTGTGCCTTTATCTTTATACTGTATGCCAATGTAATACGTTCCGGGTTCTTCTTTTTCTGCAGCTGTAGGGCCGGCTGATCCGGTTATAGAAATTCCAACATCAGCATTTGTTAATTCAATTGTCCGTTTTGCCATTGATAGCGCGACTTGTGGACTGACTACTCCATATGTGTGGATATCATTCTGCGAAACACCTAGATTAGTTTTTGCTTGAGTTTCGTAAGTGATAAATCCCCCTTTGTAGTACGCAGAACTACCAGGGACATCTGTGATAGTGGAACCAATCAGGCCACCAGTCATTGATTCCATGGTAGCTATAGTTGCTCCTTTGTTTGTTAGTAGTGCTCCTAATACCCCGGCGGGGGTATCCTCGTCCCAACCCCAAATGAATTCCTTTAAGGAATGTACAATTGCTTGCTGTATATTTATCAGTTTCTTATTGGCTTCTTCGCTGGAGGGAGCCATACTAATTATTCTCAAGTGAATTCCATCAGGTTTTGCATATATACCTGTATAGGGATCTTTTTCAGATAATATTTCGGGGATTAAATCGCTCACAGCGGATTCGGAAAGTCCGAAAGTTTTAATAGTACGAGTTTTGATCGCGAGATTTGTATTTGCATTAGCCATTATTGTGGAACCAGCCTCTTGCCACATTTTTTCCATTTCATGTGGAACTCCAGGCAGGGATAAAAGTACTTTTCCATCTGATTGAATGAGAAGTCCAGGTGCTGTACCGGCTGTATTTAATATTGGCTGAGCTGAAGGGATTATATCTGCCTGACGCAGGTTTATAGATGCAGGAGTTCTTCCTGTCCGGTTACTTAGAAATTGTTTGATGTGGTTTTCGATATTTGGATCTCGGTACAATTCCTCGTTGAAAAGTTTTGCGATTGCGTCTCGTGTCAGATCGTCGTGGGTAGGACCCAGTCCTCCAGTAACCACAATTATTTTGGAACGATTCCAAGCAAGTGATAAAATGTCCACAATTTCATCCAAATCATCGCGCACTTGAGTAACATGTGTTGTTTTCATGCCAAAAGCAGTTAGTTGGTTTGTGAGGTAGGTTGCATTGGTGTCTGTGATTTCTCCCATTAGGAGCTCAGTACCAATGGACACGATCTCTGCTTTCATATCAGGATAATCCTTTTTGGAAGGTGCACGACTATGTTAGGAAATGAGATACGTACTAGGACTTAGTCGCTTCTTGGTCAGAGTCAACATATGGAGGAGATTCAAGTACCTTTAGGAGACTATCAACCCATTCAGCGTCTAATGCAAGAACAGCATCTATCCCGAATATTTTCGAGTAGTACGCGTCGCCGTCTTGGGTTTTATCTCCTAGATTCCATATTCTTTGATGGAAGACTTCTAGTAGGGTCTGGTTGTCCCCTTCTTCAATCACTCCATACTCGAGGCGTATGGCTCCGAAGGGGTCATCAAGCCCATATTGAGCAGGATTTGTCATTTCAGCTTCGACTCGATACTGAATTTGGGGTCCTTTGAGCAATGGAGCAACTTCAGCTTCCCAGGCGGTGAGATCTATGGGATCTCTTTCAGCGGGTCGCTTACTAGTGTTGAATTGCCATCCTCGGGTTTTGTTCTTCGCAAATGCTACCTTTTCAAGGCCTCGTGATACATCCAATTCACTAACCCTGTCTGAAGTAGCGTGGAAGTACCATTTAGCATAGGGTATGTCCTTCAGCAAGTTGACCATTACGCCTGAGAAGGAAGCATCTACAAGGTATACATCTGAGGAGTCCTTAATTGTGACATAGTCGTTTGTGCGATCCTCTGTAGGATTGCCAATTCGATATTCGAAGACTCTATCGCCTTTTGCGTACATACGAATAATGGTTCTCGGGTCGTCGAGTCCATATTCAATTGGGTCCATTGAGTTGTCACACAATAGTCTGGAAGATCTGGGTCCGCTTAGAAGGTAGACAATACCTCCCCATCGTTCTAAGTCTACTTCAGTCGGGGATTCACCCTGAATGATCCAGTCGCTCCCTTTTTGTGTGAATTCGATTTCGCTACCCTCGTGTACTACCGTTACTCCGTGAATGTCTTCTGGGGTCACAAGCATTACAAATGGTTCTCCGCAGTCTCGAGGGGCATTAGGATCGATAGTCGTGCTCTGCGGTCTGGCCTGCGAGAATATCACTGTACCCGCAACCATTATCAAGAGGATGAGTAATATGACGGATGTTCGCACGTTCACAAGAAACTCCGATAAGGACCATTTAACATATTAGTGTCGACGCCACCAGACTATCGTTCCCAAGATGAGTATAGTGGTAGGGAGTAAGAAGAGACTGGAATATCGGATGAATTGAAATTCTTCTTTGTTTGTAACCAGTTCGCGGAATACGGTGGTCTTAGGCCTGATGGAGATTAGGTCATAATCACCTGTGAGCCAGTTTATCGAATTGAGTAGGAAATCCCGATTACTGAAAGCATCGAACCATCGGTTTGATGCAAAGTCTACATCTCCGAACACCACTATACGAGTTGGGGTTTCACTGACCGGTATTTCGCGGGGCGTATTTTCGGCATTTAGTTCCCCTGGGATTGGTCCGTAGCTTTGTACTGCCACGGATATTGCTACTGGTCCCCTTCTGTCAAGTGTAGGGTCGAAACTATTGTCCTCTTCGCGTGCGGTAATCCAACTATCAAACGATGTAAGCGCAAGTGGTATGACTTTCATTGTTGGTGGAATTAAATCAGGAGGTAGCGATGATGTTATTCCGACTGCATTGGGGTAAAAAGTTACATCCAAATTGTTTGTGATGCTTACTGGGTTTTCTCGTGGGTAGGTGTTTCCGAATTCTTCAGGGTTGCGATTGTACGACGTTGGTTCAAGTATAGGAGTCCTTGGACTTCCAGTTACTGAACTTCCCTGATCTACTACCATGCCTGGTGCCGGGAAAGCCCGCGCAGCGGAACGATTCCATAAGTTATCCGTTGCGTCCACTTCGACCGGTATCTCAACAGTTGAAAGAAGGGCTACTCCCCATGGGTGCAATAGACGGCGCCAATCTCTTGGTATATCGGGATCAGCAAGGACTAACATATTGCCACCCATTTCCAAGTACTCTTTAAGTAGTTCTTCTTCATTGGTGCCGCGCGTCAAGAAGCCTCTCGATGGCCCTGCAGCGATTAGTACTGCAGCGTCTTCGGGAACTTTGCCTTCCTTGAACAAATTCAGTGTATCTACTCTGTAGTTATCAGATATTAAGCCTCTTGCAGCGAGGCCAATGTCCTGATCGCTTATTATGTCCGTAGGAATTCTTTCCCCGTGGCCAATAAGGAAATACACAACTTTTTGCATTTCGCCTGTGACAACAAACAGGCCACTGGTGAAATCTTGTTCAGTTACGGGTGGGGTGAGAATTTGATGTCGTCTGCCGGTGTCTTTATTCTCAAGCACTACAGTTCCAAATTCAGTTACTTCGTACCTTCGAGCAGTTGAGGGATCTAACTCGGGGTCAACAAATCGGAAACTGAATTTATCGGAAGTTTGTGCAAATTCGTAAAGTAGTGTCTCTGTCTGGTATTTCAGTTGTTGTTGAAGTTGATCTGTCGGAACGAAAAATGCTATAGCCTCTATTTCTTCCTCAAGGTCAGCTAGCGCGTTTACGGTTTGTTTCGAGAGGGTAAATTGTTTTGTTGCAGTCGTGTCGAATCTGAATTCCTGAATAGCCACGATCAGGTATAAAAGCACAGTCAAGGCTAGGAAGAGAACTATCATGATGATAGTATTGGCACCATACCGTCCTTTTCTGCCTGTTATAGTGCTTAGTACAGTTCTGAATGATCCTATCCCCGCTAATCCTAGCAGGGCTAGCCCGAGGTATAGGACCGGACCCGTGAACGTTCTGAGATCAGGTGCCCACAGGTATATAATGGTAGCCCCAATCAAAGCAATTGCTCCTGACATTCCAAACACAGGGCTGAGGTCTGACAATGAGGCAAAAGTCTTACCCAATATTGTTTGATTTGTTATGTCGGATTCATGTCGATCAGGTACTCTACGGGAACTCAATTTACCTCCACCGTCTACTTTCTAGAGATCGTATGGTCAAGAACAGGAAAACAGCCGCTATAGCTAAATAATACCCGAAGTCTCTTGTTGACAAGACGCCTCGAAGGAAGTCTTCAAGATGGCTGTTGATAGCAAGTTCCTCAAGTATCACTGCTGCTACACCGTCAACTTGTCTCGCAGCTTCCTGGCTAATCGTAAGGATTACTAGGATACCAAAGCCTACGACCGCTGCGACGATTTGGTTTGGACTCAAAGACGAAGCAAGAAGTCCGACAGAAAGGGCAGCTACGCCGTACATGATGAATCCTACATATGCGCTCAGCAGTGGCATTATGTCAGGATCTCCAAAAACGAAAAGCAGCAGCACAAACCAAATGGTGAACGACAGGGTGCCTAGGAAAATAACGAGGCTGGCTATGAATTTTCCTAACACGATTTCTGAGTCTCGTACTGGCGCAGTCATAAGAAGCTCAAGAGTTCCTAGCTTTTGCTCTTCAGCAAGTAGCCGCATAGTGATAATAGGTGCCCATATGGGCATTATCAGCACTACAGCCCTATCTAGAAAGCCACGTACTGATGCGACTGGGAACGGGACACTGAGTGCGTCTATGAAGAAGAACCCTGTGAGCCCCACAAAGAATGCACCGATGACGTAAGCCATTGGCGATCCAAAGTAGGAGCGGATCTCTTTCATTGCTATAGCTATGATGTTTCTTATCACTGCGACTCTCTATCTGTGGTTGTAAGTTCAAGGAATATTTCTTCAAGGCTCATTTCCACGGATTGAAGTTCAAGTAGTCCCCATCCCTTCTGAACTATGGCTTGTGCTATCGACTCTCTGATATCCCCATCCAATCTGGCTTCGATTAAGTATGCCAGAGGGTTGTCGGAGTCTCTATGCACGTCTTGCACACCCTGAATCTCTCTTAATGCAGGCATCACTTCGTTACTGGGTCCGTTTATCGTTGCTGAGACTCGTTGAGACCTTTGCAGGTGGGAGGACAGGTTTGCAGGCGTGTCAACTGCAACGACTTGTCCTTCGTGGATGATAATAACTCGATCGCATACCATACTGACCTCTGGTAGTATGTGCGAGCTCAATACGAGAGTATGTTTTCCTCCCAGACTGCGTATGAGCTGCCTAGTTTCTACTACCTGTATTGGGTCAATTCCTATTGTCGGTTCATCCAGAATCAGGACATCTGGGTCATGCAGAATCGCTTGGCCGATGCCTACCCTTTGTCTATATCCTTTGGAAAGATTAGCAATGAAGCTTTTTTGATATTCTTGTAGTCCGCAGGTTTCAATCACTTCCGGGAGGCGTTCTTTCAAATTTGCTGTGGGCATACCTCGCAACGTTCCCATGTAGGTGAGATATTCGCTAACTGTCATGTCAGTATATAAAGGAACAGTTTCTGGGAGGTAGCCAATTCGTTGCCGAGCTTTTAGTGATTCTGTAGTGATATCGTATCCGCTGATGCGAGCTGTGCCTGAAGAGGGTGGCATGAACCCTGTTAAGATGCGCATACAAGTCGTTTTCCCAGCGCCGTTTGGTCCTAGTAGCCCGAGGATTTCTCCTTCTTCAACGGAGAAGTTAATGTTTTCGATACCTATAAAATTTCCGTAGTGCTTTGTGAGGTTGTCAGCTTCAATCATTACAGTCATGAGAGCATCCTAAAGCGATATTTGGTGCGGCTCGTTTAGCGAGTGGACGCCTTGGACCGTAGGCGGTAGGGTTATGCCCTATTCTCAAAAAATGAACACGCTTGGCAAGTATAGACTATACCTAGGTAGCATCGCAACGTTACTGTCTCAGAAAGTGAAATGCTTCCAACAAGATTTTTGAGTATGAAGTCTGATAATAGTTGGATTCGGGAATTTCTTGCGTGGGTGCGAAGACGGGGTAATTAGTAGCAGTATTTGCGATGTTTCCATTGGGTTATTGTAGGTGGTTGCCTGCTATGATACGAGTCTCGATTGATATTTATTAAAGGGGGCAGCGGATTTTATGGGCGAAACCAATCTTGATGAATCTGGGTCCACGAGTGATTACGAACTGGCCTTAAGGCACTTTAACGTTGGTAACATGAAACTTGATGGAGGATCCCCGATTGAAGCAGCAACTGAGTATCAGTCGGCGATTGAGTTATGGGAGCATGACGCACGATTTTACAACAACTTGGGTATAGCATATCGACAGAGGGGTGAATTAGGTGGTGCAGAAAAGAACCTAAGGAAAGCTCTTGAGCTCGATGCGAAATATCGAGATGCATACAGTAACTTGGGACTTACGCTGCTTGATCTAGAGTTGTATGAAGAGGCAGTTGTGAATTTTACAGTTGCATTATCGATTGATCCCAATTTTTGGTATGCCTATAACGGACGAGGCTTAGCTTATTGGGCTCTTGGGAAAAGAGAAGAGGCACTCTCCGACTATGAGAGACTCAAGAACCTGAGGTGACATTATCGTTTGTTATCCACCTAGGCGTAGTCGGTGATTGCCCCTATCTCTAAATCTTGTCAGGTGTGACCTGAATTAGGTTAGTTGACTAACCCTTTCCGATCCTGAATACCTTTGTACTGCACTTTGGGCAGGTACCTGAGGTCGCTGGGCGACCGTTTTTAAGGGTCACAGGTGTTGGGTTGCTAATTTCCGTCTTGGCTCGGCACTTTACGCAGTAGGCCTCCATAGCTAATCCTCCCATGAGTTAGAGTTGATTTAGGCATATGTTACCCGTGGAGAGCTGCAAACGCAAGCCTTTGCAAGCCCAATGCACTGAGAATTTACTTTAATGTAACAAATAAGTGATGGAGCGGGCGATGGGATTCGAACCCACGACATTCTGCTTGGAAGGCAGATACTCTTCCTCTGAGTTACGCCCGCTTGTAACGAATCGAAAGGCCTGAAGGGATGTGGTACTGAGAGAGAATTGTAGTCGTTTCTTTGTCGAGTTGTCCACCGGTAGCTAGAACGGCCATTAGGTATCTTGTCATAGTTGAGCTTTGCCAGTAGCGCAGTTAAGGCATAGGCTTTGCAATTCAAGGGAATGCGATGTTACTGAAACAGAGTATTGGCGTTCTACTCTGCGGATTTCTGTCTCCAAATCGCGTTCAAGAGTTGCGCCGATTTCAAAATCGGTGATTGTACCACATTCTCTACAGAAAATGTGGTGATGATGATCGTCTTGATGCTCTGTAAGTTCAATGACTTTAGTATTCTCAGGGGTTTGAAATTCAGATATTATCCCCGAATCCTTTAGGTCCTTGATTATGCGGTATAGGGATGATAATGCGATTTTGCCTTTTGAAAGCCGACTAATTTGCTCTACTGTTAGGGGGCGTTTTTCTTTGAGTAGGATGGCAAGAAGGGATAGCCTTGGCTGTGTGATGGTTATAGCTTTCGAAGTCAGAACTGTTCTCGAAAGTTCATCCAGGGATGATTGTTTAGATGATCGATTGCTTCGCATGTGCGCATTATATCAAATTTTGCCTTGACAAAGTGGATAGATGCATCTAATATCAGGTTGGAATGAAAATGAGAATCATTCTTATTTAGGGAGTTTGGGGGGGAAAACAGGATGAATATAATGCAACGCTTAATTTTAATAAGTGGTGTGATACTTATTGGGCTAATTGGTCTGATTGCTTGTGGTAGTGAGGATACAGTAGAAACTAGTCCTACAGCCACAGCCGTGGTGACTGAGGTTGAATCTTCATTTGCCGTTGTGGCTACCGTTCCGCTTGTCGCAGATTGGGTGTCAGAAGTAGTTGGACTAGATACGACTGTCAGGTCAATGATCCCGTATGGAGTAAACCCACATGGATACCTTTTTGGAGCGAAAGATATAGCGGAGGTAACAGAATCCGATATTGTTTTCGCGGTTGGATTGGAGTACGAGTCGAAAACATTTGAGAAGCTTATGGATGCTCATCCGGACCTTATAGTGGTTAACCTGGGAGATTTTGTTGACCCTATCCCATTTAAGGAAGATGGCCATGAAGGTCATGATGATCATGACGATGAAGATGGCCATGAAGGCCATGATGATCATGACGACGAAGATGGCCATGAAGGCCATGATGATCATGACGATGAAGATGAGCATGAAGGCCATGATGATCATGACGATGAAGATGGACATAAGGGCCATGATGATCACGATGGTGAGGATGGACATGAGGGGCATGATGGCCACGAAGGCCATGATCATGGCCTCTACGATCCACATTTCTGGTTTGATCCGGTGAGAGTTGCTAGTGCTGTTCAGATAATTGCAGACAAAATGAGCGAATTTGATCCAAATGGAGCTCAGCAGTATCAGAGTCGCGCCTCAGATTACTTGACCAAACTGAACGCGTTGGATCAAGATATTCATGATAGGATATCTGGAATTGCCGAATCTAATCGGATCGTAATGACCTCGCATGAATCATTGGGATACTTGGGTGCAAGGTATGAATTAAATGTAATTAGGGCAGTCATACCAACACTTAACGCAGATCAGGAGCCAGGGCCAGGACATTTGGTTGAAGCGATAGAATTGATTGAGGACCACGAGGTGCAAGTTATTTTCTTAGAAGCCGAGACAGCTGACGCGACCTCTGAGGTCGTAGCTGACGAGACGGGTATTGAAGTCGTCTCTGGGCTTCGTGTAGAAACTTTGAGAAATCGAGACGAAAGTTACATTAATTTCATGGAAGATAACATCGAGCTTATCGTTGAAACGTTAAAGAATCTTCCCTAGAGGGTCGAACGAGAGTTAAAAGCGGGAGTTGAATAGTCGTGGAGTCTGTTACCCCACAAGAATTGAATGTTGTATGCAACAACTTATGTGAAAACTGTAGTTGTTGCATACAGGTCTCAGATGTGTGCGTTGAATTTGAAAATGTGCTGGCCTTGGATAATGTTTCTTTTTCTATCAAGGCTGGCACATTAACTGGTATCGTAGGGCCGAACGGTGGTGGTAAAAGTACGTTGTTCAATTCCCTTGTCGGCTTGCAATCTATTAGCCATGGAACAATTCTAATAAACAATATGCCCTCAAATAGATCCTTGGGTAAGATTAGTTATGTCCCTCAAAAGGAGAGGATTAACTGGAGATTCCCCTTGACCGTTGAAGATGTGGTGTCTTTGGGGAGAATCGGTAAGGGATCAATTATGCAAAAATTGGGCTTTACTGGGAATCCCATCGTTGAAGAGTCGCTTAGGAAAGTCGATATGTGGGACCATAGAAAGGCTTTAGTGGCTAATTTGTCTGGCGGGCAGAGGCAGCGTACATTTATTGCGCGGGCCTTGACTCAAGAGGCTGATATTTTGCTGTTAGACGAAGCATTTAGTGGCGTCGATTTCGCGTCTCAAGAAGGAGTGATTGATGTGCTCCGGAGCCTTCGGGATGAGGGTAAGACTATATTGATGGCTACGCACGATCTGAATAGCCTGTCAGATCGTTTTGATGAAGTCCTATGTATTAATCGACATATATGTGCTCACGGGAATCCTGAATCTGTTTTCACCGACGAAGTACTGAAAGAACTATATGGTGCTCATGGTGAGCTTTTTGCTGAGCATCAGGTTGGCCGGCATAGTCATGGGACTTGAGTTTCTACTCGAACCTTTACAGTATTCTTTCATAGTTAGAGCCTTGATTGTTAGTGTGTTGGTCGGGGTTATGTGTCCGTTTCTCGGCGCTTTCGTCATAAACCGTGAGATGGGCTTCATGGGTGATGCTTTGGCTCATTCAGTGCTTCCTGGGATGGTTATTGCTTATGGTATTGGATTCAGTCCGTACTTGGGAGCTATACCCAATGCCATTCTTGTCGCTTTGGGTATAGGCTACATTGTGAGAAAGACCCGGATGTCTGTAGACACATCGATAGGGATCGTTTTCTCCGCACTATTTTCTCTCGGGTTAATCATCTTGGCGCTGATGGGAGGCATAAGCATAAATGTCGAAGATATACTTTTGGGACAGGTCTTGAGCACATCGACGACTGATGTTTATACCACTCTAGCTCTGACCGGTATCGTGACGGCAATTATGATTTTGTTCTATAAGCCTTTGGTTTTTGTAGGATTTGACTTTGAAGGCTCCGCTGTTGCGGGTATTCCCGCAGTAAAATTGGATTATTTGCTGCTATCTGTACTGTCGGTGGTTATAGTGATGTCATTGAAAGTGGTAGGGATTGTTCTAGTTATCGGTATGTTGATCACGCCTGCAGCAGCTGCCGGGTTGATAGTAAGACGGTTTTCGGGAGTCATTATTTTGGGTATTGGATTTGGTGTGACTTCTGCACTAGTAGGTCTTTATGCTTCTTACTACTTTAATTTGCCCTCAGGTCCGGCAATAGCACTCGCATCTACAGGTATTTTTGGATGCTCTCTAATTAAAAGATGGCAGTGGGGATGACAGTCTCGATCACAACGGTGGTTAACGGTATACACCAGATTCACCTTGGTGCCACTTCTGCTACTTTGATTGAAACTGGAGACAGTCCAGTTCTGATTGATGTGGGATGGAAATGGAGTTACAACAGACTGAAGGATTCGTTGCGTGCACTGGGATATTATCCAGAGGATATTTCACTGGTCGCCATGACGCATTATCATCCTGACCATAGTGGAGGAATGGAAGCTTTCCGTAACAAAACAGGCGCACACCTGGCTGTACATGATGCGGAAGCGCTGATATATACTTCTGAATTACCCATACCTCCTATCATGTACGGGTGGAAGGGCGGCTTTGGGATTTTGAACCCATTGTTGAACCTCGTGGGGATGCACCCTACCCCTGCAGATATAATTCTCCAGGATAAAGAAATGTTACCCTCGGTGGCAGATATTGAAGTTATTCATACCCCGGGGCACACTGCTGGTAGCGTATCTTTTTACATTCCATCTAAACAGACGCTTATTGTGGGAGATGCGATGATGTATAAGCATGGCAAATTGTCCCCTCCCCACAGCACTTTTAGTCATGATAATGTCGTTGCACTTGATTCCATACGTAAATTAACGCAATATGACTGTTCTGTCGTATGCTTTAGTCATTATCCCCCTTTAATCGGAGATGCACAGAATCAGATCAATGAATTAGCAGCAAGTGTGGGGTGACGAAATCCATTGATATAAAGGAGTAGGTTATGTACACCAATCTCGTTGATTTCTTGGATCAGTCTGCTGAAAAATATCGAACCAAACCTGCGCTTATGTTTAAGCCTGGCTTTAAATACATAAGTTGGACGTATGATGAGTTGGTGCGTGATTCTAAGAAGGCAGCAGCATATCTTGCCCAAGAAGGTCTGCAGAAGGGTGATCGGGTGGTGATTTGGGCTCCGAATTCTCCTCTCTGGGTTGTCGCTTTTTTTGGTTGCTTGAGAGCTGGTGTTATTGTCGTTCCCCTAGATATGCAAAGTTCCCCTGAGTTCGTTGATGCAGTGATATCGAAAACGCGGCCAAAACTGGTTTTGATATCCCGTGTTACGCCTACGGATACTGAACAAATCGGAGTTAAGTCTATTTATTACGAAGACCTACCGGTTTTGTATCAGCAATTTGATACCGAACCAGCGGTACAGATCAATGATGAAGATGTTGCTGAGGTGATGTTTACTTCGGGCACTACTGGTGCACCTAAGGGAGTTATGCTGACTCACAAGAATTTGATTGCAAATCTCAATTCGTTGAGCGAAGTCATCACTGGCAGATCAACTGACCGCCTGATTTCTATTCTCCCTCTAAGCCATATGTTTGAACAGATGGGAGGCTTATTGTTTCCACTCAAGATAGGTGCAGATATCACCTACGCAATGAGCCGGAGACCAAAAGTATTGTTCAGGACAATGCAAGAAAGAAAAGTAACCGTTATGTTACTCGTGCCACAGGCATTGGACTTGTTCAAGAAGGGTATTGAACGTGAAATCGCACGTCAAGGTAAAGCTGGCATATTCGGGAAAATGCTATCTGCAGCAGAAAAAGTCCCTACCTCGATGAGAAGACTGATTTTCCGAAGGATTCGTCAGCAAATGGGAGGCAAACTTCGTTTGATTTTTGCCGGAGGCGCTGCATTACCGGAACCAGTTGGGCATTGGTGGACGCTCCTTGGAATAGACGTGATACAGGGTTATGGAGCTACTGAGGCATCACCCGTTGTGGCTTGTCATCCAGAAAAATTCCCTAGATATGATAGCCCAGGTCCTCCATTGCCTGGAGTGGAGGTTCGTATCTCGGATGATGGTGAAGTGCTCGTGCGTGGGGACAATATCACTCCGGGATATTGGGAGGATGAAGAGAGGACGAAAGATATTTTCGAAGGTGATTGGTATAAGACTGGAGATCAAGGATTGATTGATGAGTATGGATTCGTCCGCTTGAATGGGCGGAAGAAAGACATGATTGTTTTGCCAAACGGACAAAACGTGTTTCCCGAAGATGTGGAGGATGTGCTTCGGCAGCACGAAGATGTGAAAGACACCACTGTTTTAGGAATGGAAGTGGAAGATTCTGTTCAGGTGCATGCAGTTGTCATAATGCAGGAAGAGAATTCAGGCATCGCTGAAATTATTAATTGGGCGAATCGCCAATTGGCTAGCCATCAAAGAATTCGCACCCATAGTGTTTGGTCTGGTGATGACTTTCCTAGAACTCATACCATGAAAATAAAGAAACCGCTCGTACTAGAAGCTATTTTGCGTGAAGGGACTGGGAATGAACCGGCCGGAATTGCCGTAGCGAAAAAAGAAGAGGAACCAGCCCAATCTCCATTGCTAGCTGTACTTTCGGAACTCGTTGGTGTTCCCCCAAATCAAATAGGTATGGACGTTCAACTAGAATCCGGATTGGGTCTGGATTCGCTTGCCCGAGTTGACCTGCTTTCAGCTATTGAGGAAGATTTGGAGGTATATGTTGATGATGGTGATATAACGCCTGAAACTACTGTTGAAGATTTGGAAAGATTAGTCCAACTGGGAACATCTTCCGATAGCGGCGGTGGATATAGCCATTGGGGGTTAGCGACTTGGGCTCGTTTGGTCCGGGGCGTTGGTCAAAATCTCGTTTTGTTTCCAGTAATAAAGGCTTGCTATCGCATCGAGGTACGCGGGCTTGAAAATTTTGAGAACATCGATCGCACAATCTTACTGGTCGGCAACCATTGTTTGCATCACGATAACGAGATATATATGCGATCGCTGCCGAGCAAAATTCGTCGGAATCTTGCAATTGCCGCTGGGGCTCACATGTATAACAATCCTCTAAGAGGAGCTATTCTCACCCTTTTTGGGAATGCATTCCCTTTTGCTACTGGAAAAGCGGAGAAGGTCCACAACAAAGGAAATATTAGGGCGAGCATGGATAATATGGGGATAATAATGGATAAGGGGTGGTCTGTGATGATTTACCCTGAAGGTGAGTTAACTGTTGGCGGTCCAATGCAACCTTTTCTTCGAGGTACTGGGTTAATGGCTATAGGAGGGAATTTACCGGTGATTCCGATGTATATTAACATCCATAAATTCGGGATTCCGTCTCGCTTACCGTGGTTTAGGCGGGGCAGGGTTACTGTCAATTTTGGTGCGCCACTCGTGCCTCCATGGGACGGGACGGTCGAAGAGGCGACAACAAGAATCGAGGAAAGCGTTAAGGATTTGGCTATTGTTTAAGAATGAAGGATTAGGCAGATCTGCTTGTTTTCGAGTTGGGGATTTTTAAGAATGGTTTCTCGATTTTCTGAGTATCGATTTAGGTATGATGCTGGAAAAACTCTGCTAATCGCTTTGCTACTACTCGTTTCTTTTGGCATGCGTATTCTGGGTATAGATTGGGATCAGGGGGTTATGTATCACCCTGATGAGCGGGCCATATTTATGAAGGCCTGGGATCTTTCATTTCCTGTAGATAATTTAGGGTTACTCTTTAATGCAGATCAGAGCCCATGGAATCCAAGATGGTTTCCTTATGGCAGTTATTTGCTTTATCAGCTTAAGATCGCTTCCGAGGTTATGAGCATAGGTGAATTTGGTGATCTCAGATTTATTGGGAGAGGATTAGCCGCACTAGCAGATACGTTCACAGTATTTGTCGTGGTAATGATTGGTCAAAGATTTTTCAATTTCGCTACTGCATTAGTAGCGGGTATGCTCACGGCATTTTGTGTTCTCCATATCCAATTGAGTCACTTTTACACTGCTGAACCGTTCTTCACTTTATTTGTACTATGCTGCCTATGGTTTGCGTATAAAGTCGCTGAATCTGGAAGGGTTCGTGACGGCGCGATTGCAGGTATATTTTTTGGCCTAGCAATGGGTACTAAAGTTAGTGCTGCTCCTGTTATCGGAGCCTTTGCGGTCGCTTGCATGCTAAATGTTATGCAGGCAAGTCAGTGGGAAGATTTTTCCTTTCAAAAAGCCAGAGTAGGGTTATTTCGGGCCCTTCAATTGATGGCAACGTTTCTCGTATCTGGGTTTGTCGTGTTTGTAATCGTATGTCCGTATGTCTTATTGGACTTTAGTACATTTCTGATGGATATAACGGAGCAGCGACAGATGGTTACTCGCTCAGTTGATCTTCCTTACACGCGGCAGTATGAGGGAACAACCCGATATCTGTATCAGGTTGTTCAGTTATCCAAATGGGGATTAGGTATCCCTTTAGCCAGTATGGTTTTCGTTGGCCTAACATACAGTTGCTGGAGATTGTATAAGCGACTAAATAATGGCCTCGTTATTCTGCTTGCTTGGCTAATACTATATACGGTAGTCACAGGGTGGTTTGATGTAAAATTCTTGCGCTATATGCTGCCAGTTGTTCCGGTGATGATCATAGTAGGAACTTATGGGGTCATCAGTTTAGCTGAGAATATGAAATCCACCGCGAATACCGTATCGAGGGTTATTTTGGGGATGGTCATAGGTGTGACTATTCTTACCGCAGGCTATGCTGTAGCTTATCTCCAGATATACACCGAACCCCATGTCGCGACCCGTGCTTCTGCGTGGATCAATAACAATATTCCAGTCAACTCCTTGTTATTAAGTGAGCACTGGGAGGAGTCGATACCCGGTATCGAGCAATACCCGCAACAAAAGTTGCCTATGTATGAAGTCGATGATGAGAAGAAATTAAATGAACTTTCCTTTATGGCTTCTACAGCAGATTATATTATATTTTATAGTGATCGTTTGTACGGTACGGTGGGGCGTCTCGAGCAAAGATATCCGATAAGTGGGGGATTTTACCGTACGCTGTTTAGTGGGGAATTGGGCTACATATTGGCTCATGCAGAACATGCGTATCCGAATTTGCTAGGTGTGAGTATTGTTAATGATACATTTGGGCGACCAAGTTTGCCCGTTCCAGATGGCGCTACCAACATTACGGGTACTCTAGAAATCAAGCTTGGATATTCTGATGAGAGCTTTACAGTATATGATCACCCATTAATTTTGATTTTTGCTAACGAAAAACGACTTAGCAAAACATATATCCAAGAAGCTATAGTTGCAGATTCAATATGGCTTCGTCCCGATGGGATACTGCAAGATAGCTATCACATATACTCTCAAAATCAGCCGGCGGAGTTTTCTGATGAACAAAAAGGTGTTTACCAACAGGCAGGCACTTGGAGTTCATTGGTCATGGAAGCTAATCGTAGTTTAGCCTTGCAGGTAGTTCTATGGGTTGGGCTAGTTATTATGATCCACCTCGCAGTACTTCCGTTATGCGTATCCATATTCTCTGCATTGCCGGATCGTGGTTACCTTTTGGGGAAAACTTTTGGGATCCTGATTACGTGCTTCCTAGTCTGGCTGTTTGCATCTTTGGGGATTATGGAATTTACCAGTTTGTTCTTCTGGGTGATTTTGGGGATTGTTGGGGTGAGTATATGGGTATGGGCTGGCACGAAGAATAGGGTTTTCAAAGAGATGTTGCAGTTACATTGGAAGCAGTGGGGGCTCGGAGAAGTTATATTTCTCGGAGCATTTTTCGCATTCTTGGTAATTCGTATGATGAATCCGGATTTGTGGCATCCATGGAGGGGTGGGGAAAAATTCATGGAATTGGCATATCTGTCGGCAACTTTTAAATCTGCCTTTATGCCTCCTTATGATCCGTGGTTTGCTGGCGGTTATCTAAATTATTACTATTTTGGTTATTTTTTCATAGCTTGTTTGGCGAAAGCTGTTTTTATTTCTCCTTCGCTGGCTTTCAATTTGGCCATTCCATTGATTTTTGCATTGATAGTCAGCAATAGCTATTCGCTTGGATATAATTTGGCAGCGATTGGGGATCAAAATTGGCATGAGGATTTACATAAAATTAGGAAACGATATGTTTCTAGTGGGATTTTTACCGCGTTACTTGTTGCTGTTCTGGCCAATCTTGATGGAGTAATTCAACTGTACGAGAGATTCCGATATAGGTTTTTTGAGGGAGGGGGATGGTCCGGGTTCGACTACTGGCGGAGCAGTAGACTTATGCCTCCTGATCCCCCGGGGCATGAGATAACTGAGTTTCCATATTGGTCTTTGCTTTTCGGTGACTTGCACGCGCATGTGATGAGCATTCCCTTTGGCCTATTGGTTCTCGGGCTTTTGTTGACAATTTTCGTGCGGGGAATATCTCTAAGCTTCAAGAGTTTAGCGATTTATGGTTTCCTTGCTTTAAGTTGTGGTGCACTATGGCCATTGAATGCGTGGGATTTTCCTACCTATGTAGCTTTGATTATCGGTGTTTTAGGGTTTGTATCTATAAGGGATCACCGATTGGAAAAAAGTGGACTTATTCGATCAGCTATTATTGCAATTGGGGTTACTAGTCTCAGTGTGATTTTATATCTTCCCTTTCACCAAGCATACAAAGGATATGGATTAGGACTAGTGATCAGTAAGACGCAAACCGATGCTATCCAGTATCTGATGATTCATGGATTGTTTGTCTTCATACTCGTTAGTTTTGTGATTTGGATGTACGGTAACGGCTTTAAGGTTTTGTTGGGTAGAGGGTTGGGTTTTAGCACAGGCATACAGTTTTCTGGATTGCATATAAGGAAGTATTTGCATTGGGGCCGTGATTATATAACGCCTCAAGAAGATACGAATGTTGTCCAAAATACTCTGGTCCAAGAGCAAAGCAACAGATACGCCGAATTGCCTCTAGATACTTCGGTGAGGCGCTGGTTGATATGGTTTATTGTAGTTAGCGCTATAGGAATTTTATCTTTGTTTGCGTTATCCGGTTATCTCGTGGTGGTTGCCCTGTCTGTAGTTGCTGGCAGTATTGTTTGGATGGTTGTCCGTGGGGCACTATGTGGTTATACCGGGCGTGCAGATAGCTTTGCGCTTTTAGTGGTAGTTATGGCCCTTATGTTAGGGGTGGCGGTAGATGTTGTCACGTTTAACAACGATATTGGCAGGATGAATACGGTTTTCAAATTTTATGAACAGGCATGGGTCCTTTGGGGTATTGGTTGTGGGTATCTGTTGTATCTTTTGATATCACGGTGGCTGATGCCTTTTAGTGTTAATAGGTATAAATTCATTTGGGGTTTTTCTCTGGTTGGATTGATTATTAGTGCTTCTGTTTTTCCTATTCTTGGTACACAAGCACGATTAAACGATCGGTTTCAGACCTTGCCTATGACTTTGGACGGGATGGCTTATATGGAGATGTCTACGTATAGCGATCCAAATGGTCCTATAGAGTTGAAAAACGATCTTCGAGCTATAGAGTGGATGCGTGAGAACGTGCAAGGGTCTCCGGTAATTTTGGAGGGACGTGCACCACTGTATCGGTGGGGCGGCAGAATTTCAGTATATACTGGCTTGCCTTCAATAGTTGGATGGGATTGGCATCAGACTCAGCAGCGTATGGCTTTTGGTCAGGAGGTTAATAATCGAAGTCAGGTCGTTGACCTTATATACAATACTGAAAATGAGAATCATGCTATTGATTTGATTGATTATTATGATGTGAGGTATGTCGTCTTGGGCGAATTAGAACATCTCTATTACAACACATCTGGACTTCGCAAATTCGATAATATGATTGGCAATGGATTAGATTTAGCTTATCAATACCCGGCAGTAAATCCCAAAGTTAAGATTTATAGTAGAGTGCCTTAAGATAGGTTGACCAGAGAAAACGGATCATCTCTTGTTTATGATTTGAGAGGCGTTGAATAAGGCAAAATGAGAAATCATGTTACGTTCTAGATTCATACGGCTGTTGTTTTTGATTCCCAGAGATTTGGTGAATGATTTTCTTGCGAAAAACTGTACACAGTTTGCTGCAGCGATCTCTTTCTATGCTTTATTTTCGTTATTCCCATTGACCTTAGCAGTAGTTTCAGGCCTAAGTTTTTTTCTGGGTGATCCAGAATCAGGTGTTGATTTAGCTCATCAGATCAGTGAGTTGGCTCCGGTGTCTAGTGACTGGGTGGGCGCTACAATAGCTGGAGTGGTAGAAAAGAGGGCTATCACGGGGGTCGCTGCTGTAATAGGGCTGATATGGGCGTCTAATGCTGTTTTTGGTGCGATACGAAAAGGAGTTAATGCTGCGTGGGGAATATCCAAACCGCGTCCATTTTTGTCAGAAAGAATAATAGATATATCGCTGACATTTGGTGCGGCTTTGTTGATATTGGTTTCGATATCTACCACAACAATTAGAACATTCTTGCGTCACACAATTGATTGGGCACAACAACAGATTTGCGGACGGGAGTTAGCAGAAGCTTCGATAGTTCAATTAGATGGCATTTGCATGGTTGATCCGGCCCTTGTTTTTGGAGGAATCTTAGATTTAATCGCGCCTATATTCGCTCCGCTCCTGACGCTTATTACGTTTATAGTCTTGTATAGGTTTTTGCCTAACACGTCAGTGCGGGTCTCAGATGTTTGGCCCGGGGCACTGATTGCTTCCCTATCATTTGAGATGCTCAAGAGTGGCTTCGTATGGTATGTTGCTGCTTATCCTGCATACAATGTGGTGTACGGTACGCTTGGTGCGGTGGTGGCTTTGCTAGCTTGGATATATCTCTCTGCTATTGTGTTACTTTTTGGGGCATTGGTGACATCGCGCTACTCTCGGTATTTATCCCAAGGAGCAGAGAGAGTGGGGTGGCTTTTCTGGAGAGCAGTTTCTGGTACGAATGATCGATGATGGAGAGCGCTGTGGCAAGTAGTTTTGATAAACCAATCCATCAAGGTAGCGGATTCTGGTGTTGGCTGGCGATTGCTGCTCTAGCTTTATTTTTGCTCGTTTCTGGATGTGGTTCTGATAGTGGAGGTGGGGATTCTTTGCAAGTTTCTGAATCAATGATTGAGACGACACAAGTAGATTCACTTTCTTCGGAACGAGGTTTACCGAGTTTGGCCCCGATTGTTAGTGAAGTATTACCCTTCGTAGTTTCTATAACAACTGAGCAAATACGGCCACAGTTTTTCTATCAAATCGCGGTCCCGGGTGCTGGTACCGGAATTATTATTCGATCGGATGGTCATATTGTGACTAATGATCATGTGATAGCGGGTGCTCGAAGTGTTGTCGTTACCTTGCATGATGGCCGACAATTTGATGCTGAAGTTGTTGGGAGGGATCTCCAGAGTGATCTTGCAGTTATCAAGATAGCTATGACGGGATTGCCAATAGCGAATGCCCCTGAGATCTCTCAGTTAAGAGTAGGTGATTGGGTAATGGCGGTGGGTAATGCTTTATCCTTAGAAGGTGGAAACACGGTAACTATTGGTATTGTCAGTGCATTGGGACGAACTATCCTCACAGACCCCTATGAGGATATCTATTTATATGAAACGATTCAGACAGATGCTGCAATCAATGAGGGGAATAGTGGTGGCCCACTTATCGATATGGAGGGTAATGTAGTGGGCATCAATGTGGCCATTGATAGCACTGCGCAAGGCATTGGCTTTGCAATACCTTGGGCAACAGTTAAAACGATTACTCATGAGCTCATTTCAGTAGGGCGAGTGATACGTCCGATGCTAGGGGTTATAGCGATTGAATATACCTCTGCAGTCGCTCGGAGTATAGATAAAGAATGGATACGAGGACTTCTAGTTCTGAGAGTTTTTGAGTCGACAACTGCTGCTGAGATTGGGATAGTCTCGGGGGATATCATTACTAGTATTAATGGCGACCCTGTAGCGGATATAAAAGAATTTCGTCAGATAATAGGGAGATATGAAGTTGGAGATACGCTTGAGGTGGCTATTGAGCGTGACGGAGAAGCCATAATTTTGGAAGCTGTCTTGCAGGAAAAACCAGAGGGAGTGAGTTTACAAGTACTTTGATTCAATGTCGGTGTCGAATCAACATCTCACTCCAGTACTAAGTATTCAGGCAGTCTTACCAGAGGGTTTAGAGGGTATTAATTCTGCTTCACCCCTATGGTTACTGATGCATCTCCTATCTTGAAAGTATCCTGTGTAAAGGTGTCATCTGGTTGTTGAAATTCAATTAAGTCCGCTAAAGTTTCAATTTGTAGGTAATGTTCAAATAGTGCAACTGTGTCTCGAATATTTTCGTTGGCTTCGTACCGGATAGATATATGATCAGATATTCCGAAATTTGCTGTTCGTCTCAATCCCTGAACGTGGTGAACTAGATCACGAATTAACCCTTCTTGGTACAGTAAGGTTGGAATGTTGGTTGATATGCCCACGAGGTAGTCGGATTCCTCTGAGACGCTGTAGCCTTCTCTTTCGATCCTCTGAATGAGAAAGTCTTCGGGGGTTAGGCTAATATTACTAAGCGTTATGGTTACAGGATCACTGCTGTAAAGCTTTTCTATAATGTCGTCTTGATCAGCATTTGCTAGGCTCGCTTGCAATTCAGGTAAGTGTCTACCATGTTTGGGCCCGACTGTTTGAGTGTTTAGCTGGACGCGGAGGTCATATAAAATTGCAGGATCATTTATAAGTACGACTTTCTTTACGTTGAGTTCTTCTAAGATCTGTTGTTCCACAGATGATAAAAGATCAGGGTTAACTGTTTGTGGTAAGAGTACCGTAACAGCTGCTAGCGGTTGGCGAACCCGAATTCCCGTTTTGCTGCGACTTGCTCTACCGAGAGAGGATATCTGCATTGCCATTCTCGTTGCCTCTGATAAATCTCGGTCAATCATGTTGGGGTCACTAATAGGGAAAGATGTCAGGTGGATGCTTTGGTGTTCCTCACTTGCGTAAGGCATCACAAGATTTTGGTATATCGTTTCTGTAATGAAAGGTGCGATAGGAGCCATCAATTTGCAAACAGTTACTAAACAAGCATACAGGGTGTCGTAGGCTGCGCCCTTTTCCGTATCGTTTTCATTTTTCCAAAATCGCCGTCGACTTCTTCGCACATACCAATTAGACAGAAGCTCGACGAAAGTTTCTATTTTTCGGGCAGCTTCTGCTGACTGGTATCGGTCGAAGTTCAACGTCACTTCCGAGATCAAATCATTCAGTTCACTGAGAATCCAACGATCGATTTCAGTAAGGTTATTTTGGTCGAAATGTGCATTAGGTTCGAATTCATCGATGTTTGCATAGGTGACAAAAAAGCTATAGATGTTCCATAAGGTAAGGAAAAATTGGCGATTAATTTCGTCGGTGATATTTGCACCGAAATTTAGGTTTACTGCCGGGTTGTGCCGCGTGAAAACCCAACGCATTGCATCAACTCCCATTGTTTCTGCGGCATCCTCAAACCAGATTGCATTGCCTTTGCTTTTATGCATTTCTTCCCCGTGTTCATCTCTCATTAGGGCGTAGCTAAAAACATTCTGAAATGGTTCTGTATTCTCAAGTACTGTTGACATCGTCAATAGGGAATAAAACCAATTTCGAAATTGTCCAGGGAAGCTTTCTGAAATCCAGTCCGCTGGAAACCAGTCTTGCCAGTGATCCTTATCAATGGTGTAATCAAGGGTCGAGAATGGCGCTATTCCTGCATCTAACCATGGGTTTCCCACGTCAGAGATTCGATCGACAGGCAATCCACAATCGCTACAGGCAATCTTTACTGAATCAATCCACGGTCGATGTGGGGTGTGGCCTTCGAAATCGGCCAATCCTTCTATAGCACGGGATGCGAGTTCGTCCTTACTCCCCATTACCTCGAAGTTTCCGCAACTGCACTTGTATATAGGAAGCGCTAATCCCCAATATCTTTTTTTTGATATCATCCAGTCATCCATGTTTTGTAGCCAGTCCAGTTCTCTCTTTAGCCCGAATTCAGGAATCCAGTTGATTTTCTTGGTGACCTCTGCGATCATCAATCGTAGGTCCTGCATGGAGATAAACCATTCATTAACTAATCGGAAAACTAACTCGGTATCACATCGCCAACAAACTGGATATCTGTGAGTGTAGGTTTCTACTTTATACATTCGTTCCGTGTCTTGAAGATATTGGAATATTGATGGATTTACGTTAGCAACATTTTGGCCAGTTAGCCATCCGAATCCTTCTACAAAGTCGCCGGATTCATCTAGTGGTGCAATCACATTAAGTGAAAATTCCTTGCCTAGGGCAAAGTCTTCTTCTCCTGCCCCAGGAGCGATATGGACAATACCAGTGCCCTCTTCGTCGCTGACATCATTCCAAGGTATTACCTCATGGCCTACATCTTTTTGGACAGCTAAGTCAGTGAATAGCCCTTCATATTCAATTCCTACCAGATTTTCCCCAGTGACTTCTTGCAAGATTTCGTAAGGTCCTTCGAGCACCTTAAGAAGGTTCTTGGCTAGATAAAGGTGTCGGTTCTGGTGAGAAACCAGTACATAGGTGATAGTTGGGTTAACGGCCAGTGACACGTTTGACGATAATGTCCACGGAGTGGTCGTCCATGCGAGGAAGTAGGTGTTGATCTCATTGCTTAAACGGAATGCGACATACACGCTCTCATGCGTGACTTCTTTATAGCCTTCGGTCACTATTTCGTGTTGAGAAAGACCAGTTCCGCATCGAGGGCACCACGGCATTACATCTGTGCCCTCGTACAACCATCCCTTGTTATGGCATGTTTTGAGAAAATGCCAGATAGTGTAGTTATTTGTATCAGACATAGTGTGATAGGAGTTATCCCAATCCATCCAGTATCCTAACCGCACGGATTGGTCAGTTATTATCTGAGAAAACTTTCGTACCCGTTCCTTGCAAAGTTCTACGAAACGGTCTATCCCGTATTGTTCAATGTCTTTCTTTGAGCGGAATCCAAGCTCTTTTTCTACCTCTACTTCAATCCAGAGCCCTTGTCCGTCAAAACCATTTTGATAGCGTTGACGGTATCCTGACATGGTTTTGTATCGTTGGAAGAGGTCCTTGTAAGTACGTCCCCATGCATGATGTACTCCCATTGGATTATTAGCTGTTATTGGACCGTCGATGAAGGAGAAGCGTTTTTCAGACTCTGCGTTTTTGTTTAGGTATTTTTTTGCGATGTCATGTTTTTTCCACCACTCTAGAATTTCTTTTTCGAGGGAGACAAAATCTACCTGACTGGATACGGGTCGAAACATAGCTGGTTTAACATCCTTATAGCTTTCCATATATGCGGTAGGAGCCCACAGAAACAAGGCATTTAGGAAGCTTGCGTCTCATGAAATTTTATTAGTTTGCATAGCAAGCGTAGAACGGGACTAAGTGAGTGTCAAGTTTGGTGTGTTCTAATTTTCACGGATGCTTATCAGCAGTTAAGTACAAGGAGTGTTCTTTGATTACTTGTGCTAGACTGAATTCCTATCTTTTCTAGATACTTTTATTAACTAAGATATTCATAATAGGGAGGGGTAATAATGGCATTAACCCCAGAAGAGGCACTTTATGATGCTATCGATTCTGCAGGAAGTGAAGCGAATAAAAAATATCGCGATGTAATCCATCTTCCATTTTTTTTTACAGGAGGAGCATTTCAAGATGGGTATGCGATCACTGAAGAAGATCAAGTTCCTGAATATCGTTCTCATGAATTTTCAACACGTTCACCGTCATTCATCGGATCCACAGTTAAACTTAATTCCTTTGAAGTGATTGTCAGAGATCTTCGTAAAGTTGCCTTTCTTGTTCACGCCAGCAGATGGAATGAGGACGGATCACTACAAAGAAACTTTAGGGCAATTATTACTGTCATGCAGAAGAATGATGACTGGCGTATGATTAGCCGAAATCCATTTGCAGAAGTTGAATCGGAATAGATGAATTCTTTATTGTTCCAGATCCGGGACAATTCCTTCTTCCAAATTAACTTCCAGAGCATTTATCGATAGGCACAGCATTGTGTAATATCCGATAATAATCACTAGGTCAATCGAGAATATGGCGAGAGTAGAAAATAGCTTAATTGGTCAAACTATAGAAGCGAATATTAGTAGCATTTCTGAAAGTGGGCATGGGGTTATACACTATCAGGGGCTTGATATAGCCGTTGCTAACACTATCAAGTATGAAAGAGTGATAGTCGAGATCACGGGTAGAAGAAAGTTTTTTTTGGTAGGGACTCTCAGGAAAATACTTAAGCCTTCTGCATTCAGGGTACAGGCTGCTTGTCATCTGTTTGGAGTCTGTACAGGGTGTCAATGGCAACACATAAAATATTCCACCCAGTTAGTGATGAAACGGGATGAAGTTCGATCGAAGTTGTCCAAGGTGCTTCCAGGAATTTCCATACAAGTGGAAGATACAGTCCCCTCCCCTAGCGTGTATGGGTATCGAAACCACGCACGTTTGACCTCTCGTCAGGGCATGCTTGGATTTGTGAGCGCGCTTTCGCATAGGTTCGTTCCTGTCAGTCAGTGCATGCTTATGAACGACGGTATCAATTATTGGCTTACAAAACTGCAAGGCAATTGTAGTCAGACCAGTCAGGTTGCCATTCGATCGGGGCAAAATAGTGGAGATTACTTAATACAACCAACCATGGAGTCTCCTCCGGTGGGAGTGCAAACTGGGCAGTCCACGTTCGTGGAGACCCTCAGGGGGAGTTCGTTCCGCATTGGGTCTCCGTCGTTTTTCCAAGTTAACTCAGCACAAACGGTTAACCTTGTAAACGAGGTAATCTCCCGAGTAGACTCCGCTCCGGATGCTGTCGTGGTTGATGCATATGCTGGGGTTGGGACTCTAGCGGTGTTAATAGCTCCATATGTTAGAAAAGTCTTGGCAGTAGAGGAGTCCTTTTCGGCCATTGAGGACGCAAAGATCAATATTGAGGGACATCCAAATATTGAGATTGTACAAGGTAAAACCGAACTGGTATTGAAGGATTTCAAGGAGCCTATTGATGCATTGATTCTTGACCCTCCCAGGTCAGGATGTCATCGTGACGCTATAGATTCAGTCAGAGCAATGGCTCCCCAAAAGGTTATCTATGTATCGTGTGATCCCTCATCCCTCGGGCGTGATTTAGGCTTCTTGATACCTGATCTATATGATATTGAAAAAATACAACCCGTTGACATGTTCCCTAATACGCATCACATTGAATGCGTAGTTTCGCTTCGTTTGAAATCGTAATGAATTTAGCTGTTATCGTGATGATTTATGGAGGCTCTTAAGTGTTGGGTATTGGGTGGATTGAAATATTGGTAGTGTTGCTACTAGGGTTTCTCATATTAGGTCCTGACAAAATGATTGAGAGCGCTCGCATGTTGGGTAGAGGCTTTCGACAGGTTCGAGAGGCAACTGACGAGCTCACAACATCGTTAAATGTAGATCTAACTGATGAAGAAAAAGTGGAAAAGTCTGATGATGATGAGTTGAAGCCGGATGGTAGCCATCCTAAGGGATAATCTGCTCGTCATGGTATACGTTCAGATCAATTGCAAATGTACAGGGAATGCGATTTATGCAGATTAGGGGACATCTCTTAGAGTTGCGTACTAGGATAATGCGAGTTAGTGTCGTGACTCTTTTGGGTATGATAGTAAGCTTCATTATGCATAAGCCTATATTGGCCTTTCTTATGCATCCAGCATTCGGTTTAGCAGATAGCGTTGCGGGAGGACCCGTATTCACTGACCCATTGGAATTTCTCAGTATTGCAATGAGGGTTTCCCTTGTCTCAGGGTTAGCAATAGCGTCGCCCGTGTTACTTTATGAAATTATTATGTTTACTGGTCCGGGCCTGACCAAGAGGGAACGACGGTTTGTTTTAGCCTTTATGCCTGCTGCGCTGCTCTCGTTTGGGCTGGGTGCAGGGTTTGCTTATTACGTTCTGTTTCCTCCTGCGTTTACGTTTTTATTGAGTTTTGGCAGCGATGTAGCAACCCCCATGATTAGGATAGGTTCTTTGATCAACCTTGTGGTGATGTTAATGTTTTGGATGGGGGTGTTATTTGAGATACCGATAGTTATTTTTTTCTTAGCTAGGATGGGGGTGGTTGGTGCTGCTCGGTTACGTCGTTATCGTAGGTACGTGGTGGTAGTGGCATTTATATTGGGAGCTGTTGTTACTCCGACGATGGATCCGATTAATCAGTCAATAGTTGCCGGGTCTGTTGTGCTGTTATATGAGTTGGGGATATTACTTGCATGGATTGGAGCCAAGAGGGGATAAGTTCGGGATTACCGTGAGCTTTGTGTTTAGTCACTGCGGCTTGTGCGTCAGGCGTTGTAGGCTTTGGTTATGAGTTGTCTTGTTTAGCAGGGTCAGGGGTGGATTCTGCTATTTGCTCCGGATCTTCGTTTTGAGACTTTTTGAACTCGCGTAATCCTTTGCCGAGACTACCGAATACTTCAGGTAATTTCCCTGCTCCAAAGATCAGTAACACGATCAATAATACTATTAAGAGTTCCGGGGCGCCAATTCCACCTATGCGCATTGCTAAGCCTCCACAAAATGCTTTGTAGCACTATGATGCTAATCCTGATTAAGCATTCGGTCAAGTCACCGTGGAGGTTATATTCGTAATTTCCCGCTTTATGATTCGCAAATTTGGGATTATGGGGTATTTTGATATACTATGTTGGGACACTGGTCAGCGTATATTTTTGCTGACAATCAAGACAGCTCGATTACTTATGGAGGATCGGCGTGCCACTATACGATTACGAATGCCTTTCTTGTGGAAAAATTTTTGAGGTCAGACAAGGATTCAATGATGCTCCAGAGGCAGCATGCCCAGAATGCGATCATGAATCCAAACGCCTTTTTCGTCCGGTCGGTGTCATATTTAAAGGCTCTGGGTTCTATGTGAACGAATATGGGAAAGGTCGCGAGGGATCTCAATCTGGATCTGACAGCCACTCTAGCTCTAGTGCAAATGCAGGCTCATCCTCTCCGTCCGATGATTAGTGAGAGTGGTGTCAGTTGCGGTTTCTATTGCAGAGAGTTACAGAAGGATCGGTTACATGGGAAGGAACTTCGCGGAGTAATATCAGTACTGGTCTAGTGGTATTCGTTGGTATTGGACGCGGAGATCAGCATTCAGACATAGAATATTTGGTGCAAAAAACATTATCGCTGAGAATATTCTATGATCAAGTACAGGACAAACAGGTTTCTATTCAGGATGTGAATGGGGAACTATTAGTTATTAGCCAATTCACGCTATATGCTGACACTAGAAAAGGAAGGCGTCCTAGTTTTCTAAGTGCAGAGTCTCCTGATTTGGCACAAGAATTGTTTGCAGAAGTTGTAAGGCAATTCGAAGCTTCAAAATTAGTTGTTTGTGCTGGAAAATTTGGATCTAACATGACGGTCAGGCTTTCCAATGATGGTCCATATACAATAATGATTGATTCAGCAGTGGACTAGGGTTGAGTCTGCGGATTTGTGATTGGCTAGCACTATCTCTTCGGCGCATCTACATTGAAGGCTTGTACTATATCAAGGCTGAGATCCAGAGCTGGAGCAGAGTGAGTGATAGCCCCAATTGAGATAACGTTTACTCCGGTTCGGGCGATTTCTTCTACCGAGTCGAGCGTTATTCCGCCTGATGCCTCTGTGATAAGGCCATTGTTGAGGTGAGGTATGATTTCACGTATTTCCTGAGCTGACATATTGTCTAGCAATAGTACATCTGCTCCTGCCTGCATTGCCTCTAGGGCTTGATCTTTGGATTCTACTTCAATTTCGATCCTTAGAGCATGGGGGGCCTGATTTTTTGCAAGTTCGACTATACTAGTTATAGTATGTCCTATAGCTTGCAGTGCAGCTATGTGGTTATCTTTGATCAATATACCGTCTCCAAGATTTTGCCTGTGATTTCGGCCACCTCCACATAGCACTGCATATTTTTCCAATCTTCGTAAACCAGGTGTGGTTTTGCGGGTGTCAACGATTCGGGTATTTGTTTTCGACACAGCCCGCACATATTTGGACGTTTGGGTAGCTATGCCACTCAAATGCTGTAAAAAATTCAGGGTTGTTCTTTCTGCAGCTAGTATGCTCTTCACGTTTCCCTTGATTTCAATCAAAACTTGAGATTCTTTTAGATCTTGCCCATCCGTGCATATTTCCTGTATCTCCAAGGTTTGGTCAATAGCCAGAAGAATTTTTTTCGCTATCGGAATTCCGGAACACACTCCGTCTTGTCGTGCGATAATTTGGGCCGTGCCATTAACACCCGATTTAAATAATGAGCTACTGGTTGGATCCCCTAGTGAATAATCTTCTTGAATCGCTCGCTCCAGCAATCCAGTAATGTCTGGAGAATTCAAATTTATGTTGTGTTGCATCGTGTCACCTTTGGATCAAATGTGCGAATCGGTAGTCAAGGTTTTTTCGAGGTAATATGGTTTTCCCATTTGACTGAAGTATTTGGACAGTCAATTCTATAATGAGCTCCCCTACTTTCTTCGCGTAACAGTGCTGCTTCGGTGATCAAACGAGCCACGAGCAACAGGTTTTGCAGTTCATAAGATTCAGTTGTTTGTGGCCATGTTGAAATTGTCGACCAAGCTATGAGTTGATCTTTTAGAGTTGCTAAGCCTTCTCTGGACCGTATTATACCTGCCCCATTCCATACGTGATTCTGTAGTGTGCTAAGGTTCAAATGGGGTACATCAGGCATGTTCGCGGTATCAGTTGATAGCGCAAGTGCAGTATTGCTGGCATGGTCCAATACGTGATTTGTCATTGATTCCGTGGTTCGTGAGATTATTCGTTTGCCGAAGACTACAGTTTCCAGCAGAGAGTTACTAGCAAGTCTGTTTGCTCCATGGACTCCCGTACAAGCTACTTCTCCGCATGCGAAGAGCCCCTGAACACTGGTTTCGCCCCAAGTTGATGTCCTGACACCCCCCATCATGTAATGTGCGGCCGGAGCCACTGGTATGAGTTCCTTGGTTATATCTAGTCCGAGTTGATAGCACGTGGCGTAAATGTTTGGGAAACGGGTTATTATCCATTCAGGATTAAGGTGTGTGAGTTTTAGCCAGACTTGATTTATAGCATGTTGGTTCATTTCCGAGGCTATAGCCCTAGATACAATGTCTCTTGGCGCGAGATCCCCAAGAGGATGATATCGCTTCATAAATGATTGTCCGCTTTGGTCCACTAGTGTCGCACCTTCTCCTCTTGTGGCTTCTGATATCAGAAAAGACGGAGCGTTAGGTATTCGGAGTGCAGTAGGATGGAATTGATAGAATTCCATATCCACAATTTCTGCACCAGCCCTGTAGGCGAGCGCCACTCCATCTCCAGTAGCTACTGAAGTATTAGTTGTGTAACGGAACAATTGGCCAGCACCACCGCTGGCTAGGATAATATAATCACCAGAGAATTCGTGGGTTTGCCCAGTAGTACTGTCGAATGCAACTACCCCCCGTGCTCGTTGCTTTTCAACACTAATTTCTGTAACTAGCTTATTTTCGAGAATATATATATTTGATAGACGAGCCACGGATGCTAGCGTCATTTCGATATGTTGCCCAGTAGCATCACCTCCTGCATGGAGGATACGGGGAACGCTGTGGGCAGCTTCATTGGCTAGTGTTAGGGCCCCGTGGGCTGTATCAAACTGGACGCCAAGTCGAATCAAGTCTGCTATGCGGTCAGAGGCCTCAGTCGAAAGAATATTCACGGCTTCGCTATTATAGAGGCCGGAACTGGCAGCGATGGTATCCTTGCTGTGTAATTCAGGAGAGTCGTTTTCTCCGACAGATGCTGCTATGCCTCCTTGTGCATACTGGGTGTTACAGTCTTCAATACTCCCTTTAGTGAGAATGAGAGTCGGTCCGTGGAGGCGGGCAAGCAAAGCTGTGTACAGACCAGCGATACCACTTCCTATGATTATATATCTGTAATGGGTAATTACTGACATTAGTTATCGCACACTTGGTGCATCGAGCCACCATTCTAGAAGTTTACCCTGACCGTGTCGGCAAATGATACCATATCCAGTTTGCTATCGATACTTCGAACGGAGGTGCTACAGTTAACGGGAAAAAGGCATTCCTTGAAGTCCTTTGAGGAAACGTACTTCACCTAGATGGAAAAAACCGTGTCCAATCACGATACTTTGAATTTGTCTGCCCACGGTGGCACGAGGATTTTCTGGATTCAAAGGTCGATCGAGGTCTTTGCTGGTCATTTGGGAAAGGCCGTCATCCAGCGCTTTTTGAACAGATTCAAGGTACCCTATTAAAAGCTCCCTGTCGGGGTTAAATGCGGCCACCTGCTCGGCATTGAATCCAGTACCTGTATCGGTTTTCTCCAGACCGAATTTTTCATGCCATTTTTCTCGGTCCCATACTGGTGTTGTCCCTTCCGGTGTGTGGGAGAGGTGAAATGCTCTGTCTGCAATTCTTGGAAAGTGCCATACTAAGAATGAAATGGAATTGGACTCAGGGGTTGGTCGGAAAAGCATTTCGCTGTTTTCTAACGGGGCGATTTCAGCCAGAAAACTGCGAAAAACCTCGAATAAAGATGACTGTATAAATTGTATCGTATCCATGATTCTAACCTCATAATCTGGTAGGTGATATTGCTTGGTTATACCAGGGTTAACATTGAATCAAGCGCTATCCGAGCATCTTGCCTAGTTTGGCCGTCAACTATGATTTGGTTGTTAATGGAACCCGCTTCGATTCCTTCTAGTACCCAGGCCAAATAAGCAGGGTGAATTCGATACATTGTAGTGCACGGACAGACTACAGGGTCCAGACAAAAGACAGTCTTGTCCGGATTTTCAGCTGCAATCCTGTTTACGAGACTTATCTCAGTTCCAATTGCCCATGAGGATCCAGCTGGAGCTTCAGATACTACTTTGTTGATTACTTCAGTTGACCCTACGTAATCGGCTGCAGCGACAGTTTCCATTGGGCATTCAGGGTGGACTACTACATTTAGCCCAGAGATGGCTATGCGAGCTTTTTCTATTTGGGAAGCTGTGAACCGGGTGTGGACAGAGCAACGCCCCTGCCACAATATCAACTTGGCGTTCTGAATAGCCTCAGGGGTGTGACCCCCTAAAGGTTTGAATGGATTCCACACTATCATCTTTTCCAGCGGGATACCCATTTTCAGTCCCGTGTTTCTCCCGAGATGTTCATCCGGGAAAAATACGACTCTTTGAGCTTGCGAGAACGACCACTCTAAGGCTCTTTGAGCGTTAGATGAAGTGCATACTATGCCCCCGTTTTTCCCGCAGAGTGCCTTAATAGCTGCTGTGGAATTCATGTAGGTTACTGGCAGAATTTCTGGTATGCCGTTTCTTAGGATTTCAGTGAGATCGTCCCAACAGTCCGTCACATCTTCAGTAGGTGCCATATCTGCCATAGAGCATCCGGCAGCTAAGTTAGGTAAAATTACTCGTTGATTTTGATCAGTTAGTATATCAGCAGTTTCTGCCATGAAGTGAACGCCGCAGAATACGACATATTCTGCACTCTTTTGCGCTACAGCTTGCTGAGCTAGTTTGAAAGAATCTCCTCGGAAATCAGCGAATTTGATCACTTCATCTCTTTGGTAATGGTGCCCTAGAATCAGTAGCGATGAACCTAGCCTCCGTTTAGCAGCGGAAATGCGCTCCTCGAGCTCTGATGAATCCAAAGGATAATAATCTTCTGGGATTTTCTGCCATTGCACGGATATCTGGGATTCTAGTTCCAGTGGCAGGCTGGTCAGTTCATTCTCAGTTCTGCAAAATGCATCTTGTTCTATCTCAGTGGTTGGTAGTAAAGGGAGTCGGTTTGTTATAGCCATTACAATTCTCCTGTCTAGTTTTGGACAAGACTTCCTTTTAGTGACCAGGGTCCGGTGCTTTGAATGTTTACAGTGACTAGTTCTCCCAATAATTCTGCAGTACTGTCAAAGAAAACGATCTTGTCCGTACGTGTTCTACCTTTCCAATGTCCTCTCTCGTGCCCTTCTACCAAAACTTCATACTGGTTACCGTTATATGTTTCATTAATCTTGCTATTGATGGTTTGTTGGATATCTTCTAGCAGATGTTTCCGATCCTGTTTTTCTTCTTTAGACACATCATCAGGTAACTTGCGCGATGCTATAGTCCCTGGACGAGGGGAGTAGGCGGCAGTATGAACTTTGTCAAAACCGACTTTTTTTAGGACGTCTAAAGTTCCCTCAAAATCTGTTCGTGTTTCTCCGGGGAAACCAACAATGATATCTGTGCTAAGCGATACCGAAGGTATTGTTGATCTTATAGTGTCGATTATAGAGAGATATTTTTGAACCGTATAGGGACGCCTCATTTGTTCGAGTACTCTGTCGCTTCCAGCCTGTATGGGAATGTTTATGTGTTCGCACACTTTTGGGAGCGATGCGACAGCATCAATAATTCGCTTACTCATGTAGTTTGGATGTGAAGTGAGAAAGCGGATACGATCAATACCAGATATCTCGTTGACAGCTTCTAGTAAGTCAGCGAGGTCTGTCTTGTTTTGGAAGTCATTACCATAGGCATCAACTGTTTGCCCCAATAGCGTTACTTCGCGTACTCCTCTTAGGACTAGGTGTTCTATTTCGTTCACAATATCATCTATCGTTCTGCTTACTTCTCTTCCACGTTTGTACGGTATTATGCAGAAACTACACATCTCGTCACAGCCGTGAATGATAGGAACGTACGTTGTAACTTCCGGATTTATTGGTGCTAGGGTGCCAACGCATCCCTCCCAATCCATGTCCAGTTTGTTCCCGAGGAGATCAAGTAGCGGTTTGTATTGTTGCGGTTGCATGAACACATCAACATATGGGAAGGTCTTCTGCAACTGGCTTTGCTGATTAGGACCTACCATGCACCCCATCACTGCGAGCACAGTGGTTGGTTTAGCCTTTTTTAGTGGCTTGAGTGAGGTAATCGTTCCCACAACCTTGTCTTCAGCCGATTGTCTGACCACACATGAATTCAGTACTATGACATCAGCATCTGAGGCTGTTGTTGTAGCAAGAAATCCCATTTGAGACAGGGCACTCTCAAGTCGCTCGGTATCAGCCTTGTTCATCTGGCACCCAACAGTCCACGTGTAATAACGAGGTGGAGATTGCCAATCGGCAGATTCTCTAACTATTAGGTTCGTTAAGTCTTGAACTGTTTCCATTTCGTTTCCCTTATCGTGGTCTATTTCTATTATGGCGGAGGGAGTGGGATTCGAACCCACGAGCCCGATCACTCGGGCTAAGCGCTTAGCAGGCGCCCGCACTAGACCTCTATGCGATCCCTCCTAGGATCTGTTACCCATTCTAACAATGCCTCAGGAGCCATGCAAGGACATAAAGGATTACCACACACAGGGACGATGCACTGTTCCGTATACTTCTTGTAGGGATTTCGAGAGCCGATCATAGTGGTTATCAGACTAGTTATCTGAGAAGGGTTACTGCGTTCAGTGGAGGGATCGTCAGTGAGCATCGACCCATATTTCTCCATCTTCAAAAACTTCCTTTTTCCATATAGGCACAGTTTCTTTTAGTCGGTCGACGAGATAGATGCAAGACTCGAAAGCCTCGTTCCGATGGGCCGAAGATAACGCTACTACTAGGCTTATCTCACCGATTTCTAGTTTACCCACACGGTGCCCTATCGCTATATCTTTGACGGCCCATTTTTGTCTGATTTCATCGCAAAGTTCGTGTAATTTTTCTGAAGCCATTGGGTCATAGGATTCGTACTCTAGGTACAATACCTTTTTCCCGGCAGTTTCTTCACGCGTAGTGCCAAGGAATGTGATCACAGCCCCATGTGCTGTGCCCTTCACCGCTTCGGTGAATTGGTTGGGGTCTAAGGGAGTATCAGTGATAATGATCATAAATACCCTCCACTGACAGGAGGGATTATTGCTATTTCGTCTGTTTCAGAAATTGGTTGGTCAAAAGTGGCATAGTCTCGATTGACGGCGAATACTAAACCTTCAGGACGCGGGAATATGGAGGGGTATTCTTGGTTTAATTTCTCCGCTAAATTGCCTATAGTGGCGGTTTCCGAAACAGCGATTTCCACCGAGTGACTTTTCATTTTTTCCCGGTCTCCAGCGAACAATAATATCTGAAATGTAATCATATCTTCTTCTTAGTTAGTTGGCGTCATGACGCATGATTTGTTAGGGTTTATGATTGTCTTGCCAGATTGCTTTGAACCTTTGTCCTGATACTATCATACTCCCCACAGCTATAACCTGGATGCAGATGAATAAGCTGTCAGGGTACCAATGACTGGCGATAAGACCTACTACTACAAGGATCATTCGCTCCGGTCTAGTGATCCAGCCCATGGAAGAACTGACCCCAAGACTTTCACCTTTAGCTCGAAGATAACTCACCATAAGGCTAGTGACTAGCGCGGTGCATGTCCACAAAACCTGCGGGTTAATTGAATCAGTGGAATTTTCGGCTGAAACTAGATAGTGGCTGACAATGCATAGAAATATGATTGCCTCTGAAATCCTGTCTGCAATTGAATCTAATAAAGCCCCGCGGTTAGAAGCCGATCCGGTGGTGCGGGCTATGATCCCATCGAGCATATCAAGGCTGGCTCCAAACAGCAGAATGCACCCGGCAGCGACCAAGGAGTCTCGCAATATAAAGGTTGCTCCAAGACAAGTTATCAAAAATCCTGCGACGGTGGCGTGGTTAGCCGTTACGCCTATAGGTACTAATATCTTTATGACAAGCAAGCTTAATACCTTTGACAGATGTTCCTTTATCGTAGCGCGGATATTCATCAGCAACCACTGATCCTATAAGGATAAAGGGATTGTGTTATCGGTGACATTCGGAGCACTCCTGTGTGTATGGGCATTTATGGTTTCTAGGTAGACTGCAGCAATTTGGGAGGCGACATTTTTCCAATCATACGTATGTGATGTTTTTAGTCCTTCCTTACCCATTTTGAATCGCAAGTTGGGATTGTCAGTCAAATTACGTAGAGCCTCAGCTAGTGCACCAGCATCTTTGGGATTAACTAAAAGCCCCTCTTTTTCTGAAGTGATTACGCTCGCGTAACCGGGTATATTGCTTGCAACAATTGGTTTGCCTGATGCCATAGCTTCAAGTAGCACGATTCCGAAACTCTCTTGCCCCGTAGCAGGGCTGCAGAAAATATCAGCTGATTGATAATAGTTGGGAAGATCCTCGTATGATACTTCCCCAATCAACTCAATGTCATGCAAGTTTTTTTCGGCGATTAGGTGATATGATTCCTTGTCTAGTGTTCCTGGACCGACTATGATCAGGCGAACATTGCGACGATCCCACTTGAGCATGCTAAATGCGGACACAAGATATTGTAATCCTTTTCTCTTTTCCATACGTCCCACGAATAGGATGTTCGTTTTATCGTCCGAAAAAGCAGCCAGTGGTGTTCTGGAAGATCGAAACATATCATAATCAATTCCATTAGGGATTATGTCGTAATTCCCAGGGAAATTTTTCATAATATGGTTTTTTGCCGGTACAGAAACCGCGATTCGCCGGTCTAGTTTGCTAAAAGAATTTTGAAGTATGCCGCTCTGGGCAAAATACTTCTGGGAGTTGTTGTCATATGCGTGAAATGTTCCAACTATTGGGCATGAGGCTCGATGAAGGCATGCCAATGGGAGAAAGGGTACCAAAGGTTCATGAATATGCAAAATATCGAATTTTTCGGTTTCTAGGACTTCTTGCACCTTGCGCATTAGCCAGAATGACACGGATATGCGTGCTATAGATCCTCCGGTGGGTATGGGGATTGGGTTACCCATGGGAATCACTGAATTTGGTAGTGGGTTTCGTTGAACATCGGAGCACGGAGCAATTATTTTAACAGTGTGTCCGAGATTGATCAGTTCTTTACTGAGGTTGTTTATATGGACAGTCACGCCACCTGGGTAGGAATAATCGTAAGGTGATACTAATCCGATCTTCATCGCTGAACCTGACTTTGCTAGAGATTCGGTGGTTTGGTTTACTGTCTGCCTCAGTGGATATTAGTCGCTGATGAACTTTTCAACCATCTCCCGTGCCACGTCGTCGGTGTATTGAATTGGAGGGCTTTTCATGAAGTATGATGAAGGGGCCGTTATCGCTCCGCTCATGTTTCTATCGAGCGCTATTTTGCAGCATCGGACTGCATCAACAACTACGCCTGCTGAATTTGGGCTATCCCAAACTTCGAGTTTAAGCTCGACATTCAGCGGTACATCGCCAAATGTTCTCCCCTCCATCCGTATGTATGCCCATTTTCTATCTTCAAGCCACGGAACGTAATCACTTGGTCCTACGTGTATGGCATCGCCTGGGATGCTGTAGTCTAACTGTGAGGTCACGGATTGCGTTTTGGAGATTTTTTTGGAGTCAAGTCTTTCGCGCTCTAGCATATTGTAGAAATCTGTATTTCCTCCAAAATTGAGCTGATACATCCTCTCGACTTTCACCCCGCGATCGGCGAACAGTCGAGTTAGCAGTCGGTGTGTGATAGTAGCTCCAACTTGAGATTTGATATCATCTCCTATTATAGGTAATCCACTGTCCTCAAATCGTTTTTGCCAATATGATTCTTGGGCTATGAACACAGGAAGACAATTGACATAGCCACATCCAGCAGTTAGAACTTGTTCAACGTACCATTTTGTTGCTTCTTCTGCCCCAACTGGCAAATAACTTACTACAACGTCGACTTCTTTTTCCTTTAATATCTTAGCTACATTATCTGTCTCTCCAGGAGCCTTAGTTATTATTTCAGAGAGATATTTCCCTAATCCGTCATGAGTCATCCCTCTGTTGACGGGGACACCTAGTTTTGGCACATCCTGAAACTTGTATGTGTTATTGGGAGCTTCAAAGATAGCCTCAGACAGATCTTTGCCTACTTTGTTGCTGTCGATATCAAAAGCTGCAACAAACTCAATATCTCCGATATGATATTTGCCCATGACAGGATGCATTAAGCCAGGTATGAGTTCGTCTACCGGCGCGTCGCGATATTTGAATACGCCCTGAACTAGTGACGATGCGCAGTTACCTACACCAATTATTGCTACCTTTATTTTGTTGCCCTGGGTCATCAGTTACTCCTAATTGCAAGGATATGTATCATGGGATATCAAATGTATCGGTGAGTTCATCCCAACTTTACCCTGATTCAATTTCTGTGTGACAGTCGGTATCCGTAATGGTATCTGAAGCCTCAAACCCACGCAATACATAAAGCAGTGATTTTGTGCACTTACCTAGATTATTGGGTCCGTTTTGCTTTTCTCAGTATTTTGATTTAGTTGGACTGGGATTCGATGGTAATATTGTTTGGACGGCAGTATGTATTCGTATCGAGGTTAATCTGGTTGCAAGATTTTCAGACTTTAACTACGATGAACGCGGCTACAAACTAGGGGAGACAGTTTAAGCTGGAACGTTCAGTAGCATGTCCTCTGGGCATTGCGTAAGGAATTCACGATTGATTGATATCGAAATTATAAGGAATACCCCGGATATCCTACGAGGTGCCTTGGCGTTACGCGGTGAAGATTCTAGTATTGTGGACGAACTAATAACTATGGATCTCTCGCGTAAGGAACTTGCTCGACAAGTTGAAGAATTGAGAGCTCATCGCAATCGCGTCAGCAAGGAAATTGGAGCATCCAAGAATGTGGATAAGAAGGTGGAATCTCAGCAATCCAATGATTTGGATTCTATACGGTCTGAGATGCGGGGAATAGGCGATTCTATCAAGAGCTTGGATGATGAACTGACTGAGATAGAGGATCGTCTGCGTGCTAATTTGATGATGATCCCTAACATACCCCTAGATAGTGTCCCCTCTGGTGATGATGAATCCAGCAATATAGTTTTGCGAGCATTGGGGGAACCAACAGAATTTGATTTCACTCCAAAACCTCACTGGGAACTTGGACAGGAATTGGGAATAATCGATTTTGAGAGAGGGACCAAGCTGGCGGGATCTCGATTTTTTGCACTTAAGGGGTTGGGTGCCCGTTTAGAAAGGGCATTGGTCAATTGGATGCTGGATACACATCTTTCTGATCATGGGTACACAGAATGGGCAACGCCCTATTTAGTGAAACCGGAGGTAATGGAGGGCAGCGGGAACTTGCCAAAATTTGTTGATAACCTCTATCACGATGATGAGGACGATTTATGGCTGATACCGACGGCAGAGGTACCTCTGACTGGCATTCATAGAGATGAAATTATCCCTGCGGGTGAGCTTCCTTTGTCGTATGTGGCTTTTGCTCCTAGTTTCAGGAGGGAAAAAGCTGCTGCGGGGAAAGATACCAGGGGGATTAAAAGAGTTCACCAATTCGACAAGGTTGAACTGTACAAGCTGGTAGAACCTGAAGAGTCCGAGGGTGCATTGGAAGAGCTACTGAGTCATGCGGAGAGGATTTGCCAGTTACTAAAAATACCCTACAGGGTGATTGAGATTTGTTCGGGGGATCTAGGATTCCAGTCTGCCAAAACATATGACATTGAGATGTGGTCTCCTGGGGTTGCAGAGTGGCTGGAAGTTTCGAGTTGCTCCAATTGTTGGGATTTTCAGAGCAGAAGGTCAATGATCCGATACAGACCTTCTCTGGAAGCGAGGCCACGGTACCCACATACCCTCAACGGCTCAGGGTTAGCAATTCCAAGGGTTTTGATCGCAATTATTGAGAATTATCAACAATCAGATGGATCATTTAAAATACCGGACGTGCTAGTTCCTTATATTGGCCGAACATTTGTGAGTAGAGAGTCGTCAGTCTGATTTTGAATAGGTCTTATGAAGTTGTCTCATAGTTTGGGCGAACCAGAGTGAATGACCTATCAGTATGTGAATATTCGCTTCCCCCTAGTCTTCCAATTGCCTTTAACTTTTTAGGATCTACTCTGTTGTTGGTAACAATCTTGTCATCTATATGCATGATTAGGACTTCTGCAAGTACCAGTCCAGACTCCGTTTGATCTTTTCCGATTGATACCACTTGGGTTAGCTTGCATTCCAAATTCACAGGAGATTCAAGGAGTCTCGGTGCGCTTACCAACTCTGATGGAGCTGACGTTAAACCTGCAATTTCAAATTCATTCACTTCTGTTGGATATTCTGCAGCAGTTAAGTTCATTGCTTCAACTATATCCTCGGTGACGATATTTATTACGAATTCTTTGGTAGATTCGATGTTCGCAAGGGTGTCTTTGCGTTTTGAAGGAGCGTTACGGGCAATAGATATAGCAACCGTCGGAGGATTTGATGAAACGGCGTTGAAGAAAGAGAATGGAGCCAGATTAAGCTCGCCAGATAAAGAAATTGTGGATATGAAGGCTATCGGGCGGGGTATAACTACTCCTGTAAGTGTGTAGTAGAAATTTTCGTTGCTCTTTGGGTCGATGATCACGTGTAGTCTCCATTGGGTTGATTCACTGGATGTCGTCCGGAAACATATTATACACAGGTTGGGTGAGTGGGTTACCTTGACATCAAGGTTGGTCACACATAGAATACTTTGGTTATGAGTGATAATGACTACGCAATAATTAGAGCAGACGGGCGACAGTATAAAGTCTCCGAAGGTATCAGTATACATGTGGATCGATTAGATGCCGAATTAGGAGATACTAAGACGTTCGAGGATGTTTTGCTACTCTCGCAGGGTGACACGTTGCTGGTTGGTAACGGATCCCAAGGGGTTGAGGGAGCTCGGGTAGTTGCAGAAGTTCAAGAGCACGGCAGAGATAAGAAAATTGTGGTGTTCAAATACAAAGCCAAGACTCGGTATCGGAAAAAGCAAGGGCACCGACAGGGATACACAAAGGTTAAGGTAAGTAAGATTCTTGCTCCGGGTCAGGATGGATAGCTGATATGGCACACAAAAAAGGCGGAGGAAGCAGCCGCAACGGCAGAAATTCCCCGGGACAGCGTTTAGGAGTAAAGCGCGGGGATGGGCAAACGGTGAATGCCGGCACCATACTCGTCAGACAAAGGGGAACGAAGATTCAGCCAGGGCGCAATGTCGGACTTGGCAGGGACTTTACTCTCTTCGCTAAATCCGATGGCGTGGTTCGATTTGAGCATGCTACTAAATTCCGAAAGCGAGCCAGTGTCTACCCTGTAGACCAAGGTAGCAAGGATTAATTGTGAAACCAGAAATACATCCCGCATATTATGAACAGGCTACTGTGGTGTGCTCGTGCGGCAACAGCTTCACAACTGGAGCGGCCAAAGAGGAACTGCGCATCGAAATCTGCAGTGCATGCCATCCCTTCTTTACTGGCGAACAACGAATAGTTGATACTGAGGGTAGAGTTGAACGTCTGCGACGTCGCTTTAGCCTGAACGATGACGATTAGATTTTGAAAGAACAGCAGTAGTTCACTAGCAATGACTGAACAGCGACCTTCTCCTACTTACGGCGGCCAAGCACTGATCGAAGGTGTAATGATCAGGGGGGCAACAAGGGCAGCCTTGGCCGTGAGATTGCCCGATAGCACTATTCATTCGGAAGAATGTCATCTTCCAAGATTCAGTACTGGCGGAAGGCGACGCGTTCCGTTTGTCAGGGGTGTCTTGATTTTGGGAGAGACCCTTGTAGTCGGCGTCAAGGCTTTAACCCGATCAGCAAATCTTGCTATTGAAGAAGAGGAAGACGCGGCCCCTTTATCAAATTGGGCCATCACTCTCACCCTGATAAGCTCGGCACTAATAGGAATAGGGGTGTTTTTCCTGTCTCCACTGTTTATCGCTCGATTACTGGGTCACCTTGTCGAAATGAATGCAGTCTTGATGAATACAATCGAGGGGATAACCAGACTGTTATTGCTCGTTCTCTATGTGTGGGTGATCGGGAGAATGGCTGATGTTAGGCGGGTGTATGCTTATCATGGGGCAGAGCATATGACGGTTCATGCAGTTGAGCATGGAGATACTCTCGTAATTGATAACATAAGGAAGTACCCTAAGGAACATCCTAGGTGTGGTACAGCATTTCTGTTGACGGTGATGTTGGTAGCCTTAGTTGTCTTCTCCGTTATGCATACAGAATCCATTTTGATTAGTGCGGGTCTCCGCGTGGTGTTGATCCCTGTTATTGCTTCGGTGAGTTATGAAGTAATAAAGTGGAGTTCGTTACACGGGGATAGTTGGACCGGTAAACTCACTTCTACCCCGGGGTTGTGGCTTCAGAAGATCACCACGCATGTCCCTGAGTCAGATCAAATCCAGGTGGCTATCGCTGCAATGGAAGCGACTATGGCTTTGGAGGAAAGTAGTCAAAATTGACACGTCCAACCATACTCGCCCGTCAGTGAACTCTTGAGGAGTCAACCCGGCTTCACTGGGCGATGAGAAATTCAGGCTAATCGCTTTTTATAGTGTATTCCGCGGGTTTCTCATCGATACGCTTTTCTTTCGTGAGCTTCTCTAAGTGTGTTCTGACATTACTAGCCGCTGGTCGCCGCAAAGCCTTCTTGAGGTTTTTAGGGTAAATTTCGCTAACGATTTTATCAACGTCGCCGATGCCTTTCGCAAGTGCACCTAATATTTGGTTCTCTCGGAGTTGGCGATGATCCATGTACCATTGTATCCGCATGTTTCCGACGCGTTTTACTTTCTTTTGGTTCAATTGCTGTGATACTACTTGGCCGTGCGCAGGTCCGATAGTGTCGACTCTTAACCTGCTGAGCTTTTCCAGCGATTTCATATAATCTGCTAGATCGGAAACGGTCGACGGCGAATTGCCCAATATGATATCACCGGTAAAAAGAATCTTTTCTCGCGCTAAGTAATAGCATACATGGTCGTCTGAATGGCCCGGAGTGAAGATTGCACGAAGGGAGACATTCCCGCCAGTGCGGAGCACTTCATTAGCTTTAAGTTTAACAATCATCTCTTCGTCATCAACGAACGGTTTCAAACCTTTTACCAGTTTTGGGTGACACATTACCGGGCACTGCATGATCTCTTGAAGCCGCTCGATACCCCCTGTATGGTCTCCGTGGCCATGGGTGATTAAAATTGAGGTTATCTTAGGCCTCCCTAATTGTTCATAATAATCCAGTATGGTTTTGGTCCATCGCCTGCTGTGCTCCCCGGTATCTACTAGAAACATTTCTTCATTCGGATCTCCAATAAAGTAAACATTACTGCCTCCAGGATGCATAACCTGAGCATTTTTTTCGTTTTCGATATGACACTGGTATACGTTCTTGACGATTTCCATAGCTAACTCCTTCTAGGGCAAGAATCATGCTGGCACATCTGGACTGTGATGGCATCGAATCCATATTCGGATTTTTCATGTAGTGATCGTAATTATTGCGGAGGATTGTATCATCGGTTGGTACTGTGGTACAGGCATTAGCATTATGTGGCTAGGGAATATGAGGGGGGTGAGAGTGGAGTAGCAGTAGAATTATTGACGCACTCCTTCAACAAAATAGCTTGAAAAGAACAAGATTTTGCCTTGAAATGTCTAATTGGGTCTTTTTGTGTTTGACTGGAAGGTCTATAATGTCGAGGTTTTAGACTAAACCATGGAGGTATGAAATGGCTTTCACAAGAATTCATCATGTGGGGATTGTGACTCCGGATCTTGATAATGCTAGGAAAGTTTTGGTTGATGGCTTTGGATTAGCTGTTGACGAGCACAGGACTCCATCACCTGGTGGAGATCCAGGATATGAGAATACTTCTATATTGGAGTTTCCCATTGGTGAGATGAGGTACGAGGTAGCAAAGCCTAACTCAGAGGATAGCGCACCTGGTCAATTTCTTGCATCGACTGGCGGCAGAGGTGGTATGTACTATATTTCCTTGGCCTCTGATAATTTCGATGTGGATGTCAAGATGCTAGTGGATAAAGGAGTTAAACTTCGTGGGAGCATCGATGGACAGCAGTCGGTTTTCTTAGAACCAGAATCCGTCTTAGGGTTAGGCATTCAAATCATGGCGGAGGATAACTATTATACCCATCCTCACTACTTAGGCAATGGGAATCTTACCGGAATGGCTCACGTGGGGGTGGCGGCTAGGAGTGCACAAGAGTCGCGGCACCTCTGGTCAGATATATTTGGCTTCTCTGAGGACAAATCTGCGGAACGTGGCCAGGAAGGTCCGGATCCGAATAGGGAAAAAGGGGCAGCTGATGATCCTGTACATCTGTTGGAGTATCCGGTAGGGGGATCGGTTATAGAGATCAGTCACCCAACGACTGAGGATAGCGGAACCGCCAGATTGGTTGCCCAACGGGCTACGCATGGAGCTGTATATCACCACACGTGTCCATATGCTCCAGACGTTCATAGATTTACTGATCAGGCAGTAGAAAACGGGGTAATTCAAATAGGATCTATTCCACCGAAAGGTGAGACAGAAACTGTAGTAGCGTGGTTTCACCCTCGGTCATGCCTGGGTATGTTGCTTGAAGTGTGGAATAGGGCACCCGGAGGAGAGCATCACCACCACCCAGCTCGATAAGTATGATGCACAACGCGCTGATAACAGGAACTAAAAGGAGGAGAATATGATTCGAAGTTTTGGGGGCTTCACGCCGAAAATACACCCTGATGCTTTTGTAAGTGAGGCTGCATATGTGGTTGGGAATGTTGAGATAGGGGAAGGATCCAGTATTTGGCCTGGAACCATAATACGGGGGAACATTCACAAGATTAAGATTGGCAAGTACGTAAATATCCAAGACAACTGCGTCATACATGCTGACAGTGAAGCATCTTATGGCGATTATGTAACCTTGGGTCATCATGTGATATGCCATGCAAAAACTCTTGAGGATCATTGTCTTGTGGGCAATGGGGCCACAGTTAATGGCGACGCAATAGTAGGCCATCACTCAATAGTGGCGGCTGGCTCAGTCGTGTTGGAGAGGAAAGAAATTCCCCCGAATTCTTTTGTAGTGGGAGCTCCTGCTGACATAAGGGGGCAGACTAATGAGCGGCATCTCCAGATGATTGAGGGAATAGCTCGGGGGTATAGCAAGAACGGGCAGCTATTCAAAGCGGAAGGCTTGCAAGATCCAGACCAAGCAAAATTTACAGATCCGACTGTCTAAGGCTATAGTTGAAGCCGTGCGCATGTCTCGCAAGTGATTCCCATAATGGTACAAAGCCAGAGGAATGGTGATTATCGTGAATCCGAGAAATTATGATGTTGTGGTTGTCGGGGGCGGAATAGTGGGCCTTTCTACTGCCATGGCGATCATAAAATCCTATCCGAAAACTAAGATAGTCGTACTGGAAAAAGAATCTGGCATAGCGACGCACCAAACGGGGCATAATAGCGGCGTTATCCATGCGGGTTTGTATTATCGCCCCGGGTCTCATAAAGCAGAATTCTCTGTTAATGGTGGCAAGAAACTTCGCAAGTTTTGTGATGAGAATGGAATACCTTACGACCTCGTTGGGAAACTCGTAGTCGCGACGAGTGATAACGAAATTCCTGCATTGGAAAACCTTTACCAGCGGGGGACCGCTAATGGAATAGAAGGACTGGAGATCATATCGTCTGCTCAAATGGCCGAAATTGAGCCGCATGCATTTGGGGTCAAGGCAATTTGGTGCCCTGCTACTGGTATTGTGGATTATTCCAAAGTAGCTGATGCCTATGCTTCCATTATCCAAGAGCATCAAGTAGATCTTGTTTTAGGAACCGAAGTACGTGAGATAAAGGAACAGAATCAGAAAATTCGGGTTTCCACAACCGGTGAGGATATTGAGGCAAATTATCTGATTAATTGTGCAGGCATGTATGCAGATCGGCTCGCTGAACAAATGGGATTAAATACTGGTCTGAGAATCATTCCGTTCCGTGGCGAGTATTATGTTTTGAAACCCGAGAGGTCGGCGTTGGTTAATGGGCTCATATACCCAGTCCCGAATCCGGAATTTCCTTTTCTGGGTGTGCATTTCACTAAGAGGATTGGTGGCTCAGTTGAGGCCGGTCCTAATGCTGTACTAGCGTGGGCTCGTGAAGGCTATAGACATCTAGATATCAATGTTAGTGACGTGGCCGATACCCTCAAGTTTCGTGGTTTTTGGCGTATGGTCGGAAGATATTGGAAAACGGGTATGGGGGAATTTCATCGCTCTCTTAGTAAGTCAGCTTTCGTTGATGCGCTACGGGTGATGATGCCTGAAGTTGGGCCTTCTGACTTGGTGCGGGCCGGAGCAGGCGTTCGGGCACAAGCGGTTGATTTGGAAGGAAAGCTCATCGATGACTTCCGGATAGTCGCAAGTCATCGATCGGTTCATGTACTAAACGCTCCGTCTCCAGCCGCTACTGCTTCAATCTCTATCGGTGAACACATACGTGACATAGCGGCTGAAAATTTTCAGCTGATCAAATAGTAGATTTTGTGAGGCGGTTGTGGTGATCAACGTTCGTACGTCCATGGCTACTCAAGCTGCCCCATCCCATGTTCAAAACCAAGATACACTCAGAATGCTTAATCTTAGATTGCGTCACGCTAATCCGTCTTGGGTTTGGGTGATTTCTGATGGTATGGGCGGGCATCTTCGGGGAGAACAGGCAAGTCATATTACAGTACAAGTATTTCTAGATCATTTTTTACTGTCTTACTTCGACTCGGTCAAATTTTTCGAAAATTCTGTCCAATATCTCGAAAAGTTAGTGTCTGAAATTGATATAGCCGTATATGATTTGGGGTTTTCGGGAGAGGCATTTCATAGGGATCCCCATCGAAATTTGATGGGGGCAACTATGACAGGAGCATTGCTGGTTGATCAGTACCTTTACTTAGTACATCTTGGGGATACACGTTGTTATTTAATGCGTGATGGCAGCCTCACATTGTTGACTGTTGATCACGTCACAGAGAATGGAGAATTTCTGACTCAGGCATTGGGGTCAGGGGACTTATTGGACCCATTCATTACTAAAATTAAGATGGAAAAACGAGATATGCTGGTTTTTTTGTCTGATGGCGTGCATAAGGTCCTCCGAACGGGCGAGATATTAAACATTGTTGCTACGGGCAGCGATCTGGAACAGATTGCAGGAGATTTGGTGAAGGTGGTGACAGCCGATAGACGATTTGCAGACGATGTCAGTGCTCTCGTGGTTTCATTCAGCTAGCATTTGGATTTGAGAGGCAGAATATTGAGAGATCATGAATTCAGTTATGAAAATCAGCCTAAAGTAGTACCTGATAATATTGGCCGGTTTGTTGTGTTTCGAGAAGTGAGTGCAGAGCAAACTAGCTCGCAGGCATTGGTATATGAAGCTCTAGATCCGATTACGGGCAATAAGGTTGCACTGAAAATACTTGAACATGAAATGGAATCTTTCTCAGCGTCAATAATGGCTGCTTTGATGCGTGATAATGATATAAAAGATATTTTGTCAGAGTCCGAAATTTTATCCAGTCTTCAGCATCCAAATGTTGTGGGTATAGTTGAGACAGGGGATGATCCTATGCTTGGGCCATATATTGTTATGGAATGGGTTGGGGGAGGGAACCTTAAGCAAAGTATATATGGAGGCAATTCCCATGATGGTACTCGGTTGTCTTCCCAAAAGTGTGTCCTGATTGCCATTCAAATTCTTAGGGGACTGTCTGCTGCACACAAATCGGGAATAGTTCATGGGGATATTAAACCATCCAACGTACTGATTGACCTTGATGGTGGCATCAAGTTGGCTGACTTTGGTGTCGCGCGGCTGACTCAACAGGATTATGGCGGACCTTTTCGTGGTACACGGGGGTATCTTGCTCCTGAACGAGAAAACTTTGATGCGCTAGATGAAATGGCTCATACTGCAGATATATACTCGGTCGGGATCGTGATGCTGGAGATGTTGGCAGGGGAAATTCCTAGTGGGCACGAGCAGATCATGTCTTTTCTGGCATCAGTACCAAAGCCCTTAGACGATATTATTCGGAGGGCAACTGCTTATGTGCCTCAGGAGCGATACGTTTCTGCTGAGGCAATGGCTGAAGCGCTCGGTGAATTTCTGGATAACCCCTCGCCGTAGAGAATCAATTATCTGGACTGCCTTCAACTTCAGAGAACGTAGGGTACTTCCAACTCCTCACTTATATCGCGAAACCACTGGATAACTTCTTTATGTAATGGAATTCCTCTTGAACGACGATCCGTTTCTTCTTCGTGTTCTGGTTGCCCGGGAACCAGAACTCTTTCGTGTCCATCCGCAGGGGGCGTGGATTTTAGATAATCCATCCATTCGTCCATCATTGCTTTGAATTCGTCTACAGGCGAAAACGCGTCTATACTATATGCAGCGACCATGTGTCGTGAATCCCCACGTTGGCCTCCCATTCCAGCGAATCCGCCTCCAGATAGGATGCCACACAGTATTTCAACAAATCCAGCTAGTCCATATCCTTTATGAGACCCTCCCTCACGGTTGCTTCCTAATGGCAACAGATTTAGTTGTCCAGGGGCATATTCTGGTGCCGGACCTTCTTGCATAATTGGAACGCCTGCAGTGTCTGCTATCCACCCTCCTGGGATTACAGACCCTATTCGTTCTGCTAATCGCATTTTGTTGACAGGAACCACGCTGGTCGCGAAATCTAATACGAATGGATGTTGATTCGCAGCAGGGACTGCTACTGCAATGGGATTCGTTCCTAGGCGAGGCTCCTTGCCAAAGGTAGGAACCACAGCAGGACCGACGGCAGTCATGCAGATTCCTATCATGTTGTGATCCAAAGCGCGCATTGCATGATAAGAGGCCATACCTAAGTGACGACCATTTCTCATTGTGACCATTCCCATACCTGTATGTTTGGCTTTTTCTATCGCCATATCCATAGCTTTTGGCGCTATGATTATGCCGAGACCTCCGTCACAGTCGAGTGTTGCCGTTGCTAGGCTTTCGCGTATCGTCTTGACTAGTGGATTTGCCGTTATATCACCACTATTGAATCCCGCGATATAGTAACGGAGCATATTTGATACTCCATGGCTGTCGACTCCTCGTAAGTCAGCTGTGACCAAGGCATCCGCTCCTAGGGCAGCATCATCTGAGGGAACCCCTACTTTTTCAAATAGCGAAACTACCATTTTACGCAGAGAATCTTCATCGACGCGGACGGCATCTTGTTCAGGTACATGGAATTGTTCTAACATTCCTTTTCTCCTAGACAGCGTATATTTGCTAGTATGGTGTAAGCGCTAGTGTAATTGATTTTACTAGGTTTTGGCAGTGGGATAAAGAGAACGTTTTGCACTCGTTATAATGTATTTGGTGGCAGAATTAACGTCTATTGGTTTTTACAGTCAAGTTTGAAGTGCTGTGATAATAGGCTCGTACATTGCGGGTTAAGGTGTCGCAATCTGGGTCAGTTACGATGGCTGCGAGAGTATTGGTTTGCGGGTAATTGCTATAAATACGAGTGCCATAACATTGAGTACACCGAGGAACATAAACGCCGGATCATAGCTTCCAGTTTGGTCTCGAATGACACTCACGACTATAGGGGATGCAACCATACTGACGGTTCCTACAGGTGCCATAAGGCCTCTAATCGTGGCGAATCTGTGTCTGCCAAAATAATCCGCTTGCAAAGCAGGTATCAGAGGAAGTACTCCAGAGTAGGTTGGGGAATATAGTATCAAGAAGCAAGCTATTCCTACTGGCCCTGGGAGAAGCGTAAAGAGAATTAGTCCAGTAGATTGGAATATAAAGCAAAAGGCAATTACTTTTCGTTTGTCGAAACGGTCCCCTAGCCAGGCGAACCCGACTCTCCCCGGCATCCCAAGCAATGCCATTAGGCTCAAGATTTGCGCTGCTTCAACATAATCCATTCCTCGGTCTTGCAACATAGCTACTAGGAATAGTGCTACGGATCCTGTCACGAACATGCGTGATGAGAACATGAGTGCGATAGCCCAGAAAGCCATCGTTCGTATGGCTTGTCCCGCGCTAAATTCAACTTGGGTAGTTTCAGTACGCTGTTGTTGTCCGTCAGAGGAGCTGCTTGCTTCGCTGGATTCAAGCGGTTTGTCCCCGTCAGGCAGCAATCCGTAATCTTCGGGTTTATGTCGTACTAAGGTCGCCAAAGGAATTCCAAGTGCCCATATCAATCCCCCTCCACCCAACATGGCTGTGCGCCAGCCCCATTTTGAGATCACCCATGCAAGAGGTGTGGCGAGAATGCCCCCTAGGCTCAACCCTAAATTCACTATTCCCATGGCAGTTGATCTTTTGCGTTGGAACCAGTTTGCTACGGCAGTGGTTGGAGCGTTACCCATACCGGCACTGACTCCACCCTGAACTAACAAAATATAGACAAGATAGAAATAGAGTAGTTGCATGTTATCGCTCACGGGAAGTTGCCCAGCTCTACTGAGGAGAATATATCCAGAGCCACAACCGATCACACCAGCAAGCATTAAGAGGCGAGGGCCAAAGCGATCAATAAGATAGCCCATGAGGGGCGCCATAACTCCGCCTTCAAGTCGGGCTATTGAAAGAGCTGTAGCAATTTGTGCGGCTTGCCATCCATTGGTTTCTAGTATGGGGGTCAGGAAAATCCCCATTCCATAGTAAGAGAACGTTCCCATCATGAGCATCATTGTTGCTCCAGCTAGGACGATCCACCAACCATAGAATATTCTGGGGCTCTTTCGGGAATTCATGGAGTTATCTATCTTGTGGCGTTCAATCTAGCATGTAGCGCGATAAGAACCTATAGAGATCCACTGCATGCCACTTTCAGCCTCAGATCCTTTCGATTCCAAAGTTATACAAACCTATGATACTAGAAGATTCTTTGTCTGGACCAATACCCCATAGCATTGGACATTGCACGGGCTGCTGCTTCCATTTCGACGATGGCAGGGAACCCCGCGTCCAGGAATTTTCGAGCGATTCCAGGCTTATCCGTGTTTTCTGAGAATGGAATATCTGACGTGACTGTTACCAGTACCGGTTTGGGCGCTGTGGTTGCTAGGGTTTGTAGGGTCTTAATGCGGTTGTCAACGAAGTCTTTATCTCTGTCTGCCGACCCAGCAGATATTTCCACTACGATTAGGTCGAAAGTGTCGTCTTTTGCTAATATCTCGAGTGTCTTGAGAGTTGCTTCTTCGCCGCGTACGCTTGGACCTTCGAAGGGATTGGTGAAACTTCCTCCTACGAGTGAGCTATATTCTCCAATCGCATCTAGTGACTCGCTACTTGGAGACGGTATATGGAACCCTTGTCCTCCGAAAACCTCGGCGATTTTACCCGAATGACCACCGGATACTGTAATCAAGGCGACATTTGGTCCGGTTGGGGGCAATCGACGCAGGATCATTGCTGTGTCAAGCATTTCTTCAAGACTTGTGACCCCTATGGCCCCACTAAGAGTTAAAACTGCATTCCATACGTCTGCTGGTATGGCAGCGCTACCAGTATGAGCCATGCCTGCTCTAGCAGCTTCAGCACTTTGCCCNACTTTCCATATTAGAACGGGCTTTTTCTGGGTGGCATATCTTAGAACTTCAAAGAATTCGTGTCCATCTTTCATTCCTTCNAGNTACATGCCAATCATCTCTGTCTGGTCATCGTCGGCNAAGTATCGAAGGTAATCCGTGGAGTCCAGTACAGTGCCGTTTCCGAAACTTATTCCTTTGGATACGTCTATCCCGTGGTGCGGGGCGGCTGATCCTATGGACATTGTGGTTGTTCCACTTTGTGATAGATATCCGAAATATCCCGGGGTNCCCGTGTATGGCATATCTTTACTAGGNCTAATACCAATTTCGGGCATGTATAATCCCATGCAGTTTGGTCCTACTAATGCTATCCCGGCTTCTGTAGCTATGTCGTATACAGCCTGTTCNAGTTGNTCNCCTTGCTCCGTATGCATTTCAGCGAATCCTGCAGCNAAGATATGGGCTCCGGCTACTCCTTTTGCTGCACAATCCTTCAAAATTATAGGTACGACAGTGTTGGGNACCGATATGCACACATAGTCAATGTCCTCAGGGATATCTTGTATGCTTTTCACGTTTTCAAAACCCAGCTCTNCNGCCCCAGGCCATTCACTTTCGTCAATGTTTACGTGGTATACCTTGCCNGTTTGGCCATCGCCTTGCTGGAATGGACCATGGGCACGTAGCCAATTGTAGTCGTTTATCTTTTTGGCACCTACTACTGCTACGACTTTNGGGTTAAAGACTCGATCAAGTTTTTCAGCTGGTGTACTCATAGTTACTCAACTCCCTTAATACGTATTTCAGTNTCATGGGCCGCTTGTTGAGGTANTGGAGTNNCGTGAACTCCAGACTTAGCGTTTTCCGTTGTTTNNNGTGTGTATATCGTCNNATTTAACGTACTCTTAACGTCCAAGCGCCACTATGNCATTTGGGCGGATAGTTGTCAAGAGATGGGAGTGCNTACTAGTGNAGGCTTTCAGGGTATGCAGGAATGGGTATGTGATCCTGCGTTTCATTAATCTTGGCNTGTTCAGGCAGTGCGTATGCATGCTTACAAGATAATGTATACTGTGCATTCTATAGGCATNTGNATTAGCTTTCGCNAACTTTTCTTTACAAGATGTCTGGAGGTTTAGGATGGTTAGTTCGGAGTTCAATGAAATTTCAGGGGGAACTATCACGACCCCGTCTGGGTATCAAGCAGGAGCAGCATATGCAGGAATAAAGACATATTCTGATGTTTTCTCAACAGATTTAGAGAAATTGGATGTTGGCATAATCCTTTCGGATACCCCTTGTACGGTGGCNGGAGTTTTTACACAAAATNCACTTAGATCAGAATCGGTNNGGTTGTGCGAGCAACGTATCGCAACAGGTACTAGCAGGGGAATTTTAGCCGTCAGTGGGTGCGCNAACGCCTGCGTGGGGGCTCAAGGAATGACTGACGCTGTACAAGCCACGTTAACAGCTTCTAATACATTCCGCATAGCTGCAGATGATTTGTTGTTTTGTAGTACTGGGGTAATTGGAGTGGAATTACCCATGGCATTGGTTGATAGGGGAATTGGATCGCTTCAGATTTCCCGTGACTCGGGGCATGATCTTGCTACCGCCATAACGACCACCGACACGAGAACCAAGGAAATAGCAGTTTATTTCGAGTCAGGTGGTAAGCGAATTTGCATTGGGGGGATTGCTAAGGGCGCGGCCATGATACATCCCAACATGGCGACCATGCTTTCCTTCATCACCACCGATGCTTCTATCTCGAATGAACTNTTGAGTANGGCCTTGAGAGTTGCTGTTGATNTATCCTTTAATATGATTACTGTCGATGGCGATACTAGTACTAATGACTCAGTTATAGTANTGGCTAATGGAGCTTCTGAAACGCCGGACCTTGAAGAATCTTCCGAAGAATTTGCTANGTTTCANAGAGCACTCAATCGTGTTTGCGAATATCTGGCAAAAGAGATTATTCGGGATGCTGAAGGCGGTACCAAAGTAATTCAGGTCGATGTGCAGAATGCCAGTAGTGCTGANGATGCTCGCTTGGCAGCTAGGACAGTNGCAGGTTCAGTTTTGGTTCGTAGTGCTGTGTACGGACACGACCCAAACTGGGGGAGAATACTGGCAGCTTTGGGACGGAGTGGATGTGATGTCAGAGAGGGAACTCTCGCCTTGTTTGTTAATGATATTTGNATTATGGAAAACGGAATGCCGATACCCTTTTTCAAGGAGGCAGTAGTGNCTGCTATGGAAGCCTCAGGTATTACCTTTCGAATTGATCTGAAAATTGGGACCCATAGNGCAACTGCNTGGAGCAGTGATATGACTGAGGAGTATGTCAGATTGAACAGCGTATACACGACTTGATAGTTATTGACATNGAATCCATATATTAGGAGGTATCAGATGACCAAGTGGGAAGCTATTGAAGTGGAGCGTGTCGGACGNGTNTCAGTGATTCGGTTTAATCGTCCTGAAAAACTAAATGCATTCAACGAAATTATGAGTNCAGAGTTTCGGGCAGCTATTGAAGAAGCAAATGAGGATCCTGAGGTCGGGGCAATTGTCAGCACAGGCAATGGCAGAGCATATAGTGCTGGNGCAGATGTAGGTGGATTCAATGCCACTTTTGAGCAGGGACAACAAAATGCCAGAAGAAATCCGCGTAAGCCGAGTGCATTTGATCCCACGTTCCTAATGGAATCTAAGCCAATAATCGGNGCAATTAATGGCATAGCAGTAGGTATGGCTATGACTGGGCCATTGTTATTTGATACCNTNCTTGCCTCTACTGAGGCAAGGTTTTCTATGAGGTTTGCCGCTATTGGCTTGACCCCTGAAATTGGCAGCAGTTGGATGTTACCCCGTGTTATAGGGCTGCATAATGCTCGGGAAATGATGCTTACTGGAAAAATTTATAGTGCTGCAGAATGTCAGGAATTTGGATTGGTGCGTAGGCTGTATGAACCTGATGAACTTGTCCCCGCTGCTATTAGTTTGGCCAGCGAAATAGCTTCGAATCCGATTTCCACCCTTGCGACGATAAAACGATTGATTTGGGATGATATGGCAGCTACCGATGTATCNTCTGTTTGGCGGAAGTCGAGTGAGACGTTTGCTCGTGCTCGAACAACAACTCAGCATAGGGAGGCATTACTAGCATTGAAGGATAAACGGGCNGCAAGGTTTCATGATGATGCGTATATGTCAGAACTTGCTGACCGCATAGCCAAAGGCATTTCATGAAAAAGGTAGGTGGAGGATGAATCCTGTAGTTGTAAAAATTGGTGGTAGTACNCTGGGAGAACACGATACAACTATTGCTGACCTCGTAAGGTTNCAACGCCTAGGGGTACCGATAGTGGTGGTACACGGAGGGGGAAGTACCATCTCAGAGTGGCTTGCAAAGCAGGGAGTTGAAACAGAATTTGTTGAAGGCCTTCGTGTCACAACTAGCCAGAGTTTGGATGTTGCAGTCGCTGTTCTTTCTGGNCTTATNAACAAACAAATAGTAGCTGAATTGATGCGTCAGAATGCNACTGCAGTGGGATTGAGCGGGGCCGATGGTGGATTGCTGATTGGTCAAACATTTGACGAGAGACTAGGGTTGGTTGGTAGCGTGACAGAGGTTGATGCCTCAATTCTTACCGTTATTTTGAATCAAGGATTCATTCCAGTCGTCGCTCCAGTGGCGATTGAGGGTGGTCAACAACGAGTGTCTGATTCGGGATTATTGAACCTTAACGCGGATACTGCCGCAGCACACATAGCCGTTGGGCTCAAGGCGAGTATGCTGGTATTTCTTACGGATGTTGCCGGAATACTAGATGGTAGTGGCAATTTATTGACTCAAGTCGGTGCGAAGGATGGNGAAGAACTCCTTCNCTCNGGAGTTGTGACGCGGGGCATGATTCCGAAGGTTGAAGCATGTATGAATGCATTAAACAATGGTATCAAAAGCTATATTGTCGATGGGCGCAAACGCGACGCACTGTTTGGGCTAGTGGATATAAGCGCTCAAGAGCCCGAAGGGACTGTTTTCTTNCCATCTGCCTAATCTATCGGGCTATTATTTAAACATTTGTTTACCCGAGAACCTCGAGCCAGGCTTAGAGAACTGTTTCATCATTTGTTGCATTTGTTTAAATTGGCTGAGTAATTGGTTTATGTCTTGGGCNGTCGTGCCACTACCTTTAGCAATTCTTCTTCTTCGACTTCCATTGATTATAGAAGGTGATTGCCTTTCCTCGAAAGTCATTGAATAGATAATAGCTTCGACTCTGGTTAATCGGTCTTCATCCACGTTCAGATCCTGATTGCCCATTTTCTTCTTTAGTTGTCCTATTCCGGGCAGCATGTCTAGCATTTGGGACATAGGACCCATTTTCCTAACTTGCTGCAGTTGATTAAGAAAGTCATCAAGATCAAAGCTTGCGGTTTTGATCTTTTTCTCGATTGCTTCAAGATTAGTATCACCCATAGTTGCTTGGGCTTTTTCAACTAACGATTGGATATCTCCCATCCCTAGGATGCGAGAGGATAACCGTTCCGGATGGAAGACATCGAGCATATTCAATTGCTCGCCAGTGCCGAAAAATTTTATCGGGATTCCCGATACGTCGCGAATTGAAAGGGCAGCTCCACCGCGTGCGTCCCCGTCCATCTTAGTCAGGATTAATCCACTTAGTGGTACCCTAGCATGTATTTCCGTGGCGACTCCAAGAGCCTCCTGCCCTGTCATNGAGTCAATTACCAGAAGGGTTTCTATTGGGGTTACAGTAGATACTAATGTTTCTAGTTCTGTCATGAGGTCATCATCGATTTGCANTCTTCCTGCAGTATCTATGATGGTGTAGTCTGTTCCGAGGTTTNGCCCTTCCGCAATTCCTTCTAGTGCAACTTCTATCGGNGTGGATGCGGACGTGTTCTTGTATACAGGAACACCGATTTGTTTTCCTAGAGTCTCCAGTTGGTCAGCCGCAGCCGGGCGCCGCAGATCGCATGCTACCAAATTGGATGATTGCTTCTGACGTTGTAGATGTAGGGCGAGTTTGGCTGTAGTAGTCGTTTTCCCTGAACCTTGTAATCCGACTAATACTATTGGAGAAGCCAACCCACTGGATTCAGCAATCTTCTCGTTTGACGAACCAAGAATGGAAGTTAATTCTTCTTGAACTACTCGAATGATATTTTGNCCGGGAGTCAATGATTCCAGAGTGATAGCTTCGGTGGCCTTTACTCGGACTTTTTGTACGAATGCGCGAACCGTTTGAAAGTTTACGTCGGCTTCTAAGAGCGCAACTCTTACTTCTCTCATAACCGTATCCAAATCTTCTTCGGTAATTCTGCCTCGATTATTGAGTCTGGAGAAAATAGTAGTCAGTTTATCGGTGAGAAGTTCAAACATGTTATATCACCTTTCGTTTATGACTTTATTGTATACCACCAACCTAGGGCAGAAAGTATTGGTGTTTTGGCTTCATGGGTTATTAGCAAGGAATTCTATTTTGGTGAAGTAGTTGTCATCCATTCCTTNAGGGCGGTTTTTAGTGCCTGCTTGNCTAATTCATCTTGATNTTCAAGGATGGTGCGAACATCCAGGATGACCTTATTGTTCTCTATTCTGCAAACGACAGAGGGATTTCCGATTCGTAACAGATCTGCCAGATGTTGTACCNTTGGAGTTCCGATAGTNAGTCCGTCGCGAACCCTCGGTTGAAACTCTAGTACGTATGTTTCTAGTGTTTCCCCAGGTAGACTACCTCCTCCAATAGTGGAGGATCCCCGGTTTANGGTCACCAGATTCCCTTTTTTGGGGTCCTCAAATGGGAATCCGTCTAAGAAACTGTACATGGTTGCACTGAGTGTCCCGTCTTCTCTATATACAACTTGCGACGCCATGTGGTTCCACCATTCTTTAAGGTCTTTTAGATAATTATTTGCCCGAGATAAGAGATCATCGAGTGGGGTTCCGATCATCTGCCAGATGGGNATCTTCTTATCAGCTTCCAATTGCAAGTAATGATTCAATGTCAGCTCAAGTGCAGCTAAGCTTAGTTTGTCAATGCGCATGGCTCGTGCAAGAGGGTGTTTNGCCAGTAGCTGGATATACCGATCATCGCCTACNACAATTCCGGATTGAGGTCCACCTAGTAATTTGTCNCCAGAGAAGAACACGAGATTCGCTCCAGCTTTTAGAACATCTGATGGAGTCGGCTCCTGAGCTAATCCGTATGGTGACGTATCAATAAGACACCCACTACCTAAATCGACAAGTACAGGGATTTCAAATTCTTGTCCTAGGCGGATAAGCTCTTTTAGGGTAGGAGCTTCCGTGAAGCCGACCATTGTAAAATTGCTTGGGTGTACCCGTAGCAANGCTCCGGTTTCCGGAGTTATCGCTTCNCGGAAATCCTCAATACGCGTGCGGTTGGTGCTACCAACNTCTACGATATTNGCTCCACTTTCTTTGAGAATGTCTGGTATTCTGAACCCTCCACCAATCTCAATTTGCTCTCCCCTAGAAACTAGTACGTCTTTACCCTTAGAGGTAGCGGATATAGATAGAAGCATGGCCGCAGCGTTGTTGTTTACAACCAATGCATTCTCTGCACCCGTTAGAGCCGTGATTGAGGAGNCTACATGGGTCTGCCTAGAATCACGAACGCCGGTTGGCAAGTCTAATTCTAAATTTGAGTACGCTTGAGCAATTTTTGTTACCTTAACCATGTCANCGTCTGCTATGGGGGCTCTTCCTANGTTTGTGTGTAGAATGACTCCGGTTCCGTTAATTACAGAGGTTAGCGACAGGGAAATAAGTTGTTTGATTCGTATAGTGACNTCGCTTAGCACATGTTCGTGAGATGAGAAATTTAGTACGCCTTGTTGAATCTTCAATCTGTGCTCTTGCAAAACGGACCTTACGGTGTTCACAATTATGGTGTAATTGGTGGATTCGCGAGATTCACCAATTGCGGGATCCTCAAGTATATCGCTTACACTGGGGAGCGACCTTAATGAATCTGAGATTAATTGTTTTGTTGATTGCTTGTTGTTATNGTCTTCCATGTGGTTATTCTATCAGTCGCTAGAACTGGCATCTACTAGCATTNGTGAGTGCTTTGCACCGAAGTGGGTGTGTGTGCAATTGGTCGTTTTTAGGGGGTTATCGTCAAGGTGATGACTATTCCCATGCTTCGGTAGGATTAAAAAGTTAAATTTTTTTTAATATCAGATCAAGCTTGACCTGATACCGCTACATTTATAGAATGAGTGGATTGGCTATGTGGACTATTGGGTGATCTAAGGAGGCTGGAATGATAGTTATAGGCGTAACGGGTGGTATTGGTACTGGAAAAAGCGAAGTTTCCAAAATTCTTGGCGAATTAGGTGCCGTTGTGATTGATGCGGATAAGGTTGGCCATTCTATATACCTACCAGATACCCCTGGATGGCAGGAAATTATAGATGCGTTTGGAGAAGACCTCGTTGGTGAAGATCGTCATATTGATCGGTCTAAACTAGGNCCCATAGTATTCGGGAATCCGGAAGCATTGGCTACGCTGAATTCTATAACTCATCCTAAGATTCGCCAAAGGTTAATAGAACTTACTCAAGAGAACAAAGGTGAAGGNGTCAAGGCGGTTGCTATTGAGGCAGCAATATTGATNGAGGCGGGATGGGTAGATTTGGTTGATGAAGTATGGGTGACTGCCTCCGAACTAGAGACTGCTGTCGATCGTGTCAGTAAACGGAACAATATGCCTGCTGATGCNGTGAGGGCNCGCATAGAGTCTCAGATGCCACAGGATGAGCGTCTTAAACACGCTACCGTAGTGGTATCTAACAACGGAGATTTGGATGCTTTGCGTGAACAATTGAGCAAACTTTGGACAGAACGTATTTCCTAAAAGAAGGTTGTGAATTTTTATGGCTTCAGAAAAGAAACTATATCAAGAATATCTAATAGAAGAATTTAGTGTCCAAGATGAACCCTTCTATGTGCCAGTTGCAGACGAAATAGAGTTGTTTGAGGCAGCATATTCCCAGAAGTTGCCCATTTTATTTAAGGGACCGACAGGCTGTGGGAAAACGCGATTTATTGAGCATATGTCCTGGCGGCTTCAGCAGCATAAGCGGCAGCGTGAAAATNATGAAGAATCGGAGATGGCTCTTGTAACTATTGCCTGTCATGAAGACCTTACATCTAGTGACTTGGTNGGGCGGTATTTGCTGGAACACGACAGCACCCGCTGGATTGATGGNCCCTTAACTCGAGCTGTCAAGGTTGGTGCTATTTGTTATCTGGATGAGGTTGTAGAAGCTCGCAAGGATACGACTGTATTGATTCATCCTCTTACTGACCACCGACGGCTTTTGCCGATAGAGAAGCAAGGAGTCGTTGTAGAGGCACATGACGAATTCTTGNTGGTCATCTCGTACAATCCTGGNTATCAAAGTGCCATAAAGGACCTGAAACACAGTACAAGACAAAGGTTCGTGTCTATTGAGTTTGATTATCCACCTAGNGATCTTGAAGCACAGATCATTCAGCATGAGTCTGGGGTAGATGCTGAGACTGCAACGCAATTAGCTGTACTAGGTGAAAAAGTACGAAATTTGCGGGAGTATGGACTTCAGGAAGGTGCAAGCACTCGNCTGCTGATCTACGCAGCTAAATTGGTTGTAAAGGGAATCTCCCCGAGGAGGGCTGCTCAGGTAGCAGTGACTTGGGCGATAACTGACGAACAGCAGGTGCAAAGAAGTGTGGAAGAAGTAGCAGCAGCTATTTTCGAATAGTAGGCGCCTGATTGATNGGGTTTAGGCAAACAAAAGAGAGCCANTGAGAGGTAAATATGGCCGACACGGCGACTGCCGAGATGATTCGTAACATACTCACGGATAGGGAACCTCGGGAACTCTCAGGGGAAGGAAAGAGGGCTGCTGGGGTTNTGGTGCTGTGCTCTTCNAATACCGAAGGGCAACACACGCTGATTTTGACTAAACGTACGAGCAGGGTTGAGCATCATAAGGGAGAAGTTTCATTCCCAGGNGGGGCCAGAGATGCTNAGGATACTGATATNACTGCCACTGCGCTACGGGAAACCTACGAAGAAATTGGGATCCCGTCAGCTGAAGTCGAAATTCTGGGCTCACTAGATCAAGATTCCACCCGCACGGGGTATCTTATATTCCCAGTTGTTGGGAACTTAAAACGGAAAGTGGACTTTCGCCCAAGTCCATACGAAGTTGATGAAATCCTTGAAATACCGATTAGTCATCTGTTAGACCCACGATACACTCAGTACGAGGAATCGGTGATGGATGGGAGCTTAGTTTCCTATAATTCTTACTGGTATGATACTGATCTCATCTGGGGCGCTACTGCCAGAATCATTACAGGATTTCTTAATCTGACGGCGCATTGCTTTGCAGAGAATGAAGTGAGATGACCTTGAAAATTCGTTGTTTTGCAGAAGGAGATTGCTAAATGAGCTCCCCGACTGATCGATTCAATATGGTGACAGAAGAATTGGGTAAATATCCCTCCGCGGTGCTAGAAGAATTTCAATCTGCACACTCGCAATTGGAAGCAGTGCTAACCNCGGAAGACTTAGAGAAATGGATGGCAAGAGGACTTTCAGTCGCAACGCTTACTGTACGCTCTTGGGAAGCGGCATCTGAATTCTTTCGTTCTAGCTTAGTAATCCATGAATTGGTTGGCAACAAAGGTCTGATTGCATGGGGAGACTGGGGACATGAGTTATGTCAGGANTCCCCGACGATAGCTATTGCATANTTTAAGGTGAGTTCGTCAGTATTGTCTGTGATAGATGCTGANCAAATTCCCGTATGGGCACGTATGGGGAGGTCCCTTTATAAAGGTAGCTGGAAATCTACTGCGCTCAGTGCACGTTTCTTCGAAGCAACTCCTGAATTATTGGTAGGGCTTCAATTCGATGAAATGGAAAAATTTACTGATTTGCTCGACGCTATTGCTCGACGCTCCTATGAATTAGCGTCTGAATCAATAGATCTTGGAATTCGAACTTTTCCTACCATGCTTGTTGGGAAGACCGCCTTTATAGATCTGCTAGGGAACCTTTCATACGGTAATTGGAAAGATGTAAAAGCCACTTTTGAAATCGGAGGGCAGTCTTTGGCCAAGGTGGAACGCACCAATCGTGAGCTTTTTATGGATCTCACNAAGTCCGTTGCTCGNTCTGGCGCCGTCAGCGTNCCAGATTTTCTTCGGGATGCTTCGGTGGCCTTGGGAGAAGTTCCGGTTGACACACATCCGGCAATTCTCAGTATGTCTGAGGCACTAGCTCANTTATCGCCACCTACTGTAGTCGATTTTATCCAGAGCTGTCCGAAGGTTTTTGAGAAGATTACCACGGATCAACTGGGCTATTGGTTTGCTGAAGGCATGCGGTTGCTGCGAGAAAATGGGGATGGAGGTNCTTCCTACTTTAGGGTTGAATCATCGCGTTCAGAAGAATTCCTTGATACCTTGGCTAGCGGAGTTGAACTTGAGCGAATCCAAGAACTCCTCCGTATGTATTGCCGGGCACTTTGTGGAGCTAATGTGGATTTGGCCGTGACTGGTGATTTGGTGAACAAGGGTATTGGATGGGTAGAAAACGAGAGACCAACCACCGAAGGAACCACAGTTTTCTTGCCAGCAGTTGTAGATCGTTACTCCGAGAAAGATGATAATTTCTTGTGGTTCAAAGTGGTTGCCACTCACCAAGTGGCTCACCTGGAATTTGGTAGCTTTGATTTCGATTTTGATCGGTCCGCTAATGTATTTGAAAATAGTCGATTCAATGTCAAAGTAGCAGACGTAACTCGCGCTGNTAGTGGTGGGGAAACTACCGATNTAGATGAAGCTGGGGTTGAATCGGCGTGGGTAACCGATGTCTCCCGGTTTTTTGACCTGTTNCCTGATAGAAAACTCATACTCGATATCTTTACCTTACTTGAAGATGCGAGGCTCGACTTCCTCGTCAAATTTGGATATGCCGGTATACGCNCTGCTTACCAGCGTGTTCAATCAGAGGCCTTGGAACAGCGGCCGAGCATAGATGATTTGATGGCACGTGAGGCCCTGATGGAGGTTTTGGTCAGGTTGAGCCTTGGAGATACAGGTCAATTGAAGGTACCTGCTGACTATATCAACGTGACAAATCGAATGAGGACCGTGATATCGCGCCTTCTAAACCCTCTGTCAAATGTTGAAGATACTGCTGAGGCTTCGCTTCGGATATACCAGATTGTTGCTGAGATTCCAAACGAAAGCGTTGATGAATGGGACAATATGGATCCTCAGGATCAAGACGACAGCCTTGAGGAGACTGAAGTCGAAGAACCAGAGGTATCCTCGCAGATGGTAGAAGGACTTCCNTCGGAAGACTCAGAGTACCAATCCCCGCAAGATGTTGATTATCGTGGAGAATTCAAACCAGAACTTACGCAACTATTGAATCAACTAAGGATGAATCAGGAGGATGCATCTGCACAACANATGCCTGCNCAGCCAGTCTCNTTAGACCAACTTGAGCAATTCTTAGAAAAGAGTGCAGAGGTGGAAATTCAGGCGGTAGAAGGAAAAATTGATTCTAGCAGTGGGCTATACGCTAATAACCTGCTTAAGGAATTTGGGATGTCATCAATAGATCCTCAGGATCTTAGCGACTCTGAATATGGAAGGACTGACGATGATGATAGACCATTAGAGGCTACTGATCCGCAGACGTTCCTCTATGACGAATGGGACTTTCGCGCGAATGATTACAAACCAAGGTGGTGTATGGTTCGGGAAAAAGTTATGGCTGAGGGAGAATCTCCGTTCTATCAGAAAACGCTTCAGGATTATTCAGGGCTGATTAGTCAGGTTAGACGCCAGTTTGAGTTAGTGTTACCAGAGTCTTTCAGGAAAATCAAACATCTTCCAGATGGAGAAGAATTTGATTTGGATTCTGTGATTGATGCGATAATNGATCGNAAGAGTGGTATCAGTCCTACCGACAAGGTGTACTGGAGGAGGAATAAGACCGTTAGAGACGTTGCCGTAGTGTTTTTGCTGGATATGAGTGCATCTACTGCAGAGGCCATTGAAGATAATAAAAAGAAACCTGATGAGTGGGATGCTCCAGACGATCCTGTTGAATATATGCTGTGGTTGCGCGCAAAACGAAACCAAGGTCAGCGTCGTCCTTACAAGCGAATCATTGATTTGGAAAAAGAAAGCGCCGTCATACTGATACGTGCTTTAGAGAGTATAGGAGACATGTATGGGATATATGGTTTCTCGGGGTATGGTCGTGAAAACGTCGAATTTTATGTCATAAAGGATATAAACGAAGCCCTTAACGACAAAGTGACCCAGAGGATTGATAAGATTTCTCCAATGCACGCCACCCGGATGGGGCCAGCCATCAGACATGTGACAGCCAAGCTAGATCGACTAGATGCCAGGACCAAGTTATTGTTTCTGATTAGTGACGGTAGGCCACAGGATCGAGGGTATAGCCGAGAAGGGGTCGAAAAGGAATATGCTGTTCATGATACTAGAATGGCCCTGATTGAGGCTAGNCGTAAAGAGATAACGCCATTTTGCCTCACNGTTGATAAGCAAGGGCATGATTACCTCAAGACGATGTGTCAGGANATGGGATACGAAGTTCTCGACGATATTGCNCAACTTCCTGAGCGNTTGCCATATCTTTATCGTAAGCTAACCATGTAGCCACTTGAATGCTACCTAATCCAAAGTAGCANCAACGGTAACATTTTTTCTGGAGGGATGATGCCTTTAATAAATGAAATGGAAATAAGGGGGCTAGTAGTTGGGGCATTTCAGGAAAATTGTTATATCCTCGCATCGAGTAAGACTAAGGAAGCGATTATAGTGGATCCNGGTGACGAGCCCGACAGAATAATGGATGTCGTGAAGGATATGGGAGTCACAGTAAAGCTAATTGCTAACTCGCATGGGCATGCGGACCATATTCTCGGAGTCTCCGGAGTTCAGGAAAGCACAGGCGCTAAATTTCTTATTAATCAATTGGATTTAGGGTTACTTGATCAAGGCGCAGATAGTGCAAAGCAAATGGGACGAGAAGGCGTTANTGTTCCGCATCCGGATGGATATGTTCAGGATGGTGANGTGGTGAGCGTCGCAGGNCTTGATCTTCAAGTGATATATACTCCAGGGCACACTCCAGGTAGCGTGAGCTACTATGTAAATGGCTTACTTTTCAGTGGGGATACGTTATTTCGTGGTTCCATTGGCAGGACTGACTTCCCTGGGGGTGACTATGNTCANGAAATGCATAGTATCGTCAANAGACTCCTTGAATTACCTGANGACACTATAGTTTTGCCTGGGCATATGATGGAAACAACGATTCGTCAGGAGCGGGCTACTAATCCGTTNATANTGCAAGAGTTGACTCGTTTACGGGACACAGAGTAGTACCTGAGCCATGACGGGTACAGTGATTATNCTGAGCGAGTGAGGCTAGGTACGATTTAGGAACACCAGTTTGTAGAACACAGCTGCTGATATGCCCCCNACTATTGGCCCGATCCAGTATATCCAGTGGTTATCCCANGTGGCACTCACTAGTGCNGGACCGAAACTTCTGGCNGGATTCATGGATGCACCAGTCAAAGGGATTCCTACTAAGTGGTCTGCCATAACNGTGAGTCCAATGGCTATAGGAGCCAGTTTACCAAGCCCTTTTGGGTCCACAGCGGTTGCAAAAATCACAAAAACTAGTGCNAAGGTTAATATGATCTCCGTCCCCATTCCTTGTAAAGCTGTGACATTGGATCCGAGTCCATGAGCTCCAAGGGTGCCGGCATCNGGTATCAACCATGATATGATTAATGCNCCTACNGATGCTCCCCCTAGCTGACATACNATATANAGCGANCCTTTCAGTATGGAAATATTTTTTGTGAGCATCATGGANATAGTCACAGCCGGGTTAATGTGACCACCTGATATNTTCGCAGTTGCTGCAACCAACAGCATGATTGCTATCCCGTGGGCTAGNGAAATTACGAGCAGCCTCGATATATCAAGATCGCCACCAGTTATTGCGCCGGTCACTACAACNGTTCCTGCACCTAATATGATGAAGAAAAACGTAGCTAGAAATTCGGCGAGTCCTCCTACGACAAGATCCATTTTGGGTTGTGCGNTGCCGCTGCTCATATTGCGTCCTTCCTGATGCCCTGATTGATCAAAATCACCTGCATTACGCNTGNNCAATTTTAAACAATCGNCGCATGGGCTGTCAAATGTGGGTACGATTCAATTTTGAACCTGCAAAACATAATCCAGATTGCTTGCCCAGATGTATTGACTTGCGACTAACAGCTTGGTAATCTATGCACTAGCCTTCAAAAGGTATCGTGTGTGGGTAGATAGCTCGCACATATTCGCCTAGGTAACACAAGGGGTGGGATAATATGACAAACGAAACTTCTGTAATAACGCTTACAAGCGAAGCTACTGACAAATTGAAGAGTATCATTGACGAAGAAGGTCAAGCTGGAGCGGCCCTGAGGGTTCTCATAGTACCATCAGGTGAAGGTTTTCAATATATGCTGTCGCTTGAAGATGCACCTAAGGATGATGACTTGGTCGTTGAACAAGATGGAGTCACCGTGCTTATCGACGAAGAGAGTGCACCGCTTATGGAAGGGACACTTATTGACTACGTGGATAACCTTATGAGGTCCGGATTTGTAATAAGCAATCCAAACTTGCAGATGGGCGGAGGCTGCGGCGGTGGTGGTTGTGGTGGCAACTGTGCGTGTGGGCAATAGTTCAACTAGAACTTACGGATCATAATACTGGCAGTCTACTGAGGAGGTTCTGATTATGAGGGAGTACATAATTAAGCGGTTGTTGCTGATGATACCAACGCTGCTCGGGGTATCTATACTTGTTTTCAGCCTTATTCGGTTGTTGCCAGGTGATGCTGTCACAGCAATGTTGCTTGAGGTTAGCTACGTTACCCCTGAAGATATTGAAAGGATTCGAGAACAGCTAGGACTTAACGTTCCGTTCTTCGAACAATATAGCAAATGGATCTTGGGGATAATAACTTTGGATTGGGGAGAATCACTGTGGACTGGGCAACCAGTTCTGCCTAGTCTGGTTGATGCCTTTTACGTGACAGGGGAATTGGTAATAGCAGCCACATTCTTTGCTATCATACTGGCATTGCCTCTGGGGATAATTTCCGCAATACGTCAAGATAAGGCAATCGACTATGTAGCACGATTGTTCGCAATCGGGGGCATATCACTACCTAACTTCTGGTTGGCCATTATGGTCATTCTCATCGGATCGGTATATTTCAACTACCTACCCCCTATCGGCTATGTGCCACCGTGGGAAGACCCATGGGCTAATTTCCAGCAGTTCCTTTTCCCAGCCGTGGTTCTTGGCTACGGGCTGAGTGCAACCAAAGCTAGGATGTTGCGAAACACTATGCTTGAGGTGTTGCGACAGGACTACGTTCGTACTGCTTACTCAAAGGGTTTGCGTGAACGTGTTGTCATAATAAGGCACGTATTGAAGAATGCTTTCATACCTGTGTTGACCCTGTGGGGAGTTTCATTTGCTCGCCTGATGGGTGGAACAGTAATTATTGAAGTGATTTTCGCTCTCCCAGGTGTTGGAAGGTTCATGTACGAGTCAATCCTTGAGCGTGATTATCCTGTCGTTCAGGGCGGGACTATGTTTCTGGCGAGCGTTATGGTGATGACAAATCTTGTTGTGGACTTGTGTTACGCATGGCTAGATCCTCGTATCCGCTATAATTAGTGGGATACAATAGATAACTTGATGGTATAAAACTAAGTCGACCTAGTTACTGCTAGGTCGACTTAGTTTTTCATGTCTGACCCAAGGTTGTGATTTGCTTTGTATTGCAATCTTCGTAATAATGGGTTGGATCAAGATATCGTCGACTGCCCCGTAGATTGTACATTAACTTCAGAAAAAGGTTCATGACAAGGTGTTGTGGATAGGCTTTACCTGCAACGCGTATCGTGTGTGTTTGCTGTCGTTGGTAAATAACTTCGAATCACTCTCTAGGGGAGTCACTATAAAGTAAGAATGGTATGGTGAACGGTATGCCGGGAATTTACACCCGTCAGGGTGATGGAGGACAAACAGGTCTTCTCTATGGTGGCAGGATTGATAAAGATGATTTGCGCTGCGAGGCCTATGGAACAACTGATGAAGTGATATCGGTCTTGGGACTTGCCCGAGCGTCTACTGCGGACACTGAGGTGACCGACTTAATTTTAGCAGTGCAGAGACAATTATTCGTTGTCGGCTCTGAACTTGCTACTAGTCATGAAGATTATGAGACTTTTTTGAAGCATTTTGTGCCAGTTCACCCAGACATGACAGCAGACTTAGAGTCGCATATAGATAATATGCTGAGTGCAGTAAATTTGCCTGACGCGTTTATTATTCCTGGAGCGTCCGAACCATCGGCTCATATTGACGTAGCTCGAACTCTGTTGAGACGTGCAGAACGCAGAATTGTAACTCTTGATCGGCAGGGATTACTGGCAAATAAGGAAGTGCTTAAGTATGTGAACAGGCTTGCAGACTTCCTTTTTGCTCTAGCCAGATATCAGGATCGGGAGTTGCCTATTGAACAGCTTGCTCCTCAGTCAAGACGTTGAAAGAGTCGAGATGTTTTTGGGAACTGATATGACTAATTTAGAAGTTGCAGTAGTTGACTATAGGGCTGGAAACCTTCGGAGTGTTGTTAAGGCTCTCGAGATAGTTGGAGCTTCTCCGGTGGTCGTTCAATCAGGAGAAGAGATCAAGAAGGCAGCATGTATTGTTTTTCCCGGGCAAGGTGCATGCGACACTGCGATGAACGTGCTAGAGAATGCCGGACTTGCTTATTCCATCAAGGAGGCAATTAATGCAGGTACGCCGTTCTTAGGGGTTTGTTTAGGCTTACAGTTGTTATTTGATTTTACTGAAGAAGGCGATGTCCCATGTTTAGGTGTCTATTCGGGAGAGGTACTCAAAATACAATCTGATCTCAAGGTTCCTCACATGGGATGGAATGACGTTACATTTGTGGGAGACCATCCAGTCTTCGCGTCGCTTGATAGTACGGTCCATCAATATTATTTTGTTCACAGTTATTATGTGAAGCCACGCGACGAAAGTATAGTAGCCGGACTGACAGATTATGGATCAACGTTTTGTTCTGCCATTGCGACCAATAACGTTGTAGCTACTCAATTTCATCCTGAAAAAAGCGGGAGCCCCGGATTAGAGATTTACAGTAACTTTGTCAAATTTGCCGCAAAACTTCAATGATGGATGGTGTATGTTGGGTTGATGCGGGTTATCACTTGGAGTTGATATGCTAGTTATTCCGTCAATAGATTTGCGATTGGGACAAGTGGTTCGGCTATATCAGGGAGATTTCTCCAGGGTTACGACATACGATACGAATCATGTAGATACTGCCCAAGGATATGAAAAAGCAGGTGCTGAGCTCATCCATGTAGTGGATCTGGATGGAGCCGTATCAGGGGCGCCAACGCATTTTGCCCATGTTGCAGATCTAGTACGGTCTGTGTCAGTTCCAGTGCAAATGGGCGGTGGTCTTAGAACCAAGGATTCTATAGCAGAAGCTTTGGATATTGGCGTCTCGAGGGTTATTCTCGGGACTGCTGCTTACGAAAAGCCTGAACTTGTTGAATGGGTGATTGCTAATTATGGTGCTGAGGTTCTTGTAGTTTCACTTGATGTCCATAATGGATTCGTTGCCCTTAAGGGATGGCAAGATACTTCAAAGATACAGGTTAAGGATTTGCTCGAGAGTATGAATAGTTTGGGGGTATATCAGTTCATTTTCACTGATATATCGACTGATGGAACCTTGGAAGCTCCGAATTTTTTCACCGTTGAGCAGCTTGTTGAACATACGGATTCTTTACACTCGTCATTTATTAGCTCAGGTGGAGTTGCAACTATTGATCACTTGAAGAAGCTGCAGCGTTTGGGGTGCTTTGGCGCAATCGTTGGGAAATCCCTTTATGAAGGGCGCATCGATTTGAATCAGGCTATTTCTGAAGTAGCGTTGGATCAGACTAGTAAAAAAGGACAATAGCGAATGCTGAGAAAGCGAATTATCCCCTGTCTGGATGTGAATGAGGGACGGGTAGTTAAAGGTGTTAATTTCGTGAATTTGCGTGACGCTGGGGATCCAGTGGAGCTCGCCGAATACTATGATAGAGAGGGTGCGGACGAACTTGTTTTTCTCGATATTGGTGCTAGCCATGAAGGGCGTGAGACCATGATCGGGGTAGTACGGCAAGTGGCAGATAAGATTTTTATTCCCTTCACGGNNGGTGGTGGTATTAGAACTAATGATGATATTCGCTATATGCTTGAATCAGGTGCTGATAAAGTATCGCTTAACACGGCAGCCNTTTACGATAGGGATTTGATNCGGGATGCATCTAAGCAATTTGGGAATCAGTGCATAGTGGTGGCTATCGACGCTAAAAGAATCGAAGATCAAGACATAGGGAGCCTTAACAACNTTCAAGTTGCAGAAGACATNAAAGCATCAGAGGAATCAGTTTGGGGGGTTTATAGTCATGGAGGTCGGACATTTACGGGCATTGATGCTATAAAGTGGGCTTCACAAGTNTCATATCTCGGAGCAGGGGAAATATTATTGACCAGTATGGATGCTGATGGGTCTCAGTCGGGGTACGATTTGGATATGATAAGGGCAATCTCTCGATCAGTNTCGATTCCAGTGATTGCTAGTGGTGGAGCCGGAAGCCCAGAGCATTTGGCTCAGGCATTACAAATAGGTGAGGCAGATGCGGTTCTGGCNGCAAGNATCTTCCATTACGGAACNCATTCTATTNGTGAAGTNAAGACATTTTTGTCTGAACGTGGCATTCCNNTGCGACAGGAATAGGGGGAAGAGTGAGAACTACGGAACTATCAGGGCTCNAAGCAGTTGTGTTTGATCTGTATAACACGTTGTGTAGCAATCCTCGCGCGAGTTGGGTAGAAACATTCACTCAGATATGTCAAGCNGAAGGGCTTCAGATAGATCCNGTTGACCTTTATGATCATTGGAAGNCNCTGGANCTTAGTACCCGNGTCGATAGAGTGAATTTGGATGATCTTGCGCTGACACGAACNTTTATACCGTATCGTGAGGTTTGGGAAGATTGTTTTANGCAGGTATTTAGGGATTTTCAGTTCGAAGCAGATNCAGCAACTGCCGCCGGGCTTTGCGTAGATTCAATGAGTAAACGCTCNTTATTTCTTGAAACTGANGATGTTCTTGATGCGCTGAGAAGTAAATATAAGATAGGGTTGCTTTCTAACGCAGATGAATCCTTTTTTCGGCCGTTCCTGGNTAGCTCAAAACTTTTGTTTGACGTAGCNTTCTCCTCAGAAAATNTTGGTGCATANAAACCACACCCCAAGGGATTCATTGCTATAGCTGAAGAACTTAAATTAGCGCCACAGCAGATCCTTTTCGTAGGNGATACGTTGNGGGATGATATATTAGGAGCACAGCGAGTTGGCATGATGACAGCNCATGTTGTGCAGGAACCNGTGACTTATACTGAGGAATTNGTGGTGCCTGACTTGAAAATTGAAANCGTCCGAGNTNTACTTGATGTTTTANCAGCNACATAAGTGAGGTGANTATGGTTGCACTTGATGATAATGGCTTAATTCCTGCAGTGATCCAGGATTCCAGAAGTAAACAAGTTCTCATGCTTGGGTATATGAGTCCTGAATCCATTGCCAAGACATATCAGGATGGCGTGGTNTGGTTNTACAGNCGNAGCAGNNGAAGACTTTGGCAAAAGGGAGAAGAGTCAGGGAACTATTTGAAATTCATATCAATGCGTACNGATTGTGATGAAGATACTTTGTTAGTAGAAGCCGAACCANANGGNCCNACGTGTCATACNGGGGAAGTTAGNTGCTTNTTTCAACCTGTAACGCAAGATGTNGNGTTNAGGGAATCNTCTCCNAACCTCAAGGTGTTGGGNGATCTTTATCAACTCATNCTNAGTNGGAAGAATTCGGAANCNCTGTCAAAAAGTTATACTCGCGAACTTTTCAGCGCCGGAATTTCGCGCATTGGNCAAAAAGTCATAGAGGAATCAGGCGAACTGTCGCTTGCCGCNGTTGGGCAGGANAATGCTGANTCTGAAGTAACCGCNGAGGCAGCNGANTTGTTGTACCATGTTCTNGTTCTACTAGTTGCNCGTGGGATTGAAATNCAATCGGTTATGACTGAACTNAAGNCCAGAGCGGGNTGAGTTGCGGTTACTNCAAACAGGAAATACAGGGNAGATATTCATTTAGTAAGGATTGTTGATGATACGTGCAATATTGTTTGATATGGATGGAGTGTTGGTAGATAGCTTCGATGGTTGGNTTAATTTGGTTAATGCTGCNGCGNNGCATTTTGGGCGTCCGCCGATTAGCCGAGATGAATTCTTGAAAGTATATGGTCANTCTACGCAGCTGGACGTNGANNTATTTTTCCCTGCACAGTCAGTTGAAGAAGTTGANGGGTATTATGAAACGCAGTTTGGAGTGTTGGCAGAGAATGTNAAGNTGATGCCCGGTGCCCAAGCTGTTATGGACCAGATGAAGCNTCAAAATNTGCATACTGCAGTGATCACGAATACTGGCGGAGGATTGGCTCGAAGTATTCTTCAGAAGGTAGATTTGTNGCCGGCACATGTTATAGGNGGAGATGAGGTTGCGAGNGCTAAACCATCNCCTGACATGGTGGTTTTGGCTTGTAGATTATTGAATGTATCAGCAGAGGAGGCGGTTGTTGTAGGAGATTCTCGGTTTGATATNGAAGCTGCNGCNGCTGCCGGGGTNCGTTCTATAGGAGTCAANGGGATTCAGGGNGANTATTCNATTAAAGTNCTNGATGAATTAGTAGATAAGTTATCTGAGATCAACGAGTNTATCTAGCGNAACAATTAAGGTGTTGTGGGTAGTGGATTAGGTGCGNTGATGCTCAGGATTTNCTGNAACCTCTGCAGTCAGATCAAGTACCTTAGTTGGTTGCCACAATCTTAATGCTTGGTCATATTTTGCGAGCGCGAGGAAATTTCCAGAAGGTCCGTATATTCTCAACAGTTGNTCTGTGTCTAAATCCTCGTGTTCTAGTGAAACAGGCCGTCCTTGTAAAATGAGATTTTCTCTCCCTTCGNTTATCGCTGTTTGCGGTAGGTGTTGAACCAGCAGATCAGCTGGACTGACATAGTCGGTCCACGANCCGCCTGCGTTTATGTGTTCATGGATTGCCTCAAGAGAAATTGATTTGTTAAGATGGAATGGNCCAGACTGAAGGCGTGACAGTGACACTACGGTGGCACCGCAATGCANCAGTNCTCCGATATCATGAGACAAAGATCGGACATACATACCTTTNCCGCATTGTACCTGAATGTCTAGNAAAGGCGGATTCCATGCAGTTAGTACTATAGAGTCAATCTGCACCTGACGGCTTGGGCGCTCTATTTCTTGCCCGTCCCGTGCAAGTTTGTATAATCTCTTTCCTTCATGCTTCAGAGCGCTATACATTGGTGGGACCTGTTCCGAAGTTCCCTTAAATAACTCTAAAGTTTTCTCGACCATCTCTTGGGTAACCGAGGAGAAATCTCGAGTGGCGGTTACGGTTCCATCAATATCATAGGTATCGGTTGTNATNCCTAGTCTGATCTGGGTGTGGTAGATCTTGGTACTGTCGACTAGATANTCCATAAGTCTGGTCGCTTTTCCCAAGAAGATNGGCAGAACCCCTGTTGCGAGAGGGTCGAGTGTCCCNCCGTGNCCCATTTTTTTTTGNTTGGTCAGTTTTTTTATTGTTCGCACTACGTCCATGGANGTGGCNCCTGTAGGTTTGGCAATGTTCAGTACGCCATCGACATGTTTGTGCTGTTGAGTATTTGCAANCATGTAAGAGCACCTTGTGGCAGATCTAGATTTTCANTAAGGTGGGATTTATTGTTTCGTGTGATGATATCGNACTTCTTGATGTACGAGCGAAATTACTGCAAGTTGCGTAACATTATGTCGAGATTGTTTTCAACCGCTAGGTTATCATCCAACACGAAGGTNAACTTAGGCGTTTTCTTCATGTTCATCATATTACTGAGGCGTTTTCGGAGATATGAGGATGATTTTTCCAGTACCTTGAGAACGGAATACGGATCTTCTTCCGATGAAGGTATNGCAACGAATATCTGAGCGGTTCCTAGTTCAGGTGAAAGTAAGACTCGTGTGACACTAGTCAATGCAGGGATGCGTGGATCTCGNATTTCGTGAAGCAGTAACTTGCCAACGATATTGCGTATAGAGTCCTCGGAGCGACTTTGATGACGTTCTTTTCTTATGGGTTCAGAATCCATTTTAGGTTTNCCCAAAGTGTCTNTAGGCACGANTTTTCTGCGAACTTAATTTACTGTCTGCGGAATATTGCGACGGTATCGCCTTCTTCATATTCGGAAAACCCGTCNACTACTATGCCGCATTCAAGACCGTTTTGGACTTCACTAACATCTTCTTGGAAATGGCGCAAGCTAGTTATTGCTCCTTCATGGAGAGTCTCCTCATTGCGTATGATGCGTGCCCATGAGGATCGAGTGACCTTGCCATTTTGGATATATATGCCCGCGATTTTCACCCTTCGTCCTAGTGGGAATACAGCCCGAACTTCGGCTGTACCTTCTTCTATTACACTCTGCTCAGTGACTGTCATGCCGTTNAAGGCTGANTCTATNTCTTCAATAAGGTGGTAGATTATGTCATAGTAGCGTATCTCTACCCCCATCGTTTCTGCTAGTNTTGCCGCTCCTGGNTCTGTCCTATTGGAGAAGGCCAACACGATGGCGTCACTGGCACTAGCTAAGAGTATATCGCTTTCCGTGATGCTTCCACTAGCTGAGTGGAGTACGTGCACTCTGGCCTGTTCGGCCTCAAGGTTTTCAAGTGCTTCCCGGATAGCCTCTATGGTACCGCGGGCATCTGTTTTAAGAATAACATTTAGGTCTTGCATGTCGCCTAATTGAATCCGCTGGTACATATCTTGAAGACTTCGTGAATTAAGTCGTTCCGTCCGCTGTTCAAGTTGGCGTTCTTTTGCCCTATCGCGAGCGGTCTTTTCATTGATAGTAGAGGTGAAGAGTTCCCCTGATCCAGGCTGTTCATCGAATCCCAATATCTCTATAGGGGTGGACGGCCCTGCTTGTTCAATTCTGGCTCCCCTGTCATCGAACATTGCCTTTACACGGCCCCATGTGCTGCCGGAAACTATACTATCCCCTAGCTTAAGGGTGCCTGATTGTACCAAGGCAGTTGCGAGAGGTCCCTTTGTCTTGCTTATCTGTGCTTCTATGATTACCCCGCGTGCATGCCCTTCGGACTGTGCTCGGAGTTCAGATATCTCTGCGACCAGCATGATATGGTCAATGAGGTTGTCGATTCCGATACCGTCTCTGGCTGAAACTTCGACTGATATAACCGTGCCTCCCCAGTCTTCAACTAGAAGTTCCTGCTCTGCCAGTTGACGCTTAATACGCTCAGGGTCAGCGCCGGGAACATCCATTTTGTTGATTGCGACAATTATAGGGACATCCGCAGCCTTAACATGATTGATGGCCTCAAGGGTTTGCGGCATCACTCCATCGTCCGCAGCTACTACAATAATAGCTATGTCAGTAACTTGAGCACCTCTAGCCCGCATCGCGGCGAAAGCTTCGTGTCCAGGTGTATCTATGAAGGTTATTGGGTCGTNGTTGTGATGTATTTGATAGGCTCCAATGCGCTGGGTGATTCCGCCTATCTCGGCTTCAGCAAGGTCGCTGTTGCGGATCGCGTCGAGCAGGGTTGTTTTCCCGTGATCAACGTGCCCTAGGATTGTCACTACTGGCGGACGCTCAGTTAAAGTGGAACCATCCGAGTCATGGGTTTCGTGTCTTCCTACGGTATCTTGTTCTTTCAGTCTACTGGGGGTGTGTCCGTATCCTTGCGCGATAGGAGCTGCTATCTCATAATCAATCACTTGGTTGATGTTGGCCATAACTCCTATACGCATCAATTGCTTTATTACCTCAATGGGACCAACATTGAGCATTGTAGCCAATTGATTTACTGCTATAGTCGAAGGTAGATCAATGCTCTTCTCTGGCCTGCTTCTACTTGTTGATGCAGGTGTTTTTTCTGAGTGATCTTCGTTTGTTTCGTTGTTAGTTTGTTGCTCGTTCATTACACTTTCCTAGTCGCTGTTGGTTATTTCATCGCGGTACACCATCTCACATGATATGAATTGCTGGTTGCTGANCTGANTANTACTNTCCGTCCATGACGTTTTGAAGCTGTTCTTTCAATCTTTCCGTNGCCCAAGGNTTTAACGTGCGTTTGAGGTGTCGCTCAACAATCCGTGGTGTCTTTGTGAGCTTTCCCAGGCATGCTANTTCGTAGCAAATATAGCAACCTCTACTCTGTTTTGATCTTTTCCAATCNAGCACNGGTATGGANGANGCATCTNTGGCTATTCTTATCAGTCCTGCCCNTGCTCTTACTGNGCGACANACTACGCATTTTCTGCTCTGATGAGCATTGGCNTGCATGTTATCANNCCGTGGNNCTTGTGTCTTAGCGATCATCTTCNTCCGGCCCNGATGATTCTGGANGTGCTACTTGTCCTGCTCCTCTACGAGTCCGTTTGTTTCGTTTCGGTTCATCNGCATTGCGTCCCCTGCCACGTTTNCTTCTACCGTATCTTGGACCTAGGATATCCTCGGCGAAACGTATTCCAGACGTATTGGTTTGCTCAGNNGTTATTTCCCACATTCCTTCGGTCANTTGATCGTTCCATACTGGAGGCTCGTTGTCAGTATCAGTTAAGTCGGTATCGTTTTCGTCCGAAGCCTCTTGAAGGAGTAATTCTGCCTCAGGGTCAACATNCTCCCTCAACTCTGGTANAGCCTTAGTGTCTTGCTGGGTATCTTCCAATGCATTCTGTGATGCAGTTATTGTGGCAAGTTCAGCCTCTTCTTCNACGATATTTTCGGTACTAGACTGATNGCTTACTGAGACTGGTTCTGGGAGTTCATTNTCTNTCGAAGAATCTNGTGTTGGAGCAGTAGTGGGNNCNGGTTCTNTACTGTCTTCTGGTGCCGTNTCAGTCTCTTCTTCAANTGATCGAAGTTCAACATCACTTTTTATATCGATTTTCCAACCACTGACTCTCGCTGCNAGTCGCGCATTTTGCCCTTCGCGTCCTATGGCCAGTGATAAATGTCTTTCTGGTACAACAACAAGTGCCTCTGAATTCTCCTGATCTAATTCCACTCTTAGAACCTGAGCAGGGCTGAGAGCATTTGCTATAAAGACAGCGGGATCATCGTGCCATTGAATAACGTCGATTTTCTCATCCTGAAGTTCTTTGACAATGTTNTGGATGCGACTACCACGTATGCCTACACACGATCCAACCGCATCTACGCCCTCTTGCANGGCAGCTACNGCTACTTTACTGCGGTGACCAGCTTCTCGGGCTATGGATTTAATCTCTACGGTGCCATTATTGATTTCGGGTACTTCGATTTCCAAGAGTCGTTTCAGTAAGTTTTTGTTAGTNCGTGAAACTATAATTTCTGGACCCTTGGCAGTTCTTCGCACCTCAGATACGTATACTTTAATTCGCTGNTGCGGNCGAAGCCGTTCGAAAGGTACTTGTTCNTATGGAGGCAAGACTGCTTCTACTTGGTTTATGTCGACAATTATGTATCGGCTNGACTCGAATCGCTGTATCTGGCTGGTTACTACTTCACCCTCCTTGTCAACATACTCTTCATAGACTTTCTCACGTTCTGCATCNCGCAGTCGTTGTAGTATGACCTGCTTGGCAGTCTGGGCTGCTATCCTTCCTGTTGCAGGGGGTACCTCTATNGGTATCTCTATAAGCTGTTCAANCGTCACGTCTGGATTTACTTTTTGGGCATCCATTAAGCTTATTTCNGTATTAGGGTCTTCTACTGAATCGACTACCGACTTTGCNACAAATACATTGACTTCACCGGCGNTTTGGTCGATATGTACCACAATTTCCTGTCCGCTCATGGTNGCGTCNTTTTTGTANGCAGATGCCATTGCGTCTTCAACGGAGGACATGATCATGTCCATCGGGAGATGGCGCTCGTTAGCGAGTTGTGTTACTGCTAGGACGAGATCGCTTTTCATTACTCTAGACCTTCTTTCACTACATCCTCTGTAGCTGTTTNATCTTCCTGAAGAAGCAAAAGAGTGGGCGCAANTCCCACTCTTTNAGCGTCAAGACTTCAATTTGTACCTGCGCGGTCGACACTTACCTCGGGTTTCGCGCNTTAGTGCATCCATACATATTCTACCAAGGTAACTATGTCTACGCAACCTCTATGAANGGTATCCATAGGCGCAGTTGTGGTGGTGTTCCGCCNTCAATTCATGATGGTTGATCGCATGNTGCGTTGACGTAGCCTGATCGGAAGCTTGTAGGTGTGCCATTGATTGGATCATAGGTGTGNCGGTGCTTGCAACCAATGTCATTTCCCANGAGATGTAGCGATATGGANGGGACACTCGATATNGTCTTGATCATATGAATATCATTATTAGGNGGGANGATGACNGTTATGGTGCCTTTNTNGAGAAGATTTGTTCCTGTAGGTGTTATGCCTGATGAACTTGATTTTCTGGTTGAAGTGTATATCGTTTCTTCTTGTTCTCCCTGATATACCCCTACGAGTCCCCAGGCTAAGTGATCATGAACGGGAGTAGAGACTCCAGGGGGAACTAACATTGCCATTAGGGAAAATTCNNGGGAAAAACTTCGATAGATCAAATACTGGGCAAAAGTGTTGTGGGTTTCCTTCATAAAATATTTAGGGATGAAATCTTCAGATAGTAGATCGGTGAATGGTTGAGTTAGCTGAGATATCAAAATGCTTGGACTTGAGTTCTTAGTGATCACTCCTTGAGCGAATTTTATAAACGTATCGAGNTTCTTTGATTCAATNAGTAATTCTTCTTGTAACATTAGTGGCNTGCCTCAGNNCTCATACTGGGATCNCAATGCTGTGNAATTCCTCTGATATTATATTGGATAGAATGCCGGTTCGTCTGTTCCTTTGATAGGTATATTTATTCGTNGGGNACTTTACACATAAGTAGTATTGGTTTGCTTGACAGTTGAGCAATAGGGATTTAAACTNTCGNGTGGTCATNCAGACCTAGGGTGCTTAGGAAAGCCNGATCACTGATTACNATAGACCGCAGCACATCTGGGACTTCCCTTGTAGTGTATAATGACCACAGNAACAACAGTGAGGTGAGTCGTGCCCCCGGTACCTAAGAAAAAACATTCTAGAGCAAANTCAACTCGCCGGAGCGGTATCTTCTCCCACCGNTCAATAGGTCGGGTCTCTGCAAGGTCCCGATGTCCCCATTGCGGTGCAACGAAAATTCCTCAGCGTGTATGTTCCTCCTGCGGTCAGTACAAAGGCAGAGAGATATTCCCTGACCGTCGGTGATATCGTGCACTGACTTAATGTTGTTATAATCGTTGGGGCGGGTGATGTGCCTGCCTAAGGTGTAATTATCGTGGATTATCTCAGTCTGTTCTCGGATGTCAGCGCTGGATCTCGGCGCGACGTGGCGTTGCTGTTTCCCGGACAGAGTTCACAAACCGTCGGAATGGGGTTGGAGTTATATCAGCAATCTGATTCAGCACGGGATGTTTTCGACGTAGCCGAGGAATCTCTCGGGCAAGCTTTCAACCAGACTATGTTCTATGGGCCATCTGAGGATTTGATCGTTCCTTCAATAGCCCAACCTGCCGTTCTGATTGCAAGTATCGCATGCCTGTGTGCTATGAACGAGTACATGAAGGCGAGTGTGTTTCCTAGTCCATTATTTGTTGCTGGTAACAGTTTAGGTCAGCTAACGTCTGCAGTTGCCGTTGGGGCCATATCCTTGGAGGATGCAATATGGCTTGCACGCCAGCGTGGATTGATAATGGAGGCTGCATCGAAAGAATATCCGGGAACTACTGCTTCTATCATTGGGCTGGATCAAATTGTCATAACGGAGATTGCTCGTCAGTCGGGTGTTGATGTGGTTAATGAAGAAGCCGTGGATCGGTTTGCGCTAGCTGGAGCTAAGCTTCCCATGGCCCGAGCGATTGACCTCGCTATGGCTCGAGGAGCCGTTCGGAGCATTTTAACTGAGTCAGTTGGTGCTGCACACACAGCTTTGATGAATAAGGCTGTTGAAGAATTAAGAAGGTGTATAGCTGAAATAGAATTTAGAGATCCCCTGGTGCCGATTATATCGTTGGGATCCTTGACTCCGCTGCAGGAGGCTGACCTCCTTCGGCAGGAATTGGCAAATGAACTGTGCGCCCCATTGAGGTGGAAGGCAAGTCTCGAATTTATGAGTGCCCAAGGTGTGCAGCGATTCGTTGAAATAGGACCCGGTCAAGTATTGAGTTCATTAGTGCGCACTTGGATACCCTCCGCTGACGCAATCGCGCTTAGTGGTCCGACCAGTATTCAGGGGATGCTTAGATAGTGCTATGCAAATTCCTGAAAACCTAGAGGAGTGCGAGGAAATTGATCAGGACATCATTGGGCAAATCCCCCGGCGGAAAGCCCGTGCAGGAGCTATGCAAGTGCTGTCCAAACTCGATCTTGCAGATGGTGCCCACCGTGATACTGTGGATTGGGTGAGTAAAGAACTTGAACTAGATGGCAAGGGACGTCGGTTTACAGTCTCAATTATTGAGGGCGTTCTTGAACGTAAGGGCCAGATTGATGGAATCATAGGCAGGTATGCCGTCGAATTTCCGATTGAACAGTTATCGACGGTTGATCGAAATCTCCTCAGGATATCAGTTTTCGAAATTATCACTGATCCCACGACCCCAGTAAAAGTTGTTATCAACGAGGCACTAGAGTTAGCAAAAATCTTTGGTGGCGAAAATTCTGGCAAGTTTATTAACGGAGTTTTGGGGGCTCTTGTCGAAAATAGAGATTCAATTACTGCAGATGACCAAACAGGGGGATTACTCCCTGAAGGAACCTAATTGCTTAACTCTCATCCAAATAGGTATTTTGCCCTTGTAGTATGAGTAGCGTCACTGGTATAGTGCTACTGCGGTTTATAAGACACGGTGGCGGAGCTCACCGAATTCACTGAAAGGTAAGTATAGTGGCTAGTATTTTAGAAAGAGTACAAACAGTTGTTTCAGATAGATTGGGTGTGGATGTAGCCGATGTTGTGCCGGAAGCGAAGCTGGCAGAAGATTTGGAAGCAGATTCCTTGGATTTGGTAGAACTCATAATGGCTTTGGAAGAAGAGTTCACCACTGATGATACTCCGGTTGAGATATCAGATGAGGATGCAGAGAAAATACTGAGCGTTCAGGATATAATTGATTACGTTACGGCTAAGGGCATCACGGATTAGATCCGACTTCCCTACAACAACCTTCAAGACATCAGAAGGGTCTCACAAGGTTATATCAAGCTTCGGGTCTGTCCTCCGTCAATATTGATGCAGGTCCCGGTGATTAATCCAGCCCTCTCAGAGCAGAGATAAGCTACTAAGTCTCCCACCGGCTCAGGCCAGCCGAATTTTCCTAGTGGGAGGTTGGTTTCTATAAATCTCGAAACTACCTCCTCTGGCTGGGTTGTAGCAAACCTCTCCCAACTCCCACCAGGGAATCGTATGGAGCCCGGTGCAATGGTGTTGACCAATATATTGTCTGGCGCCAGTTCAATGGCAAGATGTTTGGACATAGCAATCAATGCTGCTTTCCCTGTCATATAGCCTATGGTGCCTCCGTACTCTCTGCCCCAAATAGAAGCTACGCTAACTATTCGTCCCCATTGGGCTGCTCTCATTGATGGAGTTACAAGGCGTATAAGTCTCGTTGCAGCGAGCAAGTTTAGTTGCAGAGCCTCCTGAAGTTCCTGATCTGTTGTAGCTTCTAGGGACGGACCTCCTCTAGAACCACCACCTACGTTGTTTACCAAGATGTCGACGGGGTTTATGCTGTTTGCGGCTGAGACAATCATTTCAGGGGCATCAGGTTCCGTTATATCGACTTCGACGGATGCTACCCTTACCCCCAAGGCTTCAATTTCTTTAGCTGTCTCAGACAATTGTTTGGGCTCACGTGCACATATTGTGATATTGCAACCTTCCTGTGCCAAAGACAGTGCTATTTGTCGCCCGAGTCCTCGACTGCCACCGGTTATTATTGCGTTTCGATTAGACAATCCCAAATCCATAACTGAAAGCTCCTGACGAATATATAGTTCTTTGCTNCTCAGTGTACTATGTTTGACCNGTACTGTATGCATANCCCNATTTCCAGTATTGATATTATNGATTATNGGTTGTGATAAAATTGATATAACTAGTAAAGAGGTTATTGAATGGCTACAAAAAGGCTTCCATCTTGGTTCAAGGTNGCATTTCCAGGCGGCAACAATTATCGACAGCTAAAGGGTCTCCTAAGAGATCAAGNCCTTCACACTGTATGTGAAGAGGCTAAGTGTCCCAATATCGGTGAGTGTTGGGAGCGTCGAAGCGCNACCTTTATGATATTGGGGGATATTTGTACCAGAGCATGCAGATATTGTGCCGTAACAAGTGGGAAGCCATTGGGGTTAGATTTGACGGAACCGGATCGACTTGCTGTGACGGTAGCTAAGTTGGCGCTGCGGTATTGTGTCATTACGGCCGTGAATCGCGACGACTTGGCCGATGGAGGAGCATATATTTTCGCCCAGTGCGTAAAGAGAATCCGACAGAGAGTTCCTGANTGTAAAGTCGAACTGCTGATCCCTGATTTTGAGGGTAATCAATTGGCTTTGGAAGTTGTGATGGAATCTGTCCCAGATGTTTTGAATCACAATATCGAAACCGTGCGACCGATTTTCGATAATATTCGGGCCAAAGGTGATTACGATCGATCCTTAGCTTTGTTGAAACAAGCTAAAATTCTGGCNCCATCAATTCCAACGAAATCGGGTGTGATGGTTGGTTTGGGAGAGACTAAGATGCAACTCATGGATACTATGAAGGACTTACGGTCTGCGGATTGTGATTTGCTGACTGTGGGACAGTACCTGCAGCCATCAGATAAGCATGTTCCAGTTAGTCGCTTTTATACCCCAGAGGAATTCAATGAACTCAGGGACNTAGGTTATAGCTTAGGCTTTGCGCACGTAGCNGCAGGACCNTTAGTAAGAAGCAGTTATCTTGCGGATGTTCAACATGAGACAGCACTAGGGCTGCTGNAATCCGNNNCTAACTAGTNCCGGATTCTGGCTCTGTTCCTACACTTTCCGCTAGTAATTCAAGAAGATCTTTCGCTTGCTTNGTGTCGCCTTCTCCTTTAGCTCCAATTCCTTCTGTGAACATTTGGAGACAAAACGGGCAGGAGACTCCAACTACNTCTGCTTCTGTGTCAATGAAGTGCTCAGTTCGTATGTGATTCACCTTTGTTCCNGGCTCTTCCATCCACATTCGACCACCACCAGCTCCACAACAGAATCCTCGCTCGCGGCGACGATCCATTTCCACTACTTTTAGACCAGGTATTGATTCAGCTATTTGTCGGGGTTCATCAAATACGCGGTTGTGTCTTCCTAAGTAACAGGAGTCGTGGTATGCCATGGTTACATTTAATGTTTTGATCGGTTTGAGTCTGCCTGTTTCAATTAGTTCGTTGACAAATTCTGTGTAGTGGACGACTTCATAGTCGCCTTCCAGTTGAGGATATTCGTTCTTGATCGTGTTGAAGCAATGAGGGCATATGGTGACAATCTTCTTAATGTCATACGAGTTAAGGGTTTCTATATTCTGCTGCGCTACCATTTGAAATAGGAACTCATTGCCCATTCTNCGAGCAGGATCACCTGTGCAGGTTTCTTCTGAGCCAAGTATTGCGTATTTCACGCCAGCTGCCTTGAATACGGATACCAACGATTTCGGTATGGCTTGGCTACGAACTTCAAGTGCGCCCGTGCACCCCACCCAGAATAGAACTTCTATGTCTTTAGGNTCTTCCATCTCAGCAATTACTGGAACTTCGAGATTTTCAGTCCAGTCAGTTCTGCTGAAAGGAGTGCCCCTCCAGGGATGACCTCTTTGTTCGATATTTTGTAGTGCAGTCATGGCTGTTTCAGGGACATCATTTTCTTCCATTGTCATATAACGACGCATGTCCACTATGCTGTCAATATGTTCAATAAACACAGGACAAGCTTCCATGCATGCTCTGCATGTAGTGCAGGACCATGCGGCTTCTCTGCTTACCCAATCCACGGCCAATGGCTCGGGCTCGGGGACGGGATCTCCGTTTTTTTGTGCCTCGAAAATTACGGGACCACGAACTGCTGCATAACTTCGTAAGTCCTGAATTATTTTTCGTGGGGACAATGGTTTGCCGCTAGCCCACGCTGGGCATTGATCTTGACATCTTCCACAGTTTGTACACGAATCGAAATCTAGCAATTGTTTCCATGTGAAATCACTCAAGTCACGAGCTCCTAACGCAGATCCTTCGTCAAGGAGCGTTTCCATATCCCCCATTGGGCGCAAGGCTCCTAGGGGCCTGTCGGAGCGAAGGAGCGCGTTTGCNGGTGCAAGGAACATGTGACTAAGTTTGGAGAAGCNTACAGCACCATAAACTAGTATTCCAGACCATATGCCGACNTGTACCCAATAGAGAGCGAAATGGGTGATTTCCATTCCGTTAATGCTCATGCCGATGCCACTGTACACTATGGCAAATAGATTTCCAATTGGTTCTGCCCATGGTGTCTCNGGGCTAGTGGCGGCTATTCGTAATCCTTCGACCATGAAGCCGCTAATGACCAGTAACGATATNAAGCTAAGAATCCATCTGTCTTCAATGAGGGTGTTTAGTCTCTCAGGGCGCATAGCGCTTCTTCGGTAGACNGCCATGACCAGACCAACCACCATCATCAANCCGCCCATATCCCATATGAAACTGGTTTGAACNCGGAATTGGGANGTTGGAAACTCGAACCCATTGAGTGAAGGAGCCAGAAATTTATGCCAGTTAGATTCAACNGCATCTAGCGATGTGGCGATCAGCAGAATNACTGCGCCCCACATCAGGCAGAAGTGCATAATCCCGGGGTATAGTTCCTTTTTCACAAATCTGCGATGGGCAAGCAAATCGACGCTGGCCAGTTTGAGGCCTCGAGCTATTCGGGCATCCCAACCACCGAGGTCAGGTGTGCTTTTCCCAAGGCTCAATATCTTATATCTCTGATAAAACCCGTAAACCAGTGCGACTGCCGCAATGCCGATGGTAATGTATACTAACGTTCCNAAGAGTGGGTAACCAATATTCCAGTATTCTTCGCGCCCGGGCAGTGGTGGTAATTCAGGCATCACTTCTCTCCCAGTTCATGAATTCTGCANCTATTCTACCTTATAAACACAATATTTGGTTTTTATGACAGTACTTTACTCATAGTGCTACCGATCTCGGCAGCTGAGGGAGCGATAGCGGCNCCGGCAGCCTCCAAGGCCTTTACCTTGGCGGATGCTGTTGCAGCGGCTCCCGTGATAATTGCGCCGGCATGACCCATGCGTTTGCCTGCAGGTGCTGTGGAACCGGCGATCATGGCCACTACAGGTTTNTTGAATTCAGATTTGATATACTCAGCCGCTTCCTGTTCCCTAGTTCCACCGATTTCACCTATCATTACTACTGCATGGGTATCTGGATCCTCGTTNAATAATTTCAGCGCATCCGTGAAACTCGTTCCAGTTACGGGGTCTCCTCCAATACCTACACAAGTGCTTTGCCCAATCCCNGCTTCGGTGAGTTGGGCCACAGCTTCATAGGTGAGNGTACCACTTCGGGATATAACGCCGACGTTTCCAGCGCTATGGATATCGCCGGGCATAATGCCTACTTTGCAATTTGCTCCGGGAGATATTAATCCTGGGCAATTTGGTCCAATAAGGCTGACACCTGAACCCTCCAAATGTGCTACTACTTTGATGCTTTCTTGTACCGGTAGGCCTTCGGTAATGCAAGCGATCACTTTGATACCAGCGTCTGCTGCCTCAAGTATTGCATCGGCTGCCCCAACTGCAGGTACGAATATCAGGGAGGTATTTGCTCCTGCATCCCGTACGGCCTCTGCCATACTATCGAAGACTGGTACGGTGTCTTCCCAGAGGGNTCCACCTCTTCCAGGAGTTACTCCCGCAACTAGGTTNGTTCCATATGCTTTGCACCGTTCAGCATGGAACGTTCCCTCGCGNCCNGTAATTCCCTGTACTACTAACTTNGTATTTTCGTTGACCAGTATCATATGACCCCCTTCAATATGCCTTTCTTGTATTGCGATAATTTGGCATANGGATAATCTACTTGTTTTGNAGCAGTGGTATTGCTTCGCGTAATTCATTGACGAAAGTNAGAGGCACATCTGAATCGTTTAGGATTTGGCGACCTTCTTCTACATTCGTTCCACGCATTCGTACTACAATNGTCATTTCATTGCCGAGTTCGTGATAGCCCTGCACGATNCCACGTGCTGCGACGTCACAGCGTAATATGCCGCCGAATATGTTTATCAGGACTTGGGTAACTTTTGGATCCGCACATATGAGTTTGAANGCCTGNGCAATTTTCTCTTCGTCTGCNCCGCCTCCAACATCGAGGAAGTTCGCTGGTTCGGATCCAGCGGCCCTCACAATATCCATCGTAGCCATAGCTAACCCGGCACCGTTTACCATGCACCCGACATTCCCATCAAGTCTGATGTAATTTAATCCGTATTCGTCTGCCTCCATCTCCAAGGGGTCTTCTTGNGTGGTGTCACGCAATTCCCGGTTTTGTGGATGACGGTTGAGAGCATCGTCTTCTAGGTCTACTTTTGCATCTAGTGCCAATAGTTGCCCTTCTTTGGTGATAGTAAGAGGATTAATTTCTACGAGGCTNGCATCCTGTTCTCGGAAAAGGTTGTAGAGGCTACCGACAAGGTTAGAGAATGGTCTAACGAGTTCGGTAGGGATATTCAGTGCGTATGCTACTTTTCTTCCCATGAAAGGTTGGTACCCTATGGTAGGATCTATTCTTACTTGAGTTATTCTTTCTGGGGTTTCNGTTGCGACCTGCTCAATATCCATTCCACCTGAGGCACTNGCAATAATTATTGGNGCTTTAACNGATCCATCTACTGTGATAGATAGATAGAGTTCTTNCTCGATAGCAACAGTTTGTTCAACCAGTACTTTGTTGACCACTACACCATTAGGTCCTGTTTGAGGAGTTATCAACTGGGAGCCTATGAGTGACTCTGCAGCGGCGTATGCTTCCTCCGGAGTAGCTACGACGCGTATACCTCCTCCTTTTCCACGGCCACCTGCATGTACTTGTGCTTTGATAACAGTTGAACCGTCTAAAGTTGCGGAAGCCTTTTTGGCTTCGTCCGCAGTGGAGGCTACTTCACCTGTAGGTATCGGGATGCCGTAACGGGAGAAGAATTCCTTCGCTTGGTATTCATGTAGTTTCATCTTGTGCCTCGCTATGGTTTAGTTAGAGAACCAAGAGGGTCTTGTACTTTTCAGTCCAAGGAAAAGTACTAACGCAGGAAGGAAAAAGCTCACATCGTCCGGGTATGTAGCATGCTTATAGATATTAAGCGACTTTTGCCTTCCGAATGCGTGGCTGCAAGTATATGGGATGGAGGTAATCATGTCCATCATGTATTGAGTGGTATTTTCTTCTTTTGGTATCGTGTAGAATGTCGTGTATAGAAGTTTCTGACGATGTGCAACTGATGCGTATAGGAGCTTTTCGGCATTTAGTTGGAGGGGTGGCAGAGTGGACGAATGCGACGGTCTTGAAAACCGTTATACCCTCACGGGTATCAAGGGTTCGAATCCCTTCCCCTCCGCCAGAATTAGGCACGAAATCAATGGTTTCGGGGTTCTGGTGGGTGTTCCCTCAAGTGCTGAATAACGTGTTTGACCCCAATTTTGACCCCAATAGCTCTCACATTTAGTGTCGATCCTGTTAATAATTGATACCCCTCGGAGGGTAAGCCCGTTGATGACAAGCACCCCCCTTATATATAAGGTGTGGTCGCTCGGGCGATAACCTAATCGAAATCACTTTTCTGGTACACTCCCAGCGAATCGAAATCATGCAAGGAAGAAACTGATGAAGAGACGAGCAATCCGAACTGTTGAGTTTATATCGTGGACATTTGCTGTAATGAGTATCATTGTTTACTTTGCCGACATTTTGGATGTTAGATATTTTCCCCCCTCAATTTCGGAGTTCCTTATTATAACTATTGTGTACTTTATTTTTGGCACTGGCCCAGCTACATTAATAGCAGTCCTCTGCCGAAGAGCAGAACCACCTAGTCGAAACATGAAACAATCGGATGATTAGTCGGAAAAGTCCTATCCATAGTGGTAGGCGTAAAACCACCTCGCTCGGGCGATAACCTAATCAAAATCTGCTAAACTCCCGACAGCTATGACAAATGAAAACGTAATAACCAACCCAAGCCAACTATACTCACGAAGCGAACTGTTAGAGGACCCATCAGCAATACCTGCAACTAGTGGAGTCTATGGGTGGTATTTCTTGGAGATACCAGGTATCACCCCCATCGACGACTGTATAGTACGCCAAGCACACACTCTCCTATATGTCGGAATATCACCTGACAAAATCTCAAAACCCAACTCAAGGCAAAACATTAGGAAAAGGATACTTACCCATTACAAAGGAAACGCTGAGGGATCTACTCTCAGAAGAACGCTCGGTGTCCTGTTAGCAGACAAGAGCGGGTTCCCATTGAGGCGAGTTGGGACTGGGAAAAGATATACCCTTACTCACTTGGGAGAACAGTGGCTTGACCAATGGATGGAAGAGAATGCTAGAGTATGTTGGGTCACTCATCCCACTCCTTGGGACCTAGAAGGTGACATCCTGCGGGATACACGTTGTCCTCTGAATATCAAGGATAACAAACATGAGCCCTTCAGTGATTCCCTAAACAAGTTAAGGCGTACAGCTTTAATCGCAGCTAGGGAATTACCGATAGCAAATGAGAAGGGCACCAGTAGGCGATAACCTAATCAAAACCACTTCAGGGTATATTTCAGTGAAATATCAGTGAAATAATCGCGGGTATAAGTACAAGCGGGGACTGTATACACAATCAAGGGATTAATCGGGAAAACCCTATCCATCAATCGTTCTTTACTATCAGCGAATTTCTAACTGATTAGCACTCGTTGCTACAATCTCAGGCTTACCTTGATAGCTTTCTACCAACCCTGTAGCACATACAGTCTTGTTGTCATAGTAGCGCTCTGGATTGCTTGGAAATTTACCTCTGTCACTGCCCCATATCATGACTGCAAATGTGTGATTGGGGTAGTTATAGTCAAAATTCAAGAATGTAGGAGCCCCTTTACTAGTGGAAGCATAGCGTGTACTTGCAACCAATCCACACACTTCTCTAATCTCTCCAACATGCTGGCTCGCTTGGTTCGAAGAAACACTTTGAAACTCAGACGTACTTGAAGTCGAAGAATTTGTAGCAGACTGCCTTTCTTCTGCCCACTCCCGCATGGCACGCGCAAAGCTAGTGTCACTGTTCGTCATCCTCTTTGAATCCAATTCTTTAGCCTTGTTGTAGTCTTCCAAGGCTTTATCGTAGAGTTCCTTGTGTAGCGGGCGGCTGGATTTTTTCTGAGTGGGATAGTCCAGGTTTAAATAAAGGATAAAGTCAAGTTCATGGTAAGCGTCGCCCCTGCCGACATAAGAGCCAACATTATCTGGATCTACCTCTATAGCCTCGCTATAGTAGGCAATCGCAGTCTCAATATGCTGAGGAGATCGGCTTGCAATACCCATAATCTTCGAATCAAAGGCTTGTTTAAGCAATCGCTCGCGCTCTTGCGCATCATCAAACCCCTGATCGCACCTGTAAGCAAGTAGTAATACCAGTGCTATCATCACTACCGCCATGATCTTTTCTTTATTTTCTTGAATGATGTTCATAGAAAATCCTTGCGAGCATTATACTGAAGTGCAAGTATCGGAAAACCCCTATCCATAGTGGTACGCCTAAAACATCTCCACGGGAACGATAATGATACTGTTCTCGTGCCTGTGATGTTGTTGTGGTATGTACAATAAAGGAACGATCAACAGCGTTTCAGGGTCTTGTAGTTTTATCGACGGTAAGCATCAAGACTTTCGCTTTCCCTGCGTAACCCCTGCCTAGTGAGACGCTATACTCTCGGAGCTGAGACTCTCTATCGGCTAACTGTGGGAAGCCCTAATCGATCACTGTTACTGTGCCTGTCATACTTCCATGCAACCCACATGCGAATGTAAAGATTCCTGTACTATTGAACGTATATTCAAAGGATCCACTGTACATAGCTCCGCTCCCCCAAGATTCCCCCCCTGTCCCCATGCTGCTATGGGGAACGGTCCCTCCAAGAAATACCCAGGTAACGCTGCCGCCTTTTGAAATGGTCACTTCGCTTGGGCTAAATGCATAACTCAGCACCGATATAGTCGCTGAGGTAGGCTGTGGAGCTGGAGTAGCGGTCGGTGTTGCTGTTGGAGTAGCTGTCGGTGTGGCTGTGGCTGTCGGTGTGGCTGTGGCTGTCGGTGCTGGTGTTGGGGTGGCTATTGCTGTCGGCGTTGGAGTAGCTGTCGGTGTTGGTGTGGCTGTGGCTGTCGGTGCTGGTGTTGGGGTGGCTATTGCTGTCGGCGTTGGAGTAGCGGTCGGTGTTGCTCTTGGAGTAGCTGTCGGTGTTGGTGTGGCTGTGGCTGTCGGCGCTGGTGTTGAGGTGGCTGTGGCTGTCGGCGCTGGTGTTGGGGTGGCTATTGCTGTCGGTGTTGGTGTGGCTGTGGCTGTCGGCGCTGGTGTTGAGGTGG
>PBAZ01000002.1 GCA_002717565.1 Chloroflexota bacterium
GTTTTCCAAATCCAGTCAACGAATTCGCAGCAAGATTTGTTGCAGGAATGGTCGCAATTTTGACAATCGCAACCATTTTAACTGAGAATCAATTCGTCGCCGGATTCTTATTGTACGGATTTGCCGCGAGAGTGGCGACTGGTCCAACTTTGAGCCCGATGGGCCTGCTTGCAACGAGAGTGATTGTTCCTGCATTAGGCAACCCTACGAAATTGGTACCAGGGCCTCCTAAGCGCTTTGCACAAACTATTGGGTTGATTTTCTCAGCATCTGCATTCGTCATGCTTATGCTTGATTTTATATTCGTATTTCAGATCACGTTAACAATTCTAGTTCTCTTTGCAATGTTAGAATCCATAGTAGGATTCTGTGCAGGTTGTTTCGTATTCAGCTACCTTATGAAATGGAAAATAATACCGGAATCAATATGCGAAAGTTGTTTCATTAGTTATGAGGATGGAAAAGCCATCCGACAGGGATAGACAGAAAACCATAACCCTCTACTCCTCTTTTTGGTATCTCTAATGGTTCATCCGACAACTCAGGTACGAGAACGGTAACACTATGGTTTCCGTGATCACGTTTTATGCCCGCTCCTATGGGCAGTAGTTGATCGCATGCTCGTGTATACATTGAGATCTTGTACTTATACCCCGATATTTCAGTGAAAATAGTAAGATACCCCCAACCTATTGGCGTTTGCTCGGTCGTCCCGCGCGTTCTGCCCTTGATCGGTAGGTATATGTGGGGTGATTACCGTAAAACCTGCTGTAAGTAAGTGGCGGAAATTAGATAGGGAAAACGAGTAAGATTCTGAGATTAGGAGTCCCAGGATGATTATGCATGGGGTACACGTTTTTTGTGTATCGGTTGGTAGAGTGATCGCAATCTTGGCATTCATAGTAGTATCTGCGTATTTGGATGTTGTGCACGTGTTAGCGGATGACGGTGGGTGGTATGTTGACGAAACGATGAAGTTCCTGGCAGATGAACCTGATGCAAAAAGGGAAGCCTGGAGTATAACTTGGGTAATTCTCGGATCGGTGATACCGATAATAGTAGTCGTCGGGGCGTTTTCTGTAATGAGAATTCGGCTAAGGAATCGTAGTCATGAGTAACCCCCATTGTCAGGGGCAAAGAAGTGTTTTCGTTGAGCTTATCGCCCGAGCGACCACACCTTATATATAAGGGGGGTGGCTGTCTTCAACCGGCTTCACCTCCAGAGGGGTATCAAATACCAGCAAATTACACCAGTAAAAAAACAAAACTGTGGTCAAAACACCTACATGGAGGAGCCGTGGAGAGCTGGAGTACCGTCGATAGGGTAAATCCGTGCCTGATATGTGGTGCCGAAGCCGAGAGTCGAACTCGGATGGGGTTGCCCCCAACGGTTTTTGAGACCGCCGCGTCTACCATTCCGCCACTTCGGCATGCAGGAGATGTGGAGCGGAAGAGGGGATTCGAACCCCCGACCCTCACCTTGGCAAGGTGATGCTCTACCACTGAGCCACTTCCGCTCGAGTAAGTTCGCCGACTCTGTGTTTTTGGCCGTGGTACGAGTTGGCGATTACAGGCTGGTGCCGAGGGCCAGAGTCGAACTGGCGACACCGGCATTTTCAGTGCCGTGCTCTACCACCTGAGCTACCTCGGCCTGNCGAACCATCGTACCGAGGCATCGCCTCAGTGTCAAGAANAGATCTCTCCCTTGCTGTTGCTAGTGNNGCGAAGACATTTACTAGNTATTTATGAGCAAGAGATGCGAGTTGTTTTAGTTTATGTATCTCTGNTTCAGGNGGACCAACTGGGCCAGGNNCCATTTCTCCNGGAGTCCCAAAAGCGTGATAATCGGTTCCTCCTAGCGCGATAAGGTTGTAACGATCTGCCACCGTCCGGAATCGCGACTTATCTGTTTCCGAATAATCTTTATAATATATTTCTATTCCNGCTAAACCTGCATCCACCATATCTGGCAGTAATGCCTCTACGTTTTCTGCCTCGCGCGGGTGTGCTAGGGTTGCAACTCCCTTGGCATTCTTGATAAGGGTGATGGCTTCTCGAGGGCTAAGTACATTTCTACCTACATACGCTAATCCGTTCTTTCCTAAATATTTTTCGAACGCTTGCTGAGGATATGTGATATATCCTTTTTCTACCATTGCCTGTGCAATATGAGGNCTCCCTACTGCTCCTTGGGCAATTTCAAAAACGCGATTGATATCGATATCAATGTCAAAGGTCGACAGTTTTTCGACAGTTTTTCGAGCCCGTGTTTCACGGCCCATTCGAAATTCTTCTAGGTGATTTTGCAGCATAGAATCAGTGGGATCAATCCAATGGCCAAGGATATGAATCTCTGTTCCTGGCACATCTGTCCCAAGTTCTATCCCTGGAATAATTTCAAGGCTCGTGTTTTTTGAGGCCGCTTCAATTGCCTCTGCTATGCCCTCTGTACTGTCATGATCAGTAATAGAGACTACTTTTAATGGCGTTTTCTCTATTAGCCGAATTAGTTCTGTAGGAGATAGATTGCCATCTGATTTGGTGGTGTGCAGGTGCAGGTCTGCGTAGGCGCTCAAAAGGAAATCTCCTTGTCGATCCTAGTTATGCTGTCTGCCAATCCTGATGATTCATTAATTTCTATCAATACCGAGTTAAAGCGTGCAGGTCCATTTGTGACTACATTGAGGCGTCGGGGACGCAGAGTGATGAATCGGTACAGCACGTCTTCAGGAGCACTGCCAATAACTGAATGGATTGCACCTGTCATTCCCAAGTCTGTTACAAAGGCGGTGCCACGAGGTAGTACCTGGGTGTCGACGGTACCAACATGAGTGTGGGTGCCGACAACTGCTGCTACCCTGCCGTCGAGATGCCATCCGAGAGCTCCTTTTTCAGAGGTTGCTTCAGCGTGAAAATCGACTACTACGNTTTTGTCTTTTGCAATGTCTNTCGACAACAGATCATCCATAGCNTCAAAGGGGCAATCTATAGGGGGCATGAATGTCCTTCCAAGCAGACTGACTATAAGTAAATTTCCTAGGATAATGTACCCTGGTCCTGGAGAGGTGGTGGGGTAATTCAGTGGACGTGCTATCGGGAGGGATCTTTCNTCTAAGTATGGGACAATATCAGGCTTGTCCCATATATGGTTTCCAGAGGTGAANCCGTCTACGCCGGCTTTAAGGAGTTCGTTAGCTGTGTCTTTGGTGATACCGAANCCACCTGCAGCATTTTCTCCGTTGGCGGTTACGTAGTCAATATTCAGATCATGTTTTAGAGACGGAAGCACGGCAGATACCGCTTTTCTGCCGTGCTTCCCTACTACGTCCCCTATCATNAGTAATCGAACCATTTCACCTCAATTAGCTTATCGTGCGTATTCAGTTGATCGGGTTTCTCTTATTACTGTGACTTTGATTTGTCCAGGGTATTGTAGGTCTTGTTCAATTTGCTTAACAATATCCTGTGCAAGTTTGTTCGCTCTCACATCGTCAACGGTATTTGGGTGAACCATAATGCGAACTTCGCGGCCAGCTTGGATGGCGAAAACCTTTTCCACACCCTCGAAACTTTGGGCTACATTCTCGAGNGCCTCCAAGCGTTGTACGTACCGCTCCAGAGTATCTTTTCGGACTCCTGGGCGCGCTGCGCTCATTGCATCGGCCGTCGCTACCAGAAATGCCTCAATTGAACCCATTTCATCGTCGTGGTGCTCTTCCACTGCTCGTCTAACCGGGTCNGGGATGCCATACCTTCTGGCTACCTCTCCGCCGATTTCCGCATGTGGACCTTCCACCTCATGTGTCAGGGCTTTTCCTATGTCGTGNAGAAGNCCCCCAGCTTTGGCTATTTGAATATCTGCACCAATCTCTGCTGCTAGCATTCCGGACAACAGCGAGACTTCAACCGCATGTTGCAGTACATTTTCACCATAACTGTAACGGAGTTTNAGCCGACCTAGTAACTTGATGATTTCTGGGTTCAGCCCTTTCACTCCCGATTCCAAGATAGCGTCTTGTCCTGCCTGCCATAGGGTTTCTTCTAGTTCCTCTTTTGCCTTCTCTACGGTATCTTCGATTCTGGCAGGGTGAATTCTTCCATCCTTTACTAGTTTGGTCATCGCCAACCTAGCTATCTCTCGTCTAATCGGGTCGAAGCAAGAGATAGTGACTGCTTCAGGGGTGTCATCAATTATGAGATCGACTCCTGTTGCTGCCTCAAGGGCTCGTATGTTACGCCCTTCTCGTCCAATAAGGCGCCCTTTCATTTCATCATTGGGTAGTGGGACTACGGAAACACTTTGTTCGCTGACGACGTCTGCCGCCAATCTGTGCATGGCCAGAGTTATAATTCTGCGNGCTTTGTCATCNGCTTCGCCNTTGGCGACTACTTCCATATCGCGAAGCCTNCGGGCTATATCGTACTCCATGTCCACTTCCGCATCACGGAGGACCATAGCACGTGCGTCGGGCGCACTCAGGCCGGATATCTGTGCCANCTTTTCTTGCTGTTCGTCTTTGAGGGCAGTGACTTGGGATTCTTCCTCTTCGATTTGAGTTTCTCTTAAAGCAACCCCACGTTCACGCTTTTCAAGGTTGGTTGCTCTGCCCTCCAGATTTTCTTCTCTATTCTGTAGTCGTCTTTCTTGGCGCATAAGCTGTTGCCTATGCTCTCGCAGTTCATTTTCCGATTGAGACTTGAGTTGNTATGCCTCTTCTCTAGCCTCCGCAACCGTTTTAGTAGCGGNGTTTTCAGAGTCCTTAATGATCTGATCTGCAGTTACTCTAGCTTTCGNATTTCCTTTTGTTGNCCAAAGTGTGTTTCCTAGGTATCCCACTATCCCCCCGAGCACAAGGCTCAGAATAGCCAAGGGGATCAGCGTTTCCATGTGAGTCTACCTTCCTTCCTNAGTNGTTCAATATTTTGTCGAAGCTATGATNTCCTTAAAGCATTGAGCTACGACATTAACCATACGACATTAACCACATGATAGGGATTCTTAGTAGAAGGTGTCAAGAAAATAGGGGGTGATTTATGTGTAAGCTGTCTAGATGATTTCAATCTGGTGCACTTAAATAAATTNAAATTGGTNTTTTATTAATTGACTGATGGGTGATCGAAATCTACTCCACGATAATTCTTTCTGGGGATGTGACAGGGAATATTGCGATCACCGTCCCCNCGGAATCCGAGGTATTGATAAGGTAGTGTCTATCAGTNGGAGGTATCAGAACAGTNTCTCCATCAGTGAGATNGCCTTTTTCATCGCCCAGTTCATATGAAAAAGACCCGTCGACAATGATTAGTACTTCTTCATGNGACGGGTGTACGTGCGCTGGTATTGCTGCATTAGGTGCAANCGTGATNAAGTTAATGGTCATAGAGTTTGATCCGAGTGACTCGTTAGCTAGTGGGTGNGNGTAAACCCCTGGGAATATTTCGGTTTTATTGATTTCGTCGTTTGGAATTATTGGCATGCTTACCTCNCTAGTATTGGGCTTTGGNTAGTNTTGGCCTTGTGGCTTCGTGGCCACAAATATACTCGTAGTTCCGAATCCTACAGACGTGTGTTTCACCTGATGGAAGCCAGCGGCTTTGAGCATGGTAATTAGTTCTTCTGGAGTAAAGAAAATTTCTACAGATTGGGGAAGGTAGGTATATGCCTCTCTATCTCTAGCTAGTATAGCGCCGAGTAAGGGAACGATACGATGAAAATAAAAGCGAAAAGCTTTGGAAAACAGCTTGTTCCATCGAGTTGGTAGGAGGGGNGTTGCTTCCAGAATGGCAAAAGTACCCCTCGGCTTGAGGACTCGGTATGTTTCTTTGAAGAGGTNATCCACTGAAGCCACATTGCGTAAGCTGAATCCNGTTGTGACTCGAGTNAGGCANNCATNGATGAACGGGAGAGAAAGGGCATCAGCAAGTTGTAAATCGATGTGGGTGCTCTTTCTTTGTAGAATGACTCTCTTGTGAGCGAGTTCGAGCATCGGAAGCGCAAAATCCAACGCCAGTACGTCGCTGACGTTTCCACTCTTGCTGAGTTCTAGTGCTATGTCACCAGTGCCGGTGGCAATATCTAAGGCTATTCCTCTTTCCTGAGACAATCCTTTTACCACAGTTTGTTTTTTCCATCTATAGTGCATAAATCCGGTCATTACCGAATTTAACAAGTCGTATCGAGGCGCTATTCTGGAGAATAGCGAACGTACNTATAGTGCTTTATCANCCCCGTGTAGTTGCGACTTAATGTTGGCCTCCAGTGTTTTAGCTTGANAAGGATAACTNCAATATTGGATTTGTNAGTNTTCGNTTATTGATAGAGTGTTCAAAAGAGCGGATCCTTATCCGATTTATCGTATTGCAGATGAGANGGTAGGGAATCTGTGACACCTGANGCTACGAGTGCTCGTGAGACGACGAAGTCTGTCACATCATCTATGCTTTGAGGATGTAAATAGAAAGCTGGGTCAGGAGTGACTATAGTGGTGCCAAGTTTAGCTAGTCGCAGCATGTTCTCCAANTGGATTGTAGAGAGAGGGCTTTCTCTTGGTACTATCACCAGNTTGCGTCCCTCTTTAATGGTTACATCGGCACATCGCTGAATGAGATTTTCNGATATACCGTGNGAGATTGATGCAACTGTATTCATACTGCACGGNATTATTAACATCCCTTGCGTAGGGAAGGAACCGCTTGCGATACGCGCNTTGATTTGGCCAATCCCGTAATGATTGAAATCAGGTGAGGCTTGCCAGCGCTCGAGCGCACTGCCAAATGACTCGTCCATTTCTTCTGCCCATACTAGCCTTCCTGCTGTTGAGCACACTAACTCTACCGGTACTTTGATATCAAGCAGNCGATCAANCGCTAATCGTGCTAGAGCGGAGCCGCTAGCTCCAGTGATTGCAACTATTAATGGCTTCATAGTGATTCCTTAAGACACTACTAGTGTCAGTATTGTGCCTAGAAGCATGGTCATGCTAACTAGGGCGTTAAGAGAGGAGAATACCTTCATGATATTCCCAAGATCTTTTGCAAGCAATTGGTGTTCCCATANTAGGATCAGCGTAGCAGTGATCCANGCAACGTAATAAGGCCAAGCGAGACTCATCAGCACGCCTAGGACTAGTAATCCTACAGAAGTTAGGGTATGTAATACTCTGGANACCCATAGAGCGGTGGCTACTCCAAATCGCGCTGGTATAGCGTTGACCCGATTTGCCCTGTCAAANTCGACNTCGTTGATGGTATTGAAAATGTCGAAGCCANTAGCGAATGCAGCTACGGATGCAGTTAATATAATCCCTTCTATTGGTAAATGTCCTGTGACTGCTATCCACGCTCCCGCAGGGGCGATGGATAAGGTACAGCCGAGGAAAAAGTGTGTCATCCATGAAATGCGTTTAACGTATGAATAGCCTACNATGGCGAAAATGGCGACTGGGCTGAGTACCAGTGCTGTAGTATTTAGCATTCCGGCAGATACGATAGTTGCAGTGATGCCTATTATGGCAAGNATAATCAGAGGNCGTTTGGTCAGTAGTCCTTGAGGGATGTGGCGTGATTGGGTTCGAGGGTTTTTTGCATCCATGTCTCGATCGATGACACGGTTTAGCGCCATTCCNGCATTACGTGCTCCGATCATGGCAATAGTGATCCAGAGGAATGTATCTAGGCCGGGGAATGATTGTTGAGCAAGAAGCATTCCTATATAAGCGAATGGCAACGCGAAAAGGCTTTGCTCCATTTTNACAGCTTCTAATATATACTTCGCTACTTGAATAGGTGAGGATCGGTTTGNTGAGATACTAGATGCCATAATCCTCCCATTTCTCAGTGACGAGCTTCTTTATCTCGTTTTCCATTTCTATTTCCGGTGGCCAGTCATTGCTGCGAGGTTCGCCGGGGATTTTGTGAGTAGCATCGATTCCTATTTTGGTTCCCACTCNGAACTCTCCNGCGGTAGCATAGTCGAGATCATCTACGGGNCCTTTAGTCATGAGAAGATCAGTTTCCGGGTTAATGTTAGCGGTTACTCTCCAAACCACCTCNGACGCGTTCTGGATGTCGACGAANTCGTCGAGCACTATAATGGTCTTCGTGAGCATTAATAATCCTAACCCCCATATGGCATGCATNACCTTTTGTGCCTGNCCCGGGAATTCTTTACGTATAGACACGATCATCAAATTATGAAATATGCCTTCCCCTGGCATGTTTATATCGCGTATTTCTGGTAATAATANTTGGATTAGTGGGAGGAATGTGCGCTCAGTAGCTTTGCCCATAAAATAATCTTCTTGTATTGGTTTCCCTACGACGACAGTGGGATAAACNGGTGATTTNCGGTGTGTGATGGTTGTGANGTGAAATACCGAATAGGGTTCCTTCAGAGANTAATAACCGGTATGGTCACCGAAGGGGCCCTCCTCCATGGTTTCTCCTGGTGTGACGTACCCTTCTAGAATGAATTCCGCATGGGCAGGNACTTCAATGTTCACAGTTTTTGCTTTCACTAGTTCGATAGGCTGAGATCGTATGAACCCAGCCATCATGAATTCATCCACACTTGGAGGTAATGGGGCACTGCCGGTCCAGATGGTGGCNGGNTCTCCTCCTAACGCGACGGCTACTTCAAGTTTAGGACTAGCTTGTTCTCTAGCTANTCTTGCATGATGTGCCCCGACCTTATGAGTTTGCCAGTGCATGCCTGTAGTATTGCGATCAAATACTTGCATTCGATACGTACCGACGTTTCTAATGCCAGTTTCGGGGTCTTGGGTAATTACTAAGGGGAGAGTGATAAATCTTCCTGCATCGAGGGGCCAGCACTTGAGGATTGGCAAGTCGAAAAGATTAACATCCTCTCCATTTAACACTACTTCTTGGCAGGGAGCGNTACTCACAANTTTGGGTTTGTATGAAGCCAATTTAACGAGGTCNCCTAAGGCTCGCATTTTTGCCAATATTGTTTCAGGGGGGCCTGACTGAGCCATTCCTATCAGTGATTGTATACGGTGACCTAATTCATCTAAATTTTCGGATCCTAGTGCCCAACCCATNCTCTTGAGGGTGCCATACATATTGATGAGAAGAGGGTATTGATACCCTTCGACATTTTCAAAAAGCAAAGCAGGNCCTTGGTTTGCAATAGTACGCGTGGTGATTTCGGTTATTTCAAGATCCCACGTAACGGGGGTTTTGATACGAACTAGCTCTCCCTTTGCTTCTAAAAAATCAATAAATTCATGTAGATCCTTGAAATTCACATTATCTCCTGCAGGCGGTTTTGAAAGTTGTATGACGGCCGCAATTGGATTTTCCTACTGCCATAGTCTATGAAGTGNCGNACTGAGAGTCAAATGTTAAGAAGGGGCTGGATNTTNCCCCAAACAATCTCCGCAATTTGATCAGGCTTTAGGTCCGCGTCTATGACGATCCAATCCCGTGGATTTTCTTGTGCCATAGCGAGATATCCATCGCGGATCTTGGTGTGAAAATCTAGAGCTTCTCTTTCGAATCTGTCCCGCGGATCTGGNCGGCGGCTAAGAGCTTTTTGCGGTGGTATGTCGAGAAGTACGANTACATCGGGGACTACCTGATGACTAGCTATCTCNTTAATCGTCTTTACTGTCTGAAGGGGAATCTCCCGTCCGTAACTTTGGTATGCCATGGTTGAGTAGATAAATCTATCCATTATCACATGGANCTCTTNGCGAAGTTGGGGAATAACGAGTTGTTCAATGAGTAAGGATCGAGCAGCGTTAAANAAATATAATTCGGACATAGGGGTTAGATCTTCTTGGTCAAGGATAATATTTCTTATAAGTTCTCCTGATGNGGTACCACCGGGTTCTCTGGTCGTTATAGCNNGCTGATTGACNCTTTCTAATTTGTCNCNGAGGATTTGGGTTTGTGTNGTCTTACCGCTACCNTCNACTCCTTCAAAGACGATTAAGAGTGCCATAAATGGATTNNTCCTCCATGTTCAGTTGAGTCTGTTTGNNTTCANGTCGGCTTTATTCNGANGGCATATACTGGTANTGGGTTANTGNTGGTAAAGTGTGACTCGTCTTTTNGGGTCTCTGCCCCTACTTTTACTGTTCACATTACTCTCGCTNGCTAGCACGTGCTGCAATCTGCGGATGTATGCATTTTGTGGTTCTAGNTCCACTTCATATTCACCTTGNTGGACTCGGTCGACTCCACTTGCNGCGTCGGTTAGTGCGGTGTGAACTCCANTTTNTCCAGATCTCGGTGAGGATAGATTTCTTATGAAGTGGTCTAGTTGGCCTTCAGTGTTTTTCCTCAACACATATATCGGAACTCCTTGATGTTGGGCATTTTGTAGCAGCGTAGATCTTTTNCTATACTGTGCCTTCGTNGTTAAAAGTACATCAGTTTGCTTTAAGTCATCAACGAGTTCAATGTTGGCTGGATTGCGGGCAAGAAATTCTCGTACTCGTGCGACGCCAACACCATATGGCAAAACACGGGTATTTGGGATGGAAGAGCTCTGGTCTGTCGGGAATGANGACCAGGGAGTTTGCTCNGCTTGGGACAANCCTCGGTCAGATTTGTCGTATTCGGGAGTGTCTAGTATGTCTGAGCTTTCCTTAGGCTCAGAGGTCTGCCCAGCAGCTTGTTCTGGCGAATATGTGTCTTGAAATCCTATTTGGCTGCGAGAAATGACTCCTGCCGAATCGATATGACGTATTTCGGGAGTAGGAGAAATTCCTCTTAATAGCCTGTCTATNGTACTAGCAACGTCTCGATGTATAGCCACCTGATCTCGGGCCGCAAGTTCAATAAGGATNGGGAATGAAGGNGGNCCCTTTCTTTCCAGAACAGTTTTTTGACCNCGCCTTCTGCGGGCTTCTTGATCTCCNAACGTGACTGTTTGGATTCCTCCAACGAGATCGGATAATGTGGGGTTCAACATGAGATTTTGTAGAGTGTTGCCGTGGGCAGTGGCNATCAACTGGACGCCTCGCTCTGCAATTGTTCGGGCTGCTGCTGCCTCGAGTTCTGTGCCCATTTCGTCAATTAATATAACTTCAGGCATATGATTTTCCACTGCTTCAATCATGACCTGATGCTGNTGATTGGGTTTTGGTACTTGAAGTCGTCGGGCTTTCCCGATAGCTGNATGAGGNATATCTCCATCTCCTGCTATTTCGTTGGAAGTGTCAACTATTNCAACTCGCCGGTTTGCTTCGCTGGCGAGTACTCTTGCCATTTCGCGAAGCATGGTAGTTTTNCCGATCCCTGGTTTACCAATGAGCAATAAACTTCTCCCGGAATATATGAGATCTTCAATTATTCTTATTGTTCCGGTTACAGCTCGTCCGACTCGGCACGTCAGCCCAATAATCTTTCCGCCTCGGTTTCGGATCGCTGATATCCGGTGAAGAGATTGTTCAATACCGGCACGATTGTCTTCCCCAAAATCACCGATTCGTTCTGTGATGTAATTGATATCCATTGAGGTTACATCGTTTTCACTCAGTTCAATCTCGAGGTCAGTGAAACGTGCTTGTGGTTTCCGTCCCAAATCAAGGATTACTTCTATCAGATCGTTGCTTAGATCGTATGGATACAGTCCTTGTTGGATGGAGACTGGTAATATTGATAAGAAAGACCCAATGTCACCATCGAAATTTGGGGAGTGGAAAGAGGAGTTATCAGTGTAGGAGTCAAGCATTACTCTGGGATCTCCTTTAGATGTGATTTATTGGTTCACAAGCTGCTCAACATAGATGTCATATCTTATTTCATTCTTGTGCTACGCGGTGATTGGTTGCGGATTCTATGAAATATTGGTGAAACCTGTCGTCCCTTGTTAATTCAGGATGGAATGCAGTAACCAGTACATTGTTTTGTCTTGCGGCCACTGTAGTGCCATCTTGTAGCCTTGCTAACACGGTCACGGTATCATCCATGTCAACTATGACTGGAGCTCGTATAAAGATAGCTTTGAAAGGAGGAGATCCGATTTCCGGAATCGTTAGCTCTTGTTCGAAGCTTTCCTTTTGCCTTCCAAATGCATTTCGATTTACAGTTATATCGATTAGGCCTAGGGGGCTTGGCTCGTGTTGAATCAATTTCTTTGCGAGTATGATCATACCTGCGCAAGTACCCCATACTGGGAGGCCTTCTTTGATTAGGGATGTTAATTCCGTGCCCAGCGTTTTTGTGTCTGAGGAGCTAGCACGTTTCTGGAGTAGATGGGCCATGGTGGTACTTTCGCCGCCAGGAACGATCAGACCATCTAGATTTGCTAGGTCGTTCGGTTTTCTTACCTCTTGTGCTTGAACTGATAGGCGACTGAGCGTAGCGCTATGTTCTTGATAATCTCCTTGTAGTGCCAATACGCCGAATCGCTTCAATTTACTCAGATTCCTCCGCAGCTATTGAATTGCATAAATTCTTGGGTTAACGATTGTTTTGTACCATACATTTACTGGTGTACTACCATCCTCGAACCGACAAAGCTTCTTGTGGATTCATATCACGGACGGATAGTCCGGACATAGGATCTCCGATACCCTCAGAAACCTCGGCTATTATCTTTGGATCCTGATAATGCGTGGTAGCTTGTACAACAGCATTAGCCATTTTTTCGGGGTCTGATGATTTGAAAATGCCAGACCCAACAAATACCCCTTCAGCGCCTAATTGCATCATGAGTGCAGCGTCTGCAGGAGTTGCTATACCTCCTGCCGCGAAATTGACTACAGGTAATTTGCCAGTTTCTTTAATTTGGATGACTAGTTCCAATGGAGCCCCAAGCTGCTTTGCCTCCGTCATTAGTTCATCCTGAGTTAATGTTGTTACACGTTTAATGTCATTCATTAATGTCTTCATGTGCCGTACTGCCTCTACTACGTCTCCCGTGCCCGCTTCCCCTTTAGTGCGGATCATGGCTGCCCCTTCTCCGATTCTACGGAGCGCTTCCCCAAGATCTCTGCAGCCGCATACGAATGGAACCGAGTAATTATGCTTCCATATATGGTTGTTTTCGTCCGCTGGTGTGAGTACTTCGGATTCATCTATATAATCGACTCCGAGTGCTTGAAGGACCTGCGCTTCGACAAAGTGTCCTATTCTGGACTTTGCCATCACAGGGATGCTAACCGCTCCCATTATCTCTTTGATTTTTGTCGGATCAGCCATGCGGGCTACTCCCCCTGCAGCCCGTATATCAGCAGGAACACGCTCCAAAGCCATCACTGCGCAGGCGCCTGCTTTTTGGGCTATTTCTGCCTGATCTGCAGTGGCCACATCCATTATGACTCCCCCCTTGAGCATTTGGGCGAGCCCAGATTTGACTTGAAATGTTGCAGTCTCCATCGGTGTAGTCCTTCCCTGTGATTTCTAGCGATTTCTCTGGCGATAAATTTATCTTTATGGGTGTGAGCTAATTATAGCGGGCATAAGAGTGGCTCGCAAGAAACTAGGCAGAGATATTAGTTATATACGCTTGTGTCCTATCTTTGTGGCAGCATTTTTGTATAATGGTTTCTCAGCTGGTGCTAGTTCTGTTCAGATTCTATAGTTATTTCTGACGTGACGCATGCGAGTGGGGGACTTCTAGCGAGTATGACCAAAAAAACTGGCGATATACGGGACATATGGTCAAGGTTTACTACGGGAGTTGCAGTGATCACTACGCTCGAGGATCTTTCGAGTGACTTATGGACTGCTAGCCAGGTGACTGGCGAGAGTGATTTTCCAACTTCGGTCCATGGGATGACTGCAAATGCTCTATGTTCGGTTTCCATTGATCCTCCATTACTATTGTTGTCCGTTGGGTTTGGGCGAAGGTCACGGAATCTGATAGAGGTCAGGAATAGATTTGGCGTCAATTTTCTAAACACGGCACAATTAGACATTGCCGTTAACTTCTCCAGTAGCGATCCTGATCTCAATAGATCTGGGGCAGTTGATTATTGGTACACTGAACAAGGAACGCCTATGATTGCTAACAGTTTGGCTTATATAGACTGTAAAGTGGTTAATCATTTTGAAGTAGCCGATCATGTAATATTTATTGGAGAAGCCGAGCATTTTGACTTAGGTGAAGGAGAGCCACTCGTGTACTATGAACGAGGGTACAGGAGTCTCAATAATGGTGATGATTAAATGTCCCATCGACGTAAAACAAATTAGGAATGGACAAATAAATCAATGAGTACTAATCAAATTCGTCCCAAAGACATATTATTATCCGGCGATAAGATCTCCATTGAATGGCAGGACAACCATACTAGTGAATACAGTTCGCGTGATCTGCGCTTGGGTTGCAGATGTGCAGCATGTATAGATGAGTGGACACAACGACCAATCCTTGATCCGGTAACGGTTCCCGCTCAAGTAGAAATCCTTGATTATCTTCCTGTCGGAAACTACGCTTACCAGTTTTTGTTTAACGATGAGCATTACACGGGTATATACACGTTCGAGTTTTTGAGGTCTCTTTGTGGGTGTTCGTCCTGTCAGGGTGGGTAAAAAGGGAGCTTTGCATTTCTAGGACGGTGAGTCTGTTATGGTCTTAGTTTCCGGTGAGAGTTGCGTATTGATCGTCACTAATTGCTGCTCCATATGTTCTAACTGGATCCACAATTCTTCGACCTCTTGCTTAAGTTGGTTGTATTTCTCTCCATAACTCGAAATTTGGTCTGGGTCGCTCAGCTCGCCTGGGTTTGACAGTAACGTGCCTAATTCCCCAATTGCAGTTTCATGGCTAGCTATTAGAGTTTCTAAATCAGCTATTTCTCTGGCGACCTTGCGTGACTCTTTTTCGATGAGTTTGGATTGGTTTCGTTTATCTGGAGATATGGCTAGTTCTTGCCTTGATGGCTTTTTTGTCTGTGAGGGTTTCTTCACTGGTTTTTTGGTCTCATTTGGTTCGTCATGTTCCTGATGGGTTTTGTGGTATAGGTAAGAATTGTAGTCGCCATCAAAAAGGTAGGGAGTTCCACCGCTTATTTCTAGGATTTTGGTAGCGACTTCTTGGATTAAAGTTCGGTCATGAGTGATAAAACAGAGTGTGCCTTGGTAATCAACTAGTGCGTCTGTCAGTATCTCTCTAGAGGCTATGTCTAGGTGGTTAGTTGGTTCGTCCATAAACAACAGATTGCTAGGTTGGAGTAGCAATTTCGCTAATGCTACTCGGGCTTTTTCTCCGCCAGAAAGGATATTGATCGATTTATACACGTCATCGTCACTGAACAAAAATCCACCTAGTAGAGACCGAATCTGTTGATCTGATTCGTCATGCGCAATCTGATGGAGTTCTTGGGTAATGGTGTTTTCAGGGTTAAGTGTTTCAAGCAGGTGTTGTGCATAGTAAGAGGGTATGACGTTGTGTCCAATAGAGCGGGATCCGTGGTCAAAGTTAATTGCGCCTGCCATGATTTTCAACAGAGTTGTTTTTCCGGCTCCGTTTGACCCGACTAGGGCGATTTTGTCCCCTCTTGTTAGTTCCAAGTTTATGCCATCGTATATGACATTGGATCCATATGATTTCTTTATATCTTTGAGGGTCAGAACTGTGGCTCCACTGCGAGGTGGGTTCGGTAAACTATAGTGAATGCGTTTGGTTGCCCGAGGAGCGACCGAAACTTGCATCTTTTCTATTCGTTTGAGTCTGCTTTGAACTTGACTGGCCTTTCTTGCTTTGGAGCGGAATCTATCTACGAATTTCATCTGGCGTTGAATTTCCCGTTCTGTTCGGGCAGCGGTGGCTTCTTGAACTTTATCAGTCTGTTCTCGAACCGCTAAGAAATGGTCATAATTGCCTCTAACCATTGTGGTACGATGCGGTTCTATAGCCATGACATGAGTTGCCAAATTGTTGAGGAATGTACGGTCATGAGAGGTCAAAACTACTGCACCCTTGAATGCTAATAGGTATTTTTCAAACCAAATAGTGGCATCTATGTCTAAGTGGTTTGTTGGTTCATCTAGTAGGAGAACATCAGGATCCTTTAATAGCAATTTTGAAAGTGCGGCTCTCATAATCCATCCGCCGCTGAATTCCCCCAGAGGTCGATGGAAGTCCGATTGTTTGAATCCTAATCCTGATAGAATTGATTTTGCTTCGTGATCCATGTGTTGAGGCATGGAGTCCAATTCTTGGGTGAGGCGTCCAAGTTTTTCCAGAAGAACTTGTTGTTTAGTGTTGTTTTTTTCGGAGGCAAGCTGCGTGTGTAGTGATTCTATTTGGGATGCAAGAGTCAGGAAATTAGGTGATGCATCTAACGCTTCTTGTAGTACAGTTCTCTCGGAACTGGGTGCTGTCTCTTGATTGAGGTATCCCACAGTTAAATTCTTACCTGAAATTACTGAGCCTTCGTTTGGATTGGACTCGCCCGCGAGAATGTCTAGGAGGCTGGTTTTGCCTGATCCATTGTCACCGACTAATGCCACGCGGTCTCCAGCTACGACGTTAAGGTTTAGGTCGCTGAATAGTGTTCTATCTCCGAAGGCTTTAGTTATATTTGAGAGATTTATCATGGTCCAATAACTCTAACAGATTGATGTTTTTTTGGTTATATGGATTGGCATAGCATAACTGCAGCTAATGGACCGATAGGCTGAAACTCGAATTTTGAATGATTACTACTATTCTAGTACGAGAATTTCAACAAGGTTATCTTTGTTGGTTGATATAATGAGACAACTGATGATTTGGGAGATGGATTATGGCTGTGGATCAGATTATCGTTCGTGGTGCGCGCGAGCACAACTTGAAAAGCGTAGATGTAGATATACCCAGAGACAAACTCGTGGTAATTACTGGTGTATCTGGATCGGGCAAGAGTTCACTTGCATTCGATACTGTATACGCAGAAGGGCAACGGCGCTATGTTGAATCTTTATCTGCCTATGCCCGTCAATTTTTGGGTCGTTTGGACAAACCTGATGTTGATTATATTGAGGGCTTGTCTCCTTCCATTTCCATTGATCAGCGAGGAGTTTCTAGGAACCCAAGATCGACCGTTGGCACGGTTACGGAGATATATGATTATTTGAGGTTGTTGTTTGCTAGGGTTGGGCATCCTTACTGTCCCAAATGTTTGACGGAAGTTTCAGGGCAGTCTGTTCAGCAAATGGTTGACACTATCATGGGCTTTTCTGAAGGCTTAAGGTTCATGTTGCTTGCACCTCTTGTAGTTAGGAAAAAAGGGGAGCACAGAGACATTTTGCAGAATATGAGAGAGGCAGGATTCGTTCGAGTTCGGATTAATGGAGATATTCTAGAACTTTCAGAGGATATTTCTTTGGAACGCCAAAAATGGCACACTATTCACGTGGTGGTTGATCGCCTTGTTGCTTCTGGAAATATAGATCGTGTGCGTTTAACAGACTCAGTGGAAACGGCATTAAGGATAGGCGGGGGGATTCTAACCGTCGCATCCCCTGACAAAGAGGATTTCTTGTTTTCTGAGTCCTTATCCTGTGTGACGTGTGGGTATAGCATTCCAGAGATTGAACCCAGGACGTTTAGTTTTAATAGCCCACATGGAGCATGTGACGATTGTTCTGGGTTGGGGTTTCGACTCCAAGTAGATCCCGCACTTGTGATTGGGGATGAGAGGAAATCTATCCGAGGTGGTGCGATTACTCCTTGGAATAGATCCGGTAGATATGCTGGGTGGCACTTTAGTATCTTGGAAAGTATAGGTGAGGTCTATGGGTTTGATCTTGATACACCTTTCGATCAACTGTCCAAGGACGTAACAGATCTTGTTTTGTATGGCAATCGATTGGAAAAGGTTGAGGTGAAACATAGAACGCGTAGGGGGAGGGTTGTAACCTGGAAAACAGCATTTGAAGGAGTAATAGAGAACCTTCAAAGGCGATACATTGGTACAAAGTCTGACTACGTTCGTCGGGAGATCGAACAATATATGGCTCGTGTTACTTGTGCTGGCTGCGACGGTAATCGTTTGAAACCGGGATCGTTGGCTGTTCTAATTTCTGGACGTAGTGTTATTGAAGTTACACGATTGCCAATAGTGGAAAGTTTGGCTTGGGTTCGGATGCTTGGAGGCCAGGGACAGGTCATGAATGAGCATGAATCTCAAGTATTGTCCCATAGAGAAGCGGCGATAGCCGACCAAATACTTAAAGAAATCGAAGGGCGATTGCAGTTTCTTGTGGATATAGGACTCGGGTATCTAAGTATGGAACGACAGGCGTCTACATTGAGCGGAGGAGAAGCGCAGAGGATACGACTAGCGACTCAGATTGGATCTGGTTTAGTTGGAGTATTGTATGTCTGTGATGAACCAACTGTTGGATTGCATCCTGCCGACGATACAAGGCTTATCAGTACGTTGGAGAAATTACGTGATTTAGGAAACACTGTTCTTGTCGTTGAGCATGATGAAGCAATGATGCGGGCTGCAGATTGGATTATTGATTTAGGTCCTGCTGCTGGTAGTCAGGGAGGTGAAGTAGTTGCAGTCGGTGAATTTAGTCGTATAGCTTCTGCAGAAACATCCCTTACTGGGGCTTATCTTAGTGGGCGTAAGAGTATTCCCATTCCTACGGTACGAAGGGAGGGTATTGGGAAGAATATTGTAATTTCGGGAGCTCGAGAAAATAACCTCAAAAACATCACAGTGCGTTTCCCGTTGGGCGTGATGAATTGCGTTACTGGAGTTTCTGGCTCTGGCAAAAGTACGCTTGTGAATGAAATTGTCTACAAAGGATTGATGCAAAAAATTTATCGTTCTAAGGAGCGTCCGGGGAGTTTCGATTCTATCGACGGGGTGGAGTATATAGATAAGGTTGTTAATATAGATCAGTCGCCTATTGGACGCACTCCGCGAAGCAATGCAGCCACCTATACCGGAGCCTTTACTCCTATCCGTGAGCTTTTTAGCGCTGTTCCAGAGGCAAGGGCTAGGGGGTACAAGCCAGGACGTTTCTCTTTTAACGTAAAAGGGGGCAGGTGTGAAGCTTGTGGTGGTGAGGGATTTAATCAGATAGAAATGCAGTTTCTTCCTACGGTTACGGTTGTTTGTGAAATATGTAACGGAAGAAGGTACAATCGGGAAGCCCTCGAAATACAATTCAAAGAGAAAACAATAGCTGATGTATTGGCGATGACTGTTTCGGAAGCGTTGGAATTTTTTTGGAATTTCCAATCTATACGTACTCGATTGCAAACACTCAAGGATGTTGGACTTGGGTATATGCGTCTTGGCCAACCAGCAACCACTCTTAGTGGCGGAGAAGCTCAAAGAATCAAGTTGGCCACAGAACTTTCTCGTAAGGCGACGGGGAAGACTTTGTATATATTGGATGAACCTACTACNGGGCTTTCCTTCGATGATTGCGCTCGATTGTTGCAAGTATTGCATCGCCTAGTTGATGCTGGTAACACNGTTATTCTGATTGAGCATAATCTNGATATGATTAAGAACGCAGACTGGATAGTTGATTTGGGGCCTGGNCCAGGTATGGANGGTGGGGAATTAGTAGCGGAAGGTTCGATACAGGCTATCCAATCCGCATTGGGATCNGCTACTGGCCAATATTTGTAGAAATTTCTAGTGTCATGATTTTCTTGGGACTCTCAAAGTCTAGGATTGTTGGCTAGAGGCACTCCTGTTATCATCTCATCAGAATGCAGCGAGATTGACGAATCNTAGGGAGACATTAGGNGATCGTCTTNCGGATGGAGCAAGATATATGGCAACCGATTATTTGCTAGTTCATGGTCCTGGTTATGGGAATTGGATTTGGGATGAACTTCGAGTTGCACTTANCAAGGCAAGAACAGGATATAGAGTTGTGCACGGAAGTCATAATCGTTCGTTTGAAGNGGTTGGTAAGGTGGTAGCAGAAGACCTTCCGGGACACGGAGCATATCANGGTNCCGATAGACNGAATATCACCACAGAGCATTATATTGATTACTTGTCTAATATCGCAGATAGTATGGGGCTNGAAAATGTAGTTTTAGTAGCGCANGGAGGTTCAGGTGCTCTGTTACCAAGNGTTGCTGANAGGATAAAATCGGTAAAGCATATGGTGTTTCTTGGGGCAGCTATACCTAGCGTTCCGTTTGATATTAGTAGCCCTCTTGGAAAAGNGATGCGCGATTTGGNTCAGATGGACAGCATACCNGGCATGCGTGCTACCACAATTGGATCCTACTCTCTGATGTGGCAAGGCTTATTCTTGCTTCGGGCAATGTTGAAGTTTGAGGATCACAAGGAGGTAGGGAAACTGCANAAAGCTCTTGCGTTGCCATTGTTGTGTAATGGGGTATCACATGGTGTCGCGGGATCAATGATCGGCAAGACAGTTGCCTCGCCATTTGGCCCGTGGGTTTCTNCTGTCGAGTCCCTCCCNTCTGAAGTTCCGGCCTCTGCGGTATCATTTAAGCAAGATCGAATGTTGCCGATTAAGAAGCAANGGAAGAAGTCAAAAGCCTACGGGATCTCATCAGTGCTTGANCTTGAAGGAGGGCACCTATCTGGCATTACGAGAAACTCAGAGCGAATTGCTGAATACCTGCTTGCAATCTGAGGGAATTAAAATGTTTGAATTTGNGTATACAGNAAATCCTNCATTTTCACCATNCAACTGTTGACGCAATTCTATAGATCTATCAACTTAAACAAGTGCCTATATGCCTGNACATCGTCGACTTATAGCGAGTATTATCGAGAGGGAACAATGTCTGAAACTACAGTAATTGCTGTAACACGGCAGAATCTTCAGCCNGTATGCATNACCGAATTAAATCGTTATGGCATATCAGTGTTGNTCTGNGAGGAAATAGCACTTTTGCCTTCTATGNTTGAAGGTCTTGTAGATATGGTTATAGTAGATCACGAANCTGCTTNAGATGATGATATCGGTATAATCACTAGCNTGTGCTCNGAGCGTATGATACCAGTGATAGACCTTGTTTCTTTGCCAGGTCTCGAGTTCTATTCTTCTACGCCCGTAAGTTCCGATTTTCTAGTGGTACCTGCTACATCTCTAGAATTATTGACTCGTATTAATAGGCTCCTTAATGCAAGTCGGAATGATGNNCANCGAAGNATNTTACGCATAGGTAANTTGACGGTTGATTTTGANAGATATGAAGTGTCTGTAAAAGGTGANCCTTCTCTTCTTACNTACAAGGAATATCAGTTATTGGTTGTCTTGGCATCTAACCCAGGTATAGTGTTCAGTCGTGAAAATTTACTCACCCGAGTATGGGGATATGANTACTTTGGGGGCACCCGTACAGTAGATGTTCATGTCAGACGGCTCAGGAGTAAGCTTGGCGAGGAAGTTCAGAGCTACATTGAAACGGTGTGGAACGTGGGNTATCGNTTTAGGGATCATATTGGCACCTGANGTGAGTGCTCATGGGGATATNGCGACTTTCAGCCTCAAATTTTCACGAAATNGTANCTATCCGTCATTGATCGTTAACTAGTATCCGATTTTTGGCTTTTGGCTTCCAAACGTGATCATCTTGTAGTATCCTGCTGTCTACCATCTTCAAACGATTAACGAANTTTTGGGTTTGANGGCGAATCGNTGGGGATGGCTATTTTTCAAGCTGCATTAGCAGAAAAGGAGTAAGNAAATGCCAGATTTGATTTACGAAAAATTCCCGGATAAGCACTATGCNGTGTTTACTATGAATAGACCAGAGAGGTTGAACGCACTTGGAGGCGCCATGCAGGCGGAATTACAAGACGCTTTGCATGATTTCTCTCAGGATGTAGGGATGACCGCTGGGATTGTTACTGNTAACGGCAGAGCATTTTGTGCAGGAGCNGACCTTAAAGAGATGACCGAGAGAAACGCTGCAGCGGCTGAAATCAAGGCTAAGTTNGAAAGTGGCGAAATTACTCANGAAGAGGCAGCTGCTCAAACTGCACGTAACAATAGAGGACAAGGTGGCATGAGTCTCTCAAGTTGCCCGAAGCCTATCATTGCAGCTGTCAATGGACTGGCAGTTGGCGGTGGTTGCGAGCGATCTATGGANTGTGATATTCGTATCGCTTCGANGGATGCGTATTTTGGATTGTTTGAAGTGCAACGCGGAATTTTAGCTGGTTACGCAATTCATCACGGGGCACACGTTATGCCAATTGGTGAATTAAATTATTTGCTTTTCACAGCAGATAGGATGAGCGCTCAGGATGCGCATCGTATTGGATTCGTTCATGACGTNGTAGAACCTGATCAGCTAATGCCTCGAGCAGTCGAGATAGCTGAAATGATTGGTAAACAAGCTCCTCTAGCTGTGCAAGGCAGTAAAGCAATGGCACAATTCTGGAGGCAGTANGCTATTGGAACCTCTTTGCAAATGGGTGAATATGTAAATAAGGTCGTGCTNGGNTCCGATGATGCAAAGGAAGGCCCTAGGGCTTTTGCNGAGAAGAGAGCTCCGAATTGGCAGGGGAAATAAGCAAAGCATATTAGAGCTTTGAAACAGTGATATGANGGGACNTGNCTGCGATAAAATTATGAAGTTAGCAGTCACGTCCCGTCATATCACTGTTTGTCAAATTTANGTTACTAACTAGAAAGCCATAGGANATCCCCATGAAGATCNGGCGGATGACTCTTGTTCGCGAAGATTTGATATTCTTCTNTAGAGGTTTTGAGATCTGTATCAGCNCCATGCCCTGGATACACGTGAATATCATTTGATAGAGGGAATATCTTTTCTTCTAAAGATTGGATGATAGTTGCCAAGTTCTCNGGGCTTGTACTATGTCCAGGACCTCCAGGGAAAAGCGTGTCTCCAGTAAAGAGATGGTTNTTTACTATGTATGAAGTGGAGCCCGGCGTGTGNCNGGGNGTATAGATGCTATGGATTTCCAATTGTCCAATTCTTAGTGACTCACCCCCGTCTNTNTGGAGTTCTNCAGAAGGTNAAACTGCCTTGCTATCNGCCNGGTGTATCCAGACNGGTGCTTGGGTGAATAACCGTAACTCTTCTAATCCAGCTATATGATCCATATGGTTGTGCGTTATTAGGATGGCTATCACCTGNGTATCACCTATTTGGCTAATTATATTTTCAGGTTCTTCAGGTGCATCAATTATGACACCTTCGTTTGTATNCGTGTTTTTCACNAGGTAAGCGTTGTTGTCAAACCGTCCGCATTTGATTTTATCTATCTGAAGATCCTGCTCGTATAGTTGATTCATATGNATCATCCTTAGNATNNATTTATNACACAATGCTATCAAAGTTCTCNTATATGAGCTATACAATTGGGTATATGNATCNTTTTAGCGTAATCTGGGCATCTTAAATCTCCGTTGACATTGTTTGATGAGCTACCTATAATCCACTCTGCAGGAGAGTTATGCCTAAACGTACTTATCAACCAAAAGTTCGCAAACGCCTAAGAAGCCATGGGTTCCGGGAACGTATGTCTACTTCGGATGGGCGAGCAGTCCTACGACGTAGAAGATTCAAGGGGCGAGCTTCCTTAACGGTGAGTAGATCGTAAGNGTATCAATCAGCNTGTTGGTGGGAATGGTTGAATGCAACGCGATCGACGGATAAGAAAAAGTCAGGATTTCTTCAGNGTATCGACTGATGGTCGATCATGGGCTGATCATAGGTTGGTTCTTAGGGCAGCCCCCAATGAATCGAGCACTACTCGTTACGGATTTGTNGTCAGGAAGAGTATCGGTTCCGCGGTGGCCAGAAATCGTCTGAAGCGACGTCTTAGGGCTATAGCAAGAGATGTACCAGANCCCAGTGGGGCATGGGATATCGTCTTGATCGTGCGTAACGGAGCTCGTGGTTCCACTTCTGCTGAACTCTCTCGCTCACTAAAGTCGTTGTTGTCCAGAGCTCGGATAGTATAAATTTAGTTTGCATAANGGGGCGTTTGCCTGATGGTTGTGACCACAGCGCTTTTACAAAGTATAAAGTTCTATCAAAGGGCAATCTCAGGATACTTACCTAGCTCCTGCAGATACGAGCCCACTTGCTCACAGTATGCCATTGAATCAATAGAAAGGCATGGAGCATTGAGAGGTGGAGGGTACACAATCAAACGACTTGCTCGATGTAATCCTTTTGGCGCATCAGGATATGATCCTGTGCCCGGAATAGACAGTAGTAGGGAATCCTAGAAATAGATTTTATNCCGTCTTGATCGGAGTTAGCTGACAACTGCGAAAAGACGCTTGATATAGGTGTATACATTGCCTTTTAGATACTCGGCATCATGGNTTAGAAAGCACATTTGGTTNGCTGTTATGTTGCCNGCAGCTTTATTAACTATGGGATGTGGCTCACAGTTTGGTGCCTCTGGAGACTGGGGTGGTGTTGTAGTACATGATAACTCCCTCTATGCAACAACTCAGCAAAATGGCTTGATTGAACTTGATGTAGATACAGGGATTTATCAACGATCTTTCAATGGGGCAGATTCTGATGAAGGANTAGGTGCCATCTATAGTGTGCCAGTTATTGGGGATAATTTGCTATTTCTTGCGACCTACGATGGGAAAATTCATGCNCTCGACTTGAGGTCTCCAGATTTTGGAGGTGCCTTGGGNAGGTGGTCTGTGGACACTGCGTTATTGTCTGACTCTTCATCGCGTATCGTAGGAGGCTTGGCATATGATGAAGGTAGGNTGATTTTCGGATCAACTGATGGTTATGTATATGCNCTTGANGGNGAAACNGGTACCGTAATTTGGAAATATCGTACGGACGGCATGATATGGGGAACGCCTACGATCTCCGATGGTGTTTGCTATGTNGGTTCCATGGATCACAATTTGTATGCACTTGATATTGACACTGGGGCAGCAGAATGGNGGTATGAATCCGAAGGTGCCATTGTTATGGCTCCGGTGATAGTGGATGACCNAGTACTATTTGGAGGGTTAGATCAGCAGTTTCACTCACTTGATAAATCAGATGGATCNCTCAACTGGACTTTTTCTGGTGGTGAGAATTGGTTTTGGGCGNCACCTCGGGTGGCAGGTGCTGTAATTTACGTTGCGAATGTAGACGGATTGGTATTTGCGCTTAATTTGAAAGATGGAACTCAACGATGGACGTTTGATGTGGAATCTCCTATTGTGATTCCTCCAATTCTCACNGATGGTGCAGTGATTGTAGGTTCTGATTCTGGGAAAGTGTGGTTCTTAGATAGAAACAGTGGAGGAAAAACCTTTGAACCAGGTTATGCTCCAATGGGAGATAAGGTTAGATCTACCATGGCAGTTGCTCACGGANTAGTTTTCGGTGCGACTGTTGATAACCAAGTTTGGGCAATTGATCCAGACCGTGGACAAAGNCGATGGACTTANGATGTTGTTGATGATTAAGCGCTAAGAAATATTCTATGGAGATTTAGCTAAGTGGAATATCTGTCACTGCTTTGGAATGAGGCTATCATACGACCAATGATTAACTCGTTGGTTTTCTTATACATAATATTGTTTAANAATTTTGGGCTGAGCATAATNGTTTTTACGATNATAGTTAACTTGGTTACCCTTCCACTCACGCTTAGGCAGATTCGTCAAACTCGNGCCATGTCTGCACAGCAGCCCCGTATTCTTGAGTTAAGAGAGAAATATGGGAATGATCGCCAGAAAATGTCTCAAGAAACGATGAGGATATACCGTGAAAACGGGATTAATCCTCTCGGTTGTTTGGGCCCAATGGTTATACAAATGCCGATATTACTNGGGCTATATTGGGCTATTATTCGTACCTTGCCTGCAGCTCCAGAGCGTTTAGTTGANTTGTCTGGNCTGCTTTATTCATCTCCAGAGTTAAGCAAAGCTCTTCCACTGAACAGCATGTTCCTAGGTTTGGATTTGGCAAAAATGGCNTCNGATCTTGGCATAGGGGGATTTGTAATTGCTGCTGTAGTGGGAGCTTCTATGTGGCTGTCCATGAAGATATCAACTCCGCCACCNTCNGGGGATAGCGCGCAGCAGCAGACTCAGAAAATGATGCAGTATATGTTCCCGGTGATGATTGGCGTCCTCAGTTTGAATTTTCCNTTGGGATTGTCGATGTACTGGGTTGCGTCAAGTGCTATTCGCGGGTGTATCACAGCACTTACTTCGGGAAGAATGAATATTGGTTCCCTATTTCACAAAAATGGCACCGACTTGAGTGTGAGTAGCACGAGCGTCGATGAAAGGAAAGACGATGGATCAGATAGAATCAGTCGAAGGAACCGCCAAGACCGTGGAAGAGGCAATAGAAATAGGTCTGCGTCAGCTCGGGGTAGACAGAGATCAGGCCGAAATCGAAATCGTCAGCAGAGGTAAGGCNGGTATTCTGGGGTTTGGTTCCGAACCGGCTCGGGTTAGGGTTTCATTGCTTAAAGATATTCCCGAGGGTGCAATCGTGGCTAAGAGCNTTGTAGATGAGTTATTNCGTTATTTGGATGTGGATCTGGTAGCTTATTCGAAAAATGTTTCCGATGAAGAAGAATTGCCAACAATTGAGATTCATGGGGANGACTCGGGTTTGTTGATTGGNCGCAAAGGAGAAACTCTNGGGGCTTTTCAGTTTATGGTGAATTATATCGTTCGGGGGAAAACCGGTGAGAGNTCGCGTGTCAATATTGATGTCGAGGGATACCGGCAGCGCAGGAAGGAAGTACTTGAGGCTCAAGCTAGGAGCGTTGCAACTCGAGTCAGTTCCAGTGGACACTCCTTTACTTTGGATCCGATGTCTCCTTCGGAGCGNAGGATAATTCACATGGTGCTTTCGGCTCGCTCTGATGTCATTACGGAGAGCAGTGGAGAAGAGGGCGCAAGAAGAATTACCGTTCTTCCCNAGAGATGATACGTGTTGATAGATTACAGGTGTAATGGAAAGCGATGCATTTATGGTATGCTCTCAGTGTAGTGGTGAGACCGATCAAGGNGCTTACTGCCCGCATTGTGGGAGTCAANTGACTGATAACGAAGCGNTTTCATGGATTAATGTAGCCCCCCCTTTAATCATGGTGATTGGCTCNATTANNTCCGTGTTATGGGTGGATGTGGGGTTCCCCGTAGTAGTCGGTGNCTTGNCATATCCGTTGGTATTTTCATGTGTTTTGCTAGTNATTGGGGCAATTTCCTCGTTTAGAAAGACNGGCAATGTTTTTTTGTTNTCTTGGGGTGCGTTGATTCTGGCCAGCATTTATCAACTTATTGCAAAGATTTTTGCTTCGACAGATGGCTCAGGGATGACGTCTGATGTTGTGAATTTTGCTGCNTTTGCCGGTTTTTTCGTTGCGATGGTGGTTGCNGTGGGAATAGGTCGCATTGANGCAAGGAGGTCAGCCCTATTTGTTGGTTTNTATTTCGCATGGGCCGTAACNGGACCAAGCATTTCTGCTGCTAGTGCAGNNGTCACTGTAACGATTAGTGCTATTGCGGTGGGGGAGTCGATAACATTGGCATGGGCAATTCACGCCTATGGTAAGCGCAACTTGGANCAAGCGCTTATTGCGGTCATCGGGTTACTTGCTATTCATCATTTATTGGTTGGATGGCATNCCCCTGTTGCAATTGAAGGAGAATTCACCTGGGCCCAACATTTCATCGATTCACTTGTGCAGGGACCGGTCTTTGTGATATTCGTCAATGCGATTTTAATCGTATTCATCATGCTTCTTAGAAAGCTTACTCGAACTTCTTGAAAAAGCATTGATGTTTCAGGTCAGTAAATATGCAGAGACATAGCTAATAAACGCTTAGCGTAAGAGGGATGTACTATACTCTGCACCATGATCTGTATAGAAATTAGTAACCACAGTGGGATGTGANACTATGAGCAGTTTTGATAGCTATGAAGAATTTGACATGTTTTCCCAGAAACTGGCTAAAGAGGCAGGGAAACTTCTTCTGCAACAATTNTTGAAACCTCAGGANGTNCGGTATAAGAGCGGTGATCGCCGTAACCCAGTAACTGAGGCAGATACCCTAAGTGAATCCTACTTGGTTGAATCGATTAAATCAAAATATCCTGATCATTCAATTTTAGGAGAAGAAGGGGTAGCTGGGAATTTAACCGAATCTGAATACCTNTGGGTCCTTGATCCGTTAGATGGCACTACCAATTTTCTTAATGGAATACCTATCTTCGCAGTGTCAATAGCGCTACTGCATGAAGGCATTCCGGTTGCTGCTGCTATTTTTATGCCTGATCCTAATCAACAAGAAGGAACAATTTATCATGCTCATGCTGGAGGAGGTGCTTATCAAGATGGAAGAAGGATTCATATTGAAAGCAANCCTGTACCAGGATCAGGGTACGTTGCATTTCTACCTAGNCGGTATTCTAGATTCTTGTACTTTAAGGGATCAATGTCTGNAAATCATGGGGAGGTTCGTGGATTAGGCAGTATAGCATGTGAAATTGCATTAGTATCAAAAGGCACGGCTCAGTANGGGGTTTTTACAGGGCCACGTCTTTGGGATGTAGCNGCGGGNGTTTTGCTNGTCATTGAAGCTGGNGGAATGATTCTTATCGGCGATAGGTTAAAGNATTGGCAACCATTTACCAAATTTCCTTATCCGGTGTTAGGGAATGATGGGAAAGGTANGGAAGTCACAGAATGGGTTCGCCCNACCTTAGCAGGCAATGCCGCTGTTGTNTCCCATGTTGCAATGCNGCTTAGGCAGAGAAGCAGGAAATGGGCTCGNATACGAAGATGGATTGGACGACTAGGNAAACGGCCAAGTTGAGATAGTGATTTGAGAATGAATANGGGGAATTAGGTGGACTATGTTCGACTATAATGTTATGAGAAATGGATTATCGGTNATCACGAGTCCTATGCCTCATACTCGCTCNGTTACTATATGCGCTTTTATTAAAACTGGTTCTAGATATGAGACNCCCAGTAGTTCTGGAATATCACATCTCTTGGAGCATATGGTTTTCAAGGGTACGAAAAATTTTCCTAACCCANGAATGATCAGTGAAGGTATCGAAAAGGTAGGGGGATCGATGAATGCGAGCACTGATCGCGAACTTACAATCTATTGGTGCAAAGTTCCCTCGGACTATTTATCTGCAGCACTGGCTATTATCAGGGATATGCTCGTAGAGCCTTTGTTGCTTGCGGATGATTTAGATAAGGAAAAATCCGTCGTGCTTGAAGAAATTCATATGTCGCTTGATGATCCTTCTTCAAAAGCNGAACTANTGTTAGAGGAACTACTATGGACTGGGCATCCATTGGGGCANTCCATAGCTGGAAGTGANGAGTCTCTGAANGGAATCAAACTTTCCGAATTAACTGATTATTGGAGNCTTCAGTATTCTCCTGCAAACACGGTGTTGAGTATTGCTGGTAATNTTGAGGTCAAGAGNGTCTTGGGAGAAATTGANNAATTGTTTGGCGATTGGGCTTCNACTTCNCACCTCCCNTTTGAGGCATTTACTTCGCATCAAGATTCTCCAGNGATATTGTTGGAAACCAAGAAGACCCAACAGACTCAGGTATGTTTGGCNTTTCATGGGGTTTCCGTAACCGATACTCAGCGCGATGCAGTGAATCTACTGGATACGNTACTTGGNGACGGGATGAGTAGTCGGTTATTTGTTGAGTTGAGAGAAAANAAGGCCCTAACTTACGACATTCATTCCTATANTAATCAACTCACGGATTGTGGTTCCTTCCATATTAATTCTGGTGTGGATTCGAAAAGGCTTCATCACGCTNTATCTGGTATTATGGCTGAACTCAAAGGGATCAAGCAAAATATTACCGAAGATGAATTGACTAAAGCAAAGACTCTTCAAAAGGGGAGAATGGAACTTCGTNTGGAGGACTCAAGAAACGTCGCCATTTGGTTAGGAGGACAGCAGGTCAGTCAGGGGTTCATTAAATCGCCAGAACAAATTATTGATGATATGGAACGNGTTTCTTTAGAGGAAGTTATGCAATCTGCGCAGCGCATATTTAATCTTGAGAACCTAAATCTGGTCATTCTAGGGCCTCATCGTAGTTCCGAGAAGGTAGCGGCNTCTTTATTATTGTGAGTTNTTGGNCGTGTTATTTGAGATTACTTAGTGTAGGCATATAAAGGGAGTATAAGGTTCTTTTCAAGAATANTAAGCGAAAGGTATCGCCTGGCGCGGTGTCTTTTAATCACCTAGCCGCGATTGAATTGCCTGAGCTACCAGCTCCGTATCAGTATCTAGGTAAATATGTGGTATCGAAAGTTCTCTTCCTATAGATCTTGGAGAGGAACGTAGTTGAAGAGTCACCCATCCCAATCCCAATCGNCCCTTGAGTGTATGGGATTCTGCCCGTACTACTTCCTCCCAAAGGAATTCATGGGTCTTCCCTAAACCGAGGGTCAATTTAAGGCTATCCCTGTCTAGATGGAGTGATGGTTTTCTCCGGATATATTTTTGCAATAGAGGNAATCCTGTGACGAGTAACGCNATCACTGCTATTCCTAGCAATATACTAGAACCTATNCCTAATATTCTGCCTAGGAGTGGTAGCCCCTGTTGCTGTAGTAGTGGATANGAATTTTGCCAGATCCAAAATAATCCTGAAGTGGNNATTAAGCATATAGACGATAATGACAAGAGNAGTGAGGTTTTCGGGTAAAATTTCGTATCGTTTTGCAAATTTACTCATCTCCAGCGTANTAGTATTAGTATCCTAGGGAGCACTCATTGATGTCAACTATTAAAGAGAAAGGAGCCCCATAAGGNGGCTCCTTTCTTTCTNGCAAGGTTTGCTAATTCTAGAATTCAGGCATTGGAGGAGGTGCTACTGCTGCTGAGGGATCTTGTGGGACATCGGTAACGAGAGCCTCCGTCGTCAGAATCATTGAAGCGACACTCGCTCCATTTTCTAGTGCTGCCCTAGTTACCTTGGCTGGGTCTATAATCCCTAGTTCCATCATATGACCGTATACCTCTTTGTCAGCGTCGAATCCCCAGTCATCTTCGCTCTTCTGGATCTCGTTGAGCACAACAGCCCCTTCGAATCCAGAGTTGGCGGCGATTAGTTTCATCGGTTCATCAACAGCTNTTCTTACTAGCTGAACTCCAGTAGCTTCATCCCCTTTCAACGAAGCTTCTACGNCCCCTAGTACCCTTGAAGCTCTAACCAGTACTACTCCGCCACCAGGGACTATTCCCTCTTCTACCGCAGCACGAGTGGCAGATAAGGCATCTTCCACTCGCAGTTTCTTTTCTCGAAGTTCGATCTCTGTNGCTGCGCCGACTTTAATGATTGCGACACCTCCTGCCAATTTCGCCATTCGCTCCTGAAGCTTTTCTCGATCGAAATCAGAGGTGCTCTCAGCAATTTGTACTTTCAGTGCGCTGATGCGATTTTGGATTTCCTCTACTGTGCCGTGACCTTCNACTATGGTGGTATCNTCCTTGGATGCCACTACTTTTCGGGCTCTGCCAAGATCTTCGATTTCCGNAGATTCTAACTTTCTGCCCATTTCTTCACTTATCACGGTTCCACCAGTTAGGACAGCCATNTCTTCGAGCATTTGCTTTCTGCGGTCGCCGAATCCAGGGGCTTTCACACCTACTATGTTGAGCGTGCCTCTGAGTTTGTTAACNACCAGAGTAGCAAGTGCNTCTCCTTCGATATCTTCTGCAACTATTACGATATTCTTCGTAACTTGAAGGAGCTTTTCTAAAACTGGCAATACATCCGAAACTGCAGAAATTTTTCGGTCGGTTATCAGCACATAGGGATCGTCAAGTTCTGCTTCCATGCGCTCAGAGTTGCTGATGAAGTANGGGCTTATGTATCCACGGTCTATTTGCATTCCCTCTACATATTCTACTTCGTACAGAAGNCCTCTACTTTCTTCGACAGTGATCACGCCGTCNTTCCCTACTTTTTCAAAGACATCGGCGATTAGGTTGCCGATTTCGTCTTCGTGAGCAGATAAGGTCGCCACTTGAGCGATCTGGCTTCTNCCGTCAACTTTGACAGACATAGTTTCCACTTCTTGCTTCAGTGCACNCACCGCTTTCTCTATGCCACGTTTCAGCGCCATTGGATCTGCTCCAGCAGCCACGTTCTTGAACCCCTCGTGTATCATCACTTGGGCGAGCACCGTGGCAGTGGTGGTGCCATCTCCTGCGACATCGTTTGTCTTGCTAGCTGCCTCTTTGAGCAACTGGGCTCCCATATTCTGGATAGGATCCTCCAGNTCGATTTCCTTGGCTATTGTTACGCCATCGCTACANACTTGTGGCGGTCCGAATTTCTTGTCTAGGATGACGTTACGCCCGCGAGGGCCTAGCGTTACTCTGACAGTGTTGGCTAGTTGATCTATGCCTTCTTTAAGGCTCTTTCGAGCATCTTCTCCGAAAGCGAGTTNGTTTGCTGCCATGTCTCCTCCTTGAGTTCTTTCTGTTGAATTAGGTTTATTAAGAGATTTTCCCTAGAATATCGCTTTCGCGCATTATAAGGAGCTCTTCGTTGTCGGTGTCTTTCCATTCAGTACCTGCATATCTGGAATAGACCACTACGTCACCAACTTTGACTTCCATTGGTATCGTCTTGCCGTCATCTGTGACNCTACCNGNNCCTGCAGCAATTATTTCACCCTCTTGTGGTCGCTCTTTAGCACTGTCGGGCAGTAGNATTCCNCCTGCACTNACTTCGTCCTGTCCCGATGGTTTTACGACTACACGGTCCCCCAAAGGACTGATTGTTCTTCCCACNGTTTACCTCCTCTCATAAGGCAAATATTTAGCTTTNTTGTCTAGTTAGCAGGCAACACTATCGCTTGCTAACAGCGTCCAATTATAGCAGTTGCAAAAAGGATGTCAATAATGAAGNGACACTTAGCATTTGGCTATGGATCAAGGGGAGCTTGACCNTATGCCTTTGGCGGTACTTTAAAGGAATAGATGCTAGTCTTGAGACTNGGTTTCACNTTCAGATCGAAGAAATCGTTCTAAATCTTCTACGAGCAATTCNGGGTCNGGTGGGTCTTCGGCAATTGTTGCCTGCGGAGTGATTAGTTGATCATATTGGGTCTCTATTTGGGTGACATANTGTTGTAGGTCGGAGTTTTCCTCCAGCACAGAGACAACTTCTTTCTCGAAAACTATGACTGCTTCGTCAAGGGCAGTAAGATCCAGGGGGACATNAAGTAAANGTGCTAGATTATAGGCTATACCANGACTGACTTTTGGATTGGGCATTTGCGGTAGGTAGTGTGGTGCATGCCCCCAGAGGCTACCTGTGGGCAATCCCTTGTTTTGCCATGATTCAGTTAAGACAGAATGAATTCCCGTGGGTCCCGAGTAATTACCCTGNCGGTTCATAAGTAAGTTCTGTGTCTCTAGTAAACGTTCGAACGAAGGATCAGAACTCCTCCCAGATATCCTTGGGGCACGAGTGTGNGGGACTGTGTTTAACAAAGCCCCCACGGTTATAAGCAAGTCGGCTCCGCAGGCAGTTGCATATTCAGTGATGATTTGGGTGAATGTTCGCCATTTTAGATGAGGTTCAGATCCTATAAAGATTAAGAGATCGTTTTCTTTATTAGGGTCTTCCCAGTAGTAGAATTCGTTTTGCTGCCATNTGACTGTTCGTTTGCCGTCGTCTGTAAGTTTNGTGAAGGGACGCTCCTGNGAGAAATCATAGAAATCTTCTGGGTCTATAGATGCNGTCTTTNTTGCTGAGAGATTTCGTGCTAAATATTTCAGAGCACTTGTTGCCGACTCACCAGCATCTGGCCATCCTGAGAAGGCGGTTATGAGTTTCCCATTTCGCAGTTGCGGAGTTTGTTCTATGTGGATACNATCATTGGTTTCGGACATATAAAAATCCCGTGTATACCGTATTGGTAGTATTTTTAGGATTNAGGTAAGTGAATTTCTTCTTNGGGTTGAGTATACAATCCATAATAAAATGTCGCTAGCTTTATAGGTTGTTTAGAAACTTCATTTTTGCCAACGAAATTTACACTACNNGCTATGATAAACTGATTGTGGAAATNCGTGATTGCAGATCGATTCCTTCTTCTTATAAATCAACATTAGAGGTTAGTTTAGGTGGAATTCCAGTGCGCTTCAGTCTCGTCGCCAGATAAAGTTCGTGTGATTTTAACTGATAAGGGATTTTTAGCTGATACTGACCCTATGCCTGCCTTTGATAAAGCNATTGCGATCACATCACAAGGGGTGTTGTGCGAGTTAGATCGANAGGGNGGTCTGNTGGATGATGGAATCCCTGTCCAATCTATTACTGCTATAGAGTGGGGTACAACAAAGTGCAGTATTATTCGTATTCTTGTGGGATTAGTTGGTCTCTTAGTGGGNGTTATTGGGCTTGTACTCTTGCCTTCAACATCCGTTATCATCAATGCACTGGAGGCTACTTTATGTGGTTTGGCCGCGATTCTAGTGTGGACTGCAATACACGCTAGCCGTAATACCTATTTGCTGTGTAAGGGGGAACGGTCAAGTATTGCTTTTATCTTACGAGTTCCCATAGAGAGTGCAGCTCAAGAAATACTTCAATTCATTCAAGAAATATTCAACTTGGATCCCACACCAGAGTTAGGAGATGANGNCTGGAATCAAGCTTGAAATCCTTTGCANTTTGCTTGACAGTGCGTAAATCTGCGTGTTAAATTTCGTTCAATTCCATCTTGATTANACTTGATGGATATNTTTTCATAGGAAAAGAATGTGACTCTGAGTTCTCGCCAAGCAATTATTCTCAACGCCTTGGTGGACCAGTACATCCAGGTTGCAACTCCCGTTAGTTCCGATTCCCTTGTTAGACAGGCAGAATTGGGAGTGAGCTCGGCGACTNTAAGGAATGAGATGGCTGTACTGGAGGATGGGGACTTTATAGTCCGNCCTTATACCTCATCTGGGGCNGTGCCATCGCCATTGGGTTATCGCCATTACGTGGAAACNGGTTTTGAAGCTTCGATTCCNNCAACCTCTGAAATGGATATAGTAAANGATGCCCATAGCATAAATGCGACGGATGATCTTGATGCACGAGTTGAAAAGACGGCTAGGNTTCTCGCAGAAAAAGTGGCGAATGTCGCGTTCGTAACTTTTCCTCGAGCACNGCAGCCAAGNATTCGCCGGGTCGAGTTGGTGCATCTTGAAAAATCCCTAGCGCTTCTTATAGTTGTTTTGCAGGGTTCAGCTTTACGCAAAGGACTTCTTCNTTACACCCATGAGGTCAGTCAGGATATGCTTACCTCAATATCTAATCAACTAAATGATATGATCTCNGGNCGNACTTCATCTGAAATTTCTGAGATACCTGCCAATTTGNCNCCACTGGTAGATGTAGCCTGGCGAGGTGCAAATACAATTCTTCGCAGGGAAGCTTATGAAAACGCTGCTCCTTATGTGTACGGACTGACCTANGCTTTGAACCAACCGGAATTTGCTGAAGCTGCTGGGGCTCAAAGTATTATTGAACTGACAGAGGATACAAATTTGCTTCAGGATGTTTTGCATCAACACTCTAGTCGGGCTAGCGGAGTTACTGTTAGGATTGGACCTGAGAATTCTGTGGATGTACTACACCCTTTCAGTGTAATCACTGTTCAATATGGGTCATCGGAAGGTTTGAATGGGACCCTTGGTGTTTTAGGTCCTACTAGAATGGAATACCGTAGAACTATTGCCATACTTCAACGTGTTTCCATCGTAATTGATGATCNAATAGAAGCGTAGATNNTTATTCATACTGCGAAAACAATTGTTCAATGNCCATNGACTGATTTTCTAGAACGGTGCATACATCTGTNGGGGCTTGCGTGGNTGGGATAGGATTAAGTATATAAAAGATTTGGTAGGTTATTAGTTTATATGGCGACTCAAAAACGGGATTACTACGACATTCTNGAACTATCTAAAGATGCGTCAGATGAAGACATAAAGCGAGCATTTCGNAAGAAGGCTATGCAATATCATCCAGATCGNAATAAAGAAGACAATGCGGCAGATCGCTTTAAAGAAGTCAACGAAGCTTATCAGGTTCTGAGTGATGCAGAGCAACGGTCTCGGTATGATCAGTTTGGCCACTCAGGAGTTGACGGACGTTCCACAGGTGGTGGATTTGAGGGGTTTGATAATTTTGGNGGCTTTGGTGATATATTTGATGCCTTCTTTGGTGGTACTGCATCTCGCGGGAGTAGGGCACGGNCCCAACAGGGCGCAGATGTGCATTTACGTATGACTATATCGCTTTATGAGGCAGCCTTTGGTACAACTAGAGAGGTTCCCATCTCTAGAGCAGAATTATGTTCTGAGTGCAATGGNTCTAAAGCAGAACCAGGGACTTCTAGTCAGACATGNAATAATTGTAGAGGTGCAGGNCAAGTNAGAAGGGTCCAGAATAGTCTCTTNGGTCAATTTGCTCAGGTGGTTACTTGTGCCATCTGTCAGGGNGANGGTGCCACAATATCTGAAAAATGCAGAAGCTGTCGAGGGCAAGGACGAAAAGCGNCTGAGCGAACCTTAGAGGTNAAGGTGCCGAAAGGAATTGAAACGGGACATCGACTTCGCCTTGGACATGAAGGNCATGCAGGTGCCGCTAAAGGACTTGCAGGTGATGCCTACATTGAGGTTACTGTAGAGAAGGATGAAATATTTACTCGTGATGGAGATAATTTGATCTATCACCTCCCTTTGAACATAGCGGAAGCAGCTCTCGGCGTTCAGGTAGATATCCCGACCCTCGAAGGAAAACCTAGACCCGTGGATATACCTGCGGGTACTCAGCCTAACAGTAAGTTTCGTATTAAGAATCTAGGGGTCAGTAAATTACAAAGAAGTGGACGTGGGGACATAATAGTTCTGGCAGTTATTAAGGTTCCTGATAGTCTTACGAAGCAGCAGCAATCGCTCATGGAGGAACTGCTTATATCACTAGAGGGTAGTGGTGACCTGCAGGATGATCCGGATGAGCGAGGTGCCAATTGGTTCAATAAAGTTCGAGATAGTTTTACTGGGCAGCAAGACAATTGAGTTCTAGGAGATCGCCAAGAATAAAATGGTTAGAATTGAGAATTGATTGCCCTCCGGAATTTGCGGAACCACTTTCATCAGTGTTTTATCGATATGCAAATGGAGGGGTGGTTATCGAGCAACAGGGGGGTTACAACCCAGATGAAGGAGAAGTAGCTTCGGATGACTTAGATGTTACTGTGGTGGGCTATCTCAAGATTGATGAGACTGTTGATGAGGCTAGGGCTCAAATTGATGTTGCGGTAAGACTTATAGGTCAATTACATCCATTGGATCCAATTCGCGAAAAAGTAATGGTATCCAGAGATTGGGAGCTCGTTGCTCGATCATATTTCCAAACACTTCGGATAACGGATCGTCTTGTAGTGACACCTTCATGGCGCTCATATGTTGCTGGCGATTCTGAGGTTGTTCTTCAACTAGATCCTGGCATGGCTTTTGGTACCGGGTATCATCCTACCACAAGGATGTGTCTTCAGCAGATAGATGCATCTATTCAAGCTGGAGACATGGTTCTTGATGTAGGTATTGGATCGGGGATTTTGTCAATAGCGGCACTGAAGCTCGGTGCAAGCCAATGTGTTGGGTTTGATATTGATGTTGATGCCACTCAGGTTGCTGCGGAGAACGCCCGGAATAATGGTATTGCTTCTGGATTAGAGATACATCATGGGACTATTTCAGATGAATATGCTCAAACTCAAGTAGGAATGTTTGATATGTGCCTAGCAAATATTTCTGCTGATGCTACTTTGCGATTGACTGAATTGTACGCCAGGATGATAAGGGAAGAGGGATTGCTTATTGCCTCTGGAATTGTTTCCGATCGATTTGAGGAGTGTAGGGAAAGGCTTGAACGGAATAGCTTCAAGATCATACACCATTTCGAAGAGGCTTTCTGGTCGTGCATTGTTGCTCAAAAAATTTAATGTTAGTACGGTAAATATTTAAACGAAAAGAGGAGGGACCCCGATACCGGGGTCCCTCCTCTTTTCGTTTCTCGCGTCTTATATCGAAGCGATTATGATCCGGCTACGATATCGCCAGCCTTAGACATGTATACCCAGTATCCATCACCTACGTTCAACGTTCCACTGCCACAAGCTTGTGCCGCGTACTTGTCGTTTAGGGTGGACCATGAGAATACCCGTACGCATCCTGCTGGTAGGTAGTCAGCAGCGTTTACTGTGCTGGTTCCACTAACCGCAGGGTCTGCACTTAGTACTGGAATCAAGTTCCAACCTGCTGAGAGGTTGACTACTTGAGGTAGTGGTGCAGGTGCTCCGGGGTCTGCGCTAGCCAAGGTTACTGAGAGAGATTGGAAGCTCTCTGTATGCACGTAGTATGCGGTGTTGGAGTCGATGGTTGTTACGCCACCTTCAAGCAATCCGTTTACTCGTGTTGTTGTGACCGCATTGTGGTCAGCGTCGTAAGTCACCACATGTCCGATCGAGTGTGTGGATGGTATTACGGCGTTGATGTCTGGGTCAGCTGGGCTAGCTGGTAGTGATATCAGGTTCCAGCCAGGGTTCAAGCCAATAGATAGAGCAGGTCGTGTCTTCACTGTGAATTTAACACTCACGTCGGCGGCCAGTACGTTTCCTGCCTCATCTGCTGCGTTGAATTTGACTGTATGGTCTCCCAGTGCAAGATCGGAAGTTGAGAGTATGAACTTGACGTTGTCGGTTGTCGACACACTGGAGAGCACATCGGTACCGTCGAGAGTGAGTTTGCTGAGTGTGACCTTCTTATGCGTGTCACCAGTGTACTCACTGCCCTCTGATGTCCAGTCAATACTGAAGAATGGACTGGTTGTGTAGACGGTGCCATTGTTTGCTGGGCTAGTGCTAGTTACGGCAGGAAGCGCATTGTCAATCTCGTAGAGTATTGCAGCAGTATTGCTGTTAGTTGCGTTACCTTTGGTAGCAGCGTTACCAGCTGTGTCCTGTACGGCCACTTGAATGTTCTTTACACCTGCACTTGAATCAGTAATCTTCAACTGGAAGGTGTTTGTTCCGACGAGACTCGGTGCGCTCTGTGCATTTCCATTCTGCGTGATAGTAGGAGCGGTGAGCAGAGGCTCGTTGGACGCCACTTCAATTGTGGATGCACTCTTATGAAGTGTTGGCGTGGTTGTTACAGTGATTGTNGGAGAAATTCCATCAGCCGCAGTNGGCGTCAGGGAACTCGTTGATCGACTGTTGCCTGCAGGGTCGGAAATAGGACCTGCAAGTTTGATGAGCNGCTTCTTGTTAGCATCAAAAGCTGGGACTGTTAGGTAAACTTGATCAGATGCCTTGTCGTAACAATCGACAGCTGCTGGAGCGACACCGTCCACCGTGAAGTCAGTTGTTTGAACGGAGGCGCAGTCCAGNTCCTCNTCAAAGGCGAGGCGGATGCTAGTGTTCTTTCCCTTAGTAGCAGTTGCGTTGTTCTTATCTGCTGTTGTGATTGCTGTGTCCCAGAAATGACCAGTCTCTGCACCAATTGGTGTATCAAAGTTAGGTGCTACTGTGTCAACGCTGAGGGCATGATTCTGGTTACCAGTAGTAGTGGCATTTGAGTCACTAGTACCAGTGTTACNAGCTTTGTCGTTGGCAGTCACATTCCAAGTCACTGCTGTCGTTCCAGCTGAGAGACCGGATAATGTGCTTTCTGCCTGNNAACCNCCAGCAATGGCAGTTGTTGTAATGGCTCCTGCTGTGGCGCCAGTTACGTTGAAGGCGATGGTCGCCTTGTCAACTGTGGAATCACTGTCAGTTACGTTCACGATCAACTTAGGGTTGACGTTCTGAGTCGACGTTCCAGTTGANNGTGATACGACACTCACTACNGGCTTGGTTGTTTCCACAGTAGTGGTCGCTGTCTTTGTGGCTGCAGGACTCGCATCCTTGTAGCTNACTGTGACAATCGCGCCACTTACGGCAGCTATTGCCGGTCGTGTGTTGNTAGNTGCGTCGTTGGCTCCGGTCGTGCTGGTTGAAGTACCAGTGGAGAACGTGGCCTTGAATACGCCGCTGTTAGAGCTAGTTTCTTTAAGTTGGAGAACGAATCCATTTGCGTCAGTTGTACTGGTTACCTTAACTGCGCCATTGGCCCANGTGGTTCCAGTAGTCTGAACGCCAGCAGACTTGTAGGTTANTGTGAAAGCTGTGCTGCTGGTGGATGACTCCGATGATTTTGCCTGAAGTGTAACCAATCCGTTGAGTGAGTCAACTGAGTACACCTGTAAGTCTGCGATATTTGTCGTGACGTCCAGATAGTTGACGAACCCGTCGGCGTTTGAGTCCATGATTGGAGATACTTTTACCTTAANNGTCTNGAGTNTGCCTCCGTCACTCCCATTGGTGAATGGGAAGGCGTAAGCTGTGCCTCCAAAATCGCTGGCCTCTCCAGTTACTTGAGCTGCTANGTCCAGATCGCTGTCTGTGAGTGTTACTTCTATTGCTCCTGCAGCGGATGGGGTGGTCACATATGTTTTATTNAGTGATATCACTCCTGCTGAGGCNGCACTTGCGGGTGCTACACTCACTAGAGAAAACAGCAATACGAGGACGCCTAGTAGACTTAGCGCGCTTAGTCGCTTGTGTGTCTTCACTTGTTACCCCCTTGCTTTCCTAGTGTTTTGTTCCCTTTGGATACATGTTCGCTTGNCCTACGTGTCTTACTGTGCACGTCTGAATTGACGGCACGCCATGAGAGCCTCTTCGGGCCTGCTCGAGAATGGTACGATGCGAGAAACATAATGATAAGTACTCCTTTTTCTACCCAACTTCACGTGGTGCATCAGGACGACGCTTTGGATTGCGACGCAAAACGTCGCACGACGCCTATACTACCTGTGNAATATTAGCGTACCGGAGGTCCGATTGTCAATACCTGAGTAGGCAGCTTAATAAGCAATTGAATACCTGATTTTGTATGCAATTTTGATCAATATAAACAAGTTTTCTCACTATCGTTAACTGTGATGATATTTTGGATGATCGTGTANGCGTCCCNTTCCCAGAATAAAACGGGCGTGGGATTAACCCGTAATATCATGTATTATAAGCAGGCAGTAATAGTAGTTTACGCGTAGCTATATGACATTGAGAGGATTATCGTATGGANTCCAAAACTGACGATGATTTAACGCCCGGTCAACCGGTAACTAACGAGAGCATAGATCAATTGCTTACCTTGGGCAGACAAGAATTGCTTAAGGTAGNTGATTTGGAAGAGTTGGAACAATGGCGCCTCAGGTATCTAGGGAGAAGTGGTGCACTTACANTTGCCTTGNGGGGTCTTAGTTCTTTACCAGTAGATCAACGGCGGGTAATAGGNGCTGCNGGTAACACTGCACGGAAGTCTCTAGAAGAACTTTACGAGTCTACTCTTAACACACTACAAGAANCCAATTCGAGGATGCACTTTCAGAGAAGCATTGATGTTACGATGCCTGGGAGACAGCCTTCTGTTGGGAGATTACACCCAACCATTCAAATAGTCAGGGAAATCACTCAGGCATTTTCCTCGATGGGCTTTCAGGTGGTTGAAGGCCCTGAAGTGGAGTGGGATAAATATAATTTCGAGTCTCTGAATATTCCGCAAGATCACCCAGCCCGGGACATGTGGGATACGTTGTGGGTTGATCAACAAGATAAAGATGGACGGTTCTCTACGCTGTTGAGAACCCATACTTCTCCNATGCAGGCAAGAGTCATGGAGCGCACTGAACCTCCGATTCGAGTGTTAGTCCCCGGAAAGTGTTATCGATACGAGGCAACGGATCCTACCCATGAATGGCATTTTTATCAAATAGAAGGGTTAGCCGTCGATGAAGGTATAAATTTCGCTCACCTTAAAGGGACATTATATGAGTTTGCTCGTCGCATTTTTGGGCGTGACAGAAAGATACGGTTTAGGTGTGATTATTTCCCCTTTGTAGAACCTGGGGTTGATGTATCGGTGGATTGTTTTAAGTGTGACGGAGCAGGGTGTAGGGTTTGTGCAGAAAGCGGATGGATAGAAATCATGGGNGCAGGGATGGTNCATCCNAAGGTTTTGGAGCGGGTGGGGTATGATCCCAAAAAGTACACGGGATTTGCGTTTGGTATGGGACCAGAGAGAATAGCGATGCTTAAGTATGGGATCGATGACATTCGTCATTTTTATACCAATGACTTGAGATTCTTGATGCAGTTCTAGCTTATTCATATTGGANGGTGGGAACAATGGATGGGCAAGAAGCGNGAGCCATCATTCGACACGTGTTCCCTCAATAACGCTTTGTCAGATTTNGGCTTGAATTTTGGGNGCATAGNCGTCAATAAATAATAGAGGACATTAGTATGAAAATTCCAATCAATTGGCTTTCTGATTATGTGGACGTNAATTATGATCCCCAGCTGATAGCGCATCGNCTTACAATGGCTGGATTGGAAGTCTCAGGANTAGACGATAAAGCTACATCTATGAATGGGGTGTATGTAGGGTNCGTNGAATCTATTTCTGAGCATCCTAATGCAGATCGATTGAAAGTATGTGGAGTAGACGTTGGCGATGAGGTGNTAGAAATCGTTTGTGGTGCGCCGAATGTTGAAGTCGGACAAAAAATAGCCTTGGCAAAAGTTGGGGCTACTCTTATGAATTTTGCGACGGGTGAATATGAACAACTGAAGCGGGCAAAGATTAGAGGANTANCCTCAAGTGGAATGATTTGCTCNGAACAAGANCTAGGNCTTGGCGACGATCATTCTGGTATTTTGGTCTTGTCGGCCAGCGCGCAGATAGGGATTCCGCTTAGCGAATACCTTGGTGGGATAAGTCTCGATTTGGAAGCTACTCCTAATCGTCCCGATGCAATGTCTTTNNTTGGAGTAGCTCGTGAGTTGGCGGTTTTAAATAAGACAGATCTNACCGCTCCNACATTGGAATATTCCTCCCATGGAATTATAGACGAACATTTNGANGTGCGNGTTGANGATTCGGATCTTTGTCCGAGGTACCTNTGTGTGAATATGCGAGGGNTGGAGGTNGCCGAATCGCCTGATTGGTTACAACAGCGTCTGAGAAGCGTTGGGCAGCGACCAATAAATAATGTTGTAGATATCACGAATTACGTGATGTTTGAACTGGGNCAACCATTGCACGCNTTTGATAGTAATAAGATCAAGGGTGAAACAATCATTGTGAGAAATGCAACTTCTGAGGAACTTATACAAACTCTGGATGGCAATGAATATTCACTGTCGTTTGATGATTTGGTGATAGCCGATGGTTCAGGGCCTATTGCGATTGCAGGNATTATCGGTGGAAGGGCAACGGAGGTNGATGCGCATACTGTTGATTTAGTTCTGGAGGCAGCAAGTTTCTCNCCTGCCACAATCCGGAAAACTTCGCGGCGTTTGGGTATAAGAACTGATGCCTCTAATCGTTTTGAAAAAGGGCTACGAGTCCGGTTACCGGAATATGCATTGAGAAGAGCTTGCTTTTTATTGGAGCAGATTGCTGGTGGAACTGTAAGCTCTGAGATTGTCGATGTGAGTGATTCTGATCAGGTCCNGCCAGTAGTAGTGAGAATAACGGGAGACCGTATCCTGACTGTTCTCGGGGTGGAGATTGATTTGGATGTAGCGAGAGCAACGCTAGAATCNNTGGGATTTGATTTGGTTGANCAAAACCCGCGATANGTGGAGGTAATCGTTCCTCCGTGGAGGAGTGATATCGCCATTGAAGAAGATTTGATCGAGGAATTGGCCCGAGTCGTCGGATACGATTCGATTCCGCCGGTCGCTCTTTCTACTGCCCTGCCACCTGCTCAGGCTTCGGGCGAGAAAGAATTGCGTGATTTCTCCGTGGATGCGCTTGTGGCTGCTGGTATGCAACAGATTGTCAGCTACCCCTTGATTAGTGAATCAGTAATGAATTCGCTTCCGAGGGATCTAGTGGACAAATCTGTGAAAATTCTTAATCCAATGACTACAGACCATGAATTTCTCCGTGCATCAATACGTCCCAGTATATTGCAGGTTGCTGCATATAACTATCGCCGGCAAAATAGGACGCTTAGGCTGTTTGAATCAGGAAGAATATTCCTGAGGAGGCAGCACGATTTACCAGAAGAGAAGGAAGTTTTAGTTGGCTTATTCGCTGGGGAAAGGTGGGACGGGACTTGGATTGGAGAAAAGGGCAAATTGGGGTTTTTCGATGCGAAAGGAGTCTTGGAGTCATTGTTTTCCAAGTTAGGTATAGGCGTTAAGTTTTTGCCGCAAGAAGACTATTGGATGGAAGGCGGTCGCTCTGCCGTATTCACATTGGCGGAAAATGAGGATACAGTCTTGGGAGTGGTCGGAGAGATAGCGTTAGATGTTTCAAAGGCCTATGGCTTGGACTTGGAAACAGTAGCCTTGTTTGAAGTAGATCTCGATGCCGTGTATCAGAGTATAAGCTCTTATGCGGAGCCTACATCATTTGACTCTTTTTCAAGAACCCCTGGGGTTTATAGAGATCTTTCTTTAATAGCGCACAAACAACAATCATCAGACTCAATCAAGAGCGTAATACAAAATCATCCGTTAGTTGTTGATGCTACGCTCTTTGACTTATATGAGGAAGAGGATCAGGATACCTCTACTCGTGTTCTTGGATATAGGCTATTCTTCCAGACGATTAATACTACCTTGACAACGGAAGAAGTTAGCCTTGCAGAGAGCGAAATTTTGCAAAATCTTAATTTGCAGTACGGGATTAGGTTACGAACCTGAGTGGCAGCTTACTTTGGTCGTGGGATTTATTCAGGAACGAGGATTAAATGGGCACAGATCACGCACATAGGCACTACGGCGACGAAATGCTGTCTGTCGAAGAGGCACAAGAGTACATTCTGAGGGCTATGAATGTATTGGAATCGGAAGAAAAACCTTTAAGTGAAGCGATTGGCCAAGTTCTAGCCCAGGATCTGGTTTCGAAAATAAATATTCCGCCACTAACCAATTCGGCTATGGATGGGTATGCTGTTAGGCACGAGGATATTACCGAAGCTTCCGAGCATACACCGATCTATTTGCAGGTAATAGATGAGATTGCGGCTGGGTCTTTACCGTTGAAGCAAGTAACCCCTGGAACCGCTAGTCGTATAATGACCGGAGCTCCAATTCCAAATGGAGCTGATACAGTGATCCCGTTTGAGGATACTGATGAGCCTCAGCGTACCGAAAGGCGGGAATCAGTGATGGTTCCCGGTCGAGTTGCGATTAAGTATCTCTCCCCTAAGGGATCTTCAGTAAGGCCTTTTGGTCAGGATATCAAACAAGGTCAGCTTGTGTATCCGGCTGGTACAGTGATTCGCTCTGTGGATCTAGGTGGATTAGCCTCTATTGGATTAGGTCAGGTTCCAGTAGTAAGAAGGCCTATTGTTTCCATATTGTCCACCGGAGATGAGTTAGTGTTGCCTGGAGAAAAATTAGATGATGGCAAAATCTATGATGCTAACGGCGTTGGCTTGATAGCAGCAGTCCGTGCTAGTGGTGGTATACCAAATTTCGTTGGTATTGCCCGGGATAATGTTGATGATTTAAACGATAAACTGGATGAGTGCCTCAGGGGGGATTTATTGATAACCTCTGCAGGTGTTTCAAAGGGCGATTTTGATGTAGTTAAAGACGTTTTATCTGCTCGTGGTGAAATGGGGTTTTGGTCTGTTCGAATGCGTCCAGGCAAGCCTTTAGCATTCGGTATGCTCTATGACGATTCGGGCAAAGCTATTCCCCATCTGGGGTTGCCTGGTAATCCGGTTAGTGCTCTGGTGGCTTTTGAGATTTTCGCTCGACCATCAATTAGGAAAATGTTAGGGATACCGAATGTTTTTCGTAACACTGTTGATGCCGTGCTTCAAGATTCAATAGAAAACAATGATGGTAGACGTGTATATGCCAGAGTGATTATTCGTTATCAGGATGGGGGGTTTATTGCCTCGACAACTGGCAACCAGGGATCAAATTTGCTAAGTTCTATGCTTAAATCCAATGGACTGGCAATATGCCCAGAAAATCAGAAATTCATACGTGCAGGTGATCAGGTTCAAGTACATGTAACTGATTGGGATCGAGTGGAATATGTTTCATAAGCTGAGAGGCGTAACTTTTCGTGGTCGCCCTATTCTTTTCAACGGCACTCTCTTCTTTTTGTTGCAAGAATCCTGATTTCGTGTACTATTACCTACCGGCTGCGATCCCTATGAAGATAAATCAAGGAGGTGTAGCGCATGGCTAGCAAAGAAAAGAATACCGCTGAGGTTGCGCGATACCAGGTTGATCTGGAATGGTACAAACAAAACGGAAAGGACCTTGCGGGAGTTTTAACAAGTCGCAGATGTAGTAACTGTAGAAAAGATATAGGCAGCACTCCAGATAAGTATCCGTCGGTTAAGGAGCACTTTACTCAGTTCAACAAGTGTTGTGGCACCAAGGACGAGTATCTAGGAGAGTACATGAGTATCAAGGAAATCGTTTTCAGAATATTGGTTCGGGATAGGAATCAGCCTAAAACGATAGATAGCATATACAAAAGCGTGGCCAGTCATCTTCAATCTCGTAGTTACAGTAGAGTTATTCCCGCCTCGTGGCTCACGAAGATGTTGGATGATGACCAGACATACGGGATTCACACGGCGTGAATTTCCGTGAATTTCGAAAATTAAAGGGATAATGAGGTCTAAGTACCTAAGGGTGCTTGACGGCCAGATTCCATGGGCGTTGCTGTGTGTGTTCGCTCGTGCTATACTTCGCACGTCCGAAGACTCCTAGAGAGGCTGATGGAAGGTTAATTTAACTAACATATTTGAGGTTATTGCTAATGCTCGATGGTGACCAAAATGAGGATGTTAACCCCACTGATGGCAGTGAGGTGGAAGAAGCTCCGGTAGCTGAATTTGCAGCCGAGGAGCCAGTTGAAGCTCCGGCAGTTGAAGTTGTAGCCGAGGAGCCAGTTGAAGCTCCGGCAGCTGAAGTTGTAGCCGACGAGCCAGTTGAAGCTCCGGCAGTTGAAGTTGTAGCCGACGAGCCAGTGGTCGCGCAAGCCGCACCTCCTGCACAGCCACGAAGGTTTCCTGACCAGAGAACGGGGGTGACTATGAAGTCCCTGTTAGAAGCAGGGGTTCATTTCGGCCATCAAACTCGGAAATGGCATCCAAGGATGAAGCGCTACATCTTCGCAGAGAGAAATGGTATTTATATAGTTGACCTTCAACAGACGATGTCCCTTCTGGAAAGGGCTGCACGAGCAATGTCTGAGATTGCTGCGGATGGCGGAAGAGTACTTTTCGTAGGTACAAAAAGGCAGGCACAGGAGGCTATCCAGAGCGAGGCTGATCGATGTGGTATGTATTATATAAATTCACGTTGGTTAGGTGGGACCCTCACCAATTTTACTACTGTGTCATCTAGGGTTAATTATCTAAAATCGTTGGAGCAGCGGCGTGACACAGGTGGATTTTCCTTGCTTCCCAAAAAAGAGGCACAGAAGCTGGAAGAAAAAATTGTGAAACTTAATCGATATTTCGATGGCATTCGCGACATGGACCGAGTTCCGGACGCATTGTTTGTAGTGGATCTATCGAAAGAATCCATTGCGTTGGCTGAAGCACGAAAGATTGGTATACCAATAATTGGTCTAGTTGACACTGATTGTGATCCCGAGTTGGTGGATTTCCCAGTTCCTGGCAACGATGATGCTATACGCTCAATAAAGCTTGTCGCAGGTAGGATGGCAGATGCGGTTATGGATGGAAGGGGTCAGTACGAGGCTAAGTTAGCTGACTCACAGGATGCGGTGGACTCGGATGACGCGCAAGATCAGGAAATTGAGCCGGTGGCTATTGGAGCAGAGTCCAATGCATTAAATGATGATGGAGATGGCATCTCTGGCTCACAAGGCAGCAACTAGACTAATTCAACTTAGTCCACTCAGTTTTGTGTGATTGATACTACCAACAGGAAGGAATTTGTGATTTGAATATATCTTTAGACAGTGTAAAACTACTGCGTGATCAAACTGGTGCTGGCATTATGGACTGTAAGAAAGCTTTAGAAGATGCTGGTGGTGATACCCAGAAGGCAGTTGCACTGCTACTTGAGAAAGGCGTGGCACTGGCGGCGAAAAAGTCTGATCGCGAAACGGGACAAGGGCTTATCCAATCCTACATACATCAAGGTGGTAAAGTAGCAGCCCTCGTTGAGGTTAATTGTGAAACTGATTTTGTTGCGCGAACCGACGAATTTCAGCAATTAGTATACGATTTAGCTATGCAAATTGCTGCTATGGCCCCCGTATATATTAGCGGGGATGATGTTCCTGAGGATGTTGACCCCTTAATACTGGGTATTCCTTTACTTGATCAGGATTTCATCAAAGATAACTCCAAAACCATTCGAGATTTGATAAATGAGACCGTTGGCAAAGTAGGTGAGAACATACGAATACGAAGGTTTGTCAGATATGAGCTAGGTTCGTAGTATAGGATAAGTCTGTAACGATATAGTTGTTTGTTTCTAGAAAACGGTCGCTGGTGAAAATTAAAGTCCCCTGAGGTTTCTAAAAACCTTCTGGGGATTTTGTTTGATGAAGATTTGCCGATCTGTCTGTTGATGTCAGTGTCAATGTTGTAGTGATTGTGTGTTGTAGATATAATTCGTCTTGCAAATATCAGGAATATTAGGATCGGGTTGTCATGCTCAATAGGTATCGTAGAGCGGTTCTGAAAATTAGTGGTGAAGCCCTAGCCGGCACAACATCTCTAGGTCATGACTGGGATGTATTGGAGTACGTGGCTAAAGAATTAGCAGAGGTTCAGCAATTGGGCATTGAGTTGGGTATTGTTGTCGGTGGGGGCAATATTTGGAGAGGAGCAACTGCAGAAGAACAGGGAATGGATCGGACAACTGCAGATCACGCTGGTATGTTGGCAACAATTATCAATGCTCTCGCCTTGCAGGATGCCTTAGAGCGGGTTGGCATAGAGACGCGGACCCAAACATCGATTGAGGTTACTTCCGTTGCTGAACCGTATATAAGGAGACGCGCGATGCGTCATTTGGAAAAACGACGGGTGGTTATATTTGCGGGTGGTACCGGGAATCCGTTTATGACTACAGATACAGCTGCTGCTTTGAAGGCTGTTGAGATTACTGCAGACGTTTTGCTTATGGCCAAAAACAAAGTTGATGGCGTATATGATAGTGATCCTAATCTTAATCCGGACGCATCTAAATTCGATAACCTAACACATTTGTCTAGTCTTACCTTAGGACTGGAAATTATGGACAGGACAGCTTTAGCACTGTGTATGGACAACCAGTTACCAATACTGGTTTTCGATCTATTTAAGCAAGGTAACTTAGCCGCAGCAGTTTCAGGAATGGAACTCGGAACATTAATATCGACACCGTAAAAACCTTACATTCTAGAAAGACATTAGAGGTAGACTCATGGAAAACATAGAAGAAATACTGTTAGACATCGAGTTGCGAATGGAGCGGGCGGTTGAAGCACTGGCGCGAGAGTTCTTAACAGTAAGGACTGGGCGGGCCACTCCTAGTCTTATCGAAAATCTCATTGTGGATTATCATGGTACAACTTTGCCACTGAACCAACTTGCTACTATATCCGCACCTGAAGCCCGATTGCTGGTAGTGCAACCTTGGGATCGAAGTGCGATAGAGGTCATAGAAAAAACTATCTCCAATTCAGATCTTGGTTTGGTTCCGGGTAATGACGGTACTCTTGTACGACTTGCTATCCCCCAGTTGACTGAGGATCGCCGAAAGGAATTGGTAAAGGTAGTGCGTAAGAAGACGGAGGATGGGAAAATCGCCATCCGGAACCTCCGTAGAGATGCTCAGGATAAATTAAGGTCTTTGGAAAAAAATAAAGAAGCTTCTCAAGATGAAGTAAAGCGAGCAATGGATCAGTTGCAGAAGCACACCGATACCTATACTTCCGAGATGGGTGTTAGGGCTAACAAAAAGGAAGAAGATGTAATGGAAATCTAAGCGGGATTCCGCTTAGATTTTAGAGATCAAGTATGTTTAGTGGGGTGATTGACCCTTTGGTTGGTAGTAATGCTGATTCACAGGAACTTATTCCAATACACGTGGCGATGATTATGGATGGGAATGGTCGTTGGGCGGAAAGCCGTGGCCTTCCCCGAATTGAAGGTCATCGTGCGGGTACTCGGAATTTGGATGCAATTCTTGATGTAGCTATCAAGATGGGGATTGGTTACATTACTGCCTATGCTTTCTCATCGGAAAACTGGAATCGTCCGCAGTCTGAAGTGGGTGGTTTGATGAACCTGCTGGCCGAGAATCTCAGGACTCGCTCGGACTCGTTTAATACTCGTGGCATAAGGCTACGCCATATAGGAAGGCTAGGGAGATTGCCTTTGGATTTGCAAGATATTATTTTAGGGATCGTGCAAAAGACTAAGCATAACACTGGATTAGAGGTGGCTCTGGCATTTGATTACGGTGGTAGGCAAGAAATTTTGGACGCTACTCGGGCGATGATTCGAGATGCTGTCTCTCACGATTCGATAGACGCAGAAATGTTTCAAAGATACTTGTATACCGGAGAAACGCCGGATCCTGATTTGATTATCCGTACTGCCGGAGAGCAGNGGATCAGTAATTTTCTTCTNTGGCAAAGTGCCTATAGTGAATATTATGCAGCNGATTGCTACTGGCCCGATTTTGACGGCGAAGAGTTTATTAAGGCGATTGCTGTGTTTCAGAATAGACAAAGAAGATACGGCGCCTTGTAGTCGTTCAAGTGTAAGAATCGGAGCATGGTGTGGAAAAGGCGAGCANCGTTCTAGTGCCAACAAGGGTAGCAAGTTGGGTAGTCTTAATCGTGCTCACGATATCAGGGGTNATGTACGCTCCAGCATTAGCTGTCNTAGGAGTTGNAGCATGCTGTGCAGTTTTGGCAGCGTTTGAATTTTGCAATTTGATGCGGCGTATTGGNTGGAATGCCAGACTGTGGGCATTAGCTTTTTCTGTAGGGACAGCAGTCATAATGTCTGGTCATAGTGGATGGGATATTGTTCCTGAGGCAGTGTTAGTGGGAGTGGCGGTATTATTGGTGATATCNGGNCTTCCATATTTCCTGTGGACAAATCCTGCTCAGATCGCCAAGATGATTCTGGCGGAATCTATGGGTTTTCTTTATTTGGGATTTACTCTTTCTCATATTCCCTGGATAGTTGATGATGGGGANGGGAGAATTTGGTTGTTGTATGGGNTGATAATTGTTGCAGCAACGGATACAGGTGCTTACGTGTTTGGGAGGCTGTTTGGNCGACGTCCATTGGCCCCTGCAATTAGCCCTTCNAAGACCATTGAAGGAGCTATTGGGGGCTGGGTGAGTGGTGTGTGTGTCTCTGTGTTGATGCTCAAAGTATTTTCCCTTGGTACCGGGATATGGGTGGCACTATGTGTTGGGGCCGCTGTGTCTGCTATAGGGCAAATAGGGGACCTCGCTGAGTCTAAGTTAAAGCGGGTGGCTGGAGTTAAAGATTCNGGNCGAATTATTCCGGGACAAGGAGGAATCTTGGACCGGATTGACAGCGTTGTACTGGTATTGCCTGTGCTGTATCATGTTTCCAAAGTGTATATATCCTAAGTTTTAATTTCTTTATCCATGGGGTTGTTTCGTGATAAATCTGGCCATTGTTGGGTCTACTGGCTCAGTTGGGACACAAACGTTGGCAGTAATTCGTGACTTTCCAGATTTGCTGTTCGTTGTTGGGTTAGCGGCTGGAANCAATGTGGAGCTCTTANCATCGCAAGCACATGAATTTCGCCCAAAGTTCGTTTCAGCTACTTCAGGTNGGCACATNGACGTTCCTTCTAGTACNTCNGTAGTAGCAATNGATCATATTGTTACGGATAGCGAAGTNGATTTGGTCGTTATGGCGAGTACAGCTAGCGCTGGGCGTATTTCAACATTACAGGCTTTGAAAGCAGGTAAAGAAGTAGCCTTGGCTTCTAAGGAAGTTTTAGTTACGGCGGGACAATTGGTATCGCAGTGTGCAGTGGATTCTGGAGTAGTTATACGACCAGTTGACAGCGAACACAGCGCTATCGCNCAGTGCTTAGTCGGTGAGAATCGTGATTCNGTCGATGAATTGATNATAACTGCATCTGGCGGGGCGTTTCGGGATTATACTGTGGACGAATTAATTCGANTTACTCCTGAACAAGCCTTAAATCATCCCACCTGGCAGATGGGTAAAAAGATAACTGTCGACTCTGCGACTTTAGTCAACAAGGCCTTTGAGGTTATCGAGGCACACTGGTTGTTCGATATACCGTTCGAATCTATTCAGGTCGTTATGCATCGTCAGAGTGTTATTCATTCTATGGTTCGTTTCGTAGATGGTTCAGTTAAAGCTCAGTTAGGTAAGCCGGATATGCGTATTCCGATCCAGTATGCTCTTTTTGGAGGAGAACGCANNTNCGGAGACAAAGACTATACCTANGATCCTGTANAGTTTTCTCCGCTGACGTTTGAAGAACTCGACCTCCAGAAATATCCCTGTTACGAGCTTGTTCTTGAATCCGGGAAGCNGGGAGGGACCTTTCCGGCAGTNGCCGCNACTGTNAATGAGGTNGCGGTGAACTTATTCCTAGAAAATAAGCTGCCCTTTCTTGGAATAAGTAGACTACTTGCNGAGGTTCTTGATATGCACNCTGGTGTATCTGAGCCCNCTTTAGAAGAGATCGTTGANGCCGAGGCATGGGCNGAAAGAGTAACCCTNGAGCGCTGGAAATCGGTCTTCGCATGATCGAGATACTTAGGTCGATTGTATTATTTCTTTCAGTTCTAGGGTCATTGGTGCTTGTGCATGAAGTTGGACATTATTTAACCGCTCGATATTTTGGNGTTCGTGTCTTGGAATTTGGGATCGGATTTCCCCCTAGGCTCTTCAAAGTGATTCGAGGGGATACCGTGTATAGCCTCAACATCATTCCCTTAGGAGGCTTTGTTCGGTTGTTGGGAGAAGAAGATCCTTCCGATCCAGCTAGNCTTGCATCGAAAANTTTGCTGAAGAGATCTTCTGTCTTAATTGCGGGGCCAGCGATGAATTTATTTGTAGCAATTTTTTTATTGTCGGCCATTTACGTAATTCCCCACGATACGATTCAGGCNAAGGTAATTGTTGAGTCGGTTGTTCCTGGTGGATCTGCNGAGATTGCGGGTTTAAAAGAAGGCGATCAAGTACTTGCATTGGGCGACTATGAAATCATNCACGGNCAAGATTTGATTTATCAGGTTCATNTGTCGCTTGGAGAAACTGGGATATGGAAAATTGCAAGGTGGACNGGGTATGGNCTNGAAGAAATGTATATNCCAGTGACACCACGAAGTGATTGGCCCNTTGGTCAGGGTCCTACCGGGATTACCATAGCCCACATCGATCAAGAGACTATCCGGACTTCACTGTCGGTCCCGCAGTCTATTGGTAAAGCATTATCCCAGATATGGGACATGCTTTTAATGATCAAGCGTGGCATCACTGGGTTTGTTTTTGGTGGTCCAGGNGGGCAAGTTGAATTTGCCGGTCCAGTGGGTATTGCCCAGATGACTGGAGAGGTATCCAAAATAGGAATTATGCCTTTAGTTGCCTTTGTCGCCAGTCTCAGTTTAAGCTTGGCNGTGATAAATGTACTNCCGATTCCTGGGTTGGATGGAGGGCGGTTATTTTTTTTATTGTTAGAAGTTTTACGCGGTGGCAAGAGGATTTCGCCGCATCAAGAGGCATTTGTTCATTTGCTGGGTATCGTGCTGCTTGTGTCGCTGTTTCTTATTATCAGCTATCACGATATACTGCGTCTTATAGATGGTGAGAATTTCTTTTGATGATAGNGGGTAATACGTGANAAGGAGAACACCTTTGAGTAGAAGAATAACAAAGCCAGTGTGGGTTGGAGGAGTTAAAGTCGGTGGAGATGCGCCNATAACAGTGCAATCAATGACAAAGACTGATACTCGTGACGTTAACGCCACAGTCAGTCAGATAAAGGAACTTGAAGAAGCTGGGTGTGACATTATTCGTGTTGCTGTTCCAGACATGGAAGCNGCGAAAGCNCTTAAGGAAATCAAACGCCAAATTGATATACCGTTAGTTGCNGACATACATTTCCATTATCAACTTGCTCTTGANGCTCTTGAGAGTGGGGTTGATTGCTTGAGACTAAANCCTGGTAATCTTCGNAATACTGAACATGTCAGTATGGTANTCGAGCAGGCCAAAATAAGGCAGGTNCCTATACGAATCGGAGTGAATTTTGGAAGCTTACCGCCTGTAGGNGGGATAGGTAAGACTAGAGGACTAACACGACTCAATGATGCGGTCAATACACTTCCGAAATGGGAGGATACGAAACCAGGAGAATTCGGCATTGTTGANCATATGGTCGATACTGCGATATGGGAAATCAGTTTACTGGAAGATCTTGATTTCGATTTGATAAAAGTNTCCTTAAAGGCCTTTGATGTGCCGACCGCAGTTGCTGCTTATCGGAAGATAGCTCGACTTGTGCCTTACCCACTTCATTTGGGCATCACTGAGGCTGGAACTTACGAATCAGGTTCTGTGCGTAGTTCTATAGGCTTGGGNATACTGCTAGCTGATGGTATAGGAGATACTATTCGCGTATCTCTTAGTGATGATCCTACTAAAGAGGTAAGGGTNGGGTACGATATCCTAAAGTCTCTGAACTTGAGGCAAAAAGGAGTGACGNTGATTGCTTGTCCAAGTTGCGGGCGAGCAGATGTCGATGTGCTNAAGCTCTCAAACCAAGTTGATGAACTGCTAAAAAGTATAGATAAGCCGATCAAGGTTGCCGTGATGGGNTGTGAAGTAAATGGNCCGGGAGAGGCNAAAGATGCAGACGTAGGCATAGCAGCGGGTAATGGTAGAGCTGTCATTTTTCGTAAGGGTAAGAAATCTCAAGTGGTGCCTGAGGACAGGATGATAGAGGCGTTACTACAGGAGATTAGTTCACTGTAAGGCTATACTGCTGATGGAATTGGCTCAATAGCGGGAGGTTCGCTCTCCATCAGATGCGCCAGAGCTTCGCCTTCAACCGTTTCGTTAATCATCAGATATTTGGCGATTTGCACGAGTTTGGATTGTTTATTGACTAGTATCTCTTTTGCTCGAGAATACCCTCGTTGTATGAANGAATGCACTTCTTCGTCAATTTGTTCTGCTATGTGATCACTGTAGTCGCGCTGTTCAGATATNTCCCTNCCAAGGAACACCATTTGCTCCCTGCGTCCAAAAGTTCGGGGTCCCAGATTGTCGCTCATACCATACTGGGTTACCATTTGTTTTGCGATATTGGTTGCATTTTCAAGATCATTACTTGCGCCTGTGGTAATTTCGCTAAAGGTGATCTCTTCNGCTATTCTGCCACCTAATGCTGCTGCGAGCATGTCTTCGAACTGAGATCTTGTCCACAGGGTTCTATCTCTTTCGGGGAGGAAATGAGTATACCCTCCAGCATTCCCTCGTGCGACTATAGATATCTTGTGAACAGGATCGACGTTTNGCAAGGACCATCCGACTAAAGCATGCCCAGCCTCATGGTAGGCTGTGATTTCCNTCTCGCGTTCAGTGATGACCCGAGTTTTGCGTTCAGGCCCCATCATAACTCGTTCCCGTGCTTCTTCGAATTCTGACCGAGTTATTGAAGTTTTNCTNNTGCGAGCAGCTAGCAGGGCAGCTTCGTTGATTACATTCGCCAAATCAGCTCCACTGAAGCCAGGTGTTTCCCTAGCTATTATAGTTAGNTCGACGCTTTCATCTATAGGCTTGCCCTTGGCATGAACTTTTAGNATAGCCTCTCTACCTGCAATNTCTGGACTGTCNAGTATTACTCTCCTGTCAAATCTGCCAGGTCNGAGCAGTGCCGGGTCCAATATGTCTGGTCGGTTTGTTGCGGCAAGNACGATAATGTTTGTACCGGTNTCGAATCCGTCCATTTCCACAAGTATTTGGTTCAGTGTTTGCTCGCGCTCATCGTGTCCTCCACCTAACCCAGCTCCACGGTGACGTCCCACAGCNTCAATTTCATCTACGAACATAATACATGGGGAATTCTTCTTAGCTTGATCAAATAAGTCACGCACTCGAGCTGCACCCACTCCGACAAACATTTCAACGAACTCACTGCCACTTAGNGAGAAGAATGGAACCCCTGCTTCGCCCGCAACTGCTTTTGCTAGGAGTGTCTTTCCGGTGCCAGGTGGTCCGAGCAGAAGGACCCCTCTAGGTATGCGAGCGCCTAGGGAGGCGAATCGTTCTGGGAATCTTAGGAACTCGACTATTTCTTGTAGCTCTTGCTTTGATTCTTCGACACCAGCGACATCGTCGAAAGTTACTGTGGGGGTNTCGGCTACTAGCATTTTGGCTTTGCTACGACCGAAATTGAGNGTTTGATTACTACTGCCNTGTGCTTGCCTCATGATGAACAATAATAGTAGNCCGAGGAATATCAATGGCAGAAAGTTGAAAATCAAACCCAAGACTGTTCCGAATCCTGTANTGTTTACTACTTCAACCTGAACCCCNCCAGCTCCAACCTGAGCACCTGACTGTGACAGGATATCTACTACACTAGTTCCAGGTTCTTTTTGAGACTTGAATGTTCCGTCGAATGTCTGAACTATAAGTTCTTCACCACGGACCTCTATGTTTTGGATTTTNCCTTCCTGAGCCCATTGNATTACAGTGCCCAGTGGGAGNGGTTGACTTGCAGATGGTTGTAAGGAGGTGAATATGATAGTCAGCACTGCCACCCCGATCAGGGCGTATACGAATATATTTCGTGTATTACGGGAGTTCATTCTATCTCCTTGGTCACCTTGCTGGATNCTACCTACATCATAGATTGGATGGGTGAATAGATGCAAGTCCATGACTAGGTATTAGGTTTGTTTTTGCCAAATNTGCAAACGTCTTANTCGGGGAATTTAGCTACTANNGTGTCTCCTTGGTACCAGTTCAGTGATTGCCATTCACGACCGATTGGAACTTCGAAAATTAGGAATCCTGTAATTTGATAATCTTTCATCAGCGTTTGNTTCCCCCAAAGAAGGGGAACATATTCCATAAGCTGAGAGTCTGTGTAGTCACCCTGAGAAGTAATGACCTCAGATTCGCTAAATGGGTCTAAGATGCTATGAGTTTTGTAATCTGTGTCTCTTAGNACAGCTGCTTCGGAGTCAATATAGAGAGATGCTTNGCCGACATCTGAGTTTACTATNCCAAGNTATACNGCNACTAATTCTTTATTGGCATTCGGGGTGATCTTTCTGATTTCGTTTTCGTGTTTGAATACAATTTCTTGGGCAATCTTTGGNGTACCAGNGACGATGGTTAGTTGTGCTCCTTTAGAAACTCGCGTTTGATGGTTTTCNGTGAAGCAGCCTAAAGTCAATGGCAAAGAAACTATGCCAAGNATAAGAACAANCCAAATTTTACTTCTCATAATTTTGNACCCAACCTCGTCGTGNTCCGAATCTCTGGCATTTAAAGAGCATGCAAAAAGTAATTCATTACNTGCAGTAATCATGGCATAGTATTGTTTTAGACTTTCATGGCGGGCAGTGCACGCAACCGCTGAATAAGAGCAGGAAGTGTATCAATAANCTTTTTGATCTCTTGTTCAGTCGTTTCCCNTCCAAGAGTGACTCGCAGGCTACTTCTTGCCAGCTGCACGTCCTGTCCCATTGCGATTAGGACGTGCGAGGGTTCCAAAGAGGCTGATGTGCAGGCACTTCCGCTTGANGCAGCTATTCCTGATAGNTCTAAGCCAACCAAAATCGGTTCNGCCTCNACNCCCTTGAAGGANAAGTTTACATTGTTGGGAAGNCGNGTTGTTGNGTGTCCNTTGAGNTGGCTGTCNGGNATATTTTGCTCAATTCCCTNGATNAGCANATCTCTTANANNTANGNATCTNTNAGTAGTTTCCTNACGTTCNGNTTCAGCCAAGNATAGAGCTGTTGCGGTACCTACGATACTGGCTACATCTTCTGTTCCNGACCGCNTCTCTCGCTCNTGNCCTCCCCCNACCTGTTGTGGACTAAAGGGCTTTCTATGTTTCACGTACAGTATACCTGCCCCCTTGGGGCCATAAATCTTGTGAGACGATAAACTCAGTAAGTCAACTCCTAATCGGTTAACATTGAGGTCAAGAGATCCAGCAGCCTGGACTGCATCGGTATGAAACATAATCGTACGATTAGTTTTCTCTTCATAGTCTCTCACCACTCGAGAGATATCTGCTATTGGCTGTATTGTCCCTATTTCGTTATTTGCTAGCATCACTGAGACCAAAATCGTTTGATCAGTAATTAATTGCGCAACGTCTTCAGGGTCTATGATTCCGTATTTATCGACTGGTACGTATGATATTTTGAAGCCGAATTGTTCAAGTTGGTGACATGCGTGTAAGACTGCGTGGTGCTCTATGGCAGTCGTTATGATGTGATTTCCAGTTTGCTGTAGTGCGAATGCAGCACCTTTGAGTGCGGTATTGTCGGACTCTGTGCCTCCACTAGTGAAAATAATCTCACTTTTTCTTGAACCTAAGACTGCAGCAACCGTGTCACGTGCCTTATCTACAGCCATTCGCGCTTCTTGAGCTGCTCCATAGAGGCTTGAAGGGTTAGCAAATGTTTGGGAGAAGTACGGCATCATGGCTTCTAGGACTTCCCTTCGCATGGGAGTCGTTGCGGCATGATCCAGATAAATCAATGGCTGGGGTGAAGATTCCGTTGTTTCCCTGATATATGGTTGACTGTTCATTGGGCCCCCTTGGTCTAGGATGAAGAGGATTTGATTCTTTCGATTGCTAAGAGCACGTTTTGTTACAGAAGTCCGCTCGAAGTCAATCATACTACTATGTGCTACAGCGGCGCCACTATTGACTGATTGGGAGCCTCAGATAGGGGTCAATCAGTAGGTGCTATCCTGAGCTATGGGGTCACGCTGGAGCATTCTCTCTAGTTATCATTTTAAATTGAGGTCTTGTGACTGAAGTGCGTAGCCTATAGTAGTGTAAGCTAGCCGTGCGGCGGTGTAAGCAGCGAAATTAGGACCTTCCTGAGGGGCTAATTCCACGAGATCAAATCCAACAATCTTATGTCGTTCGGATATACCGCGTATCATGCTGAGTAGTTCGTGCCATCGTAATCCTCCCGGCTCAGGTGTCCCGACGGATGGCATCTCCGATGGGTCAAAAACATCTAAATCAATACTTATGTATACATTATCCGATAACCGAGATGTTATTGCTGTTACCCGTTCTTCTGGGGTCAGGCTATGAAAAGCGGGATATCCCTTCGGGTAGTTATCATCAAGTATCTTGCTATGGTTATTCCACATGAATGACGGGATCCTATGATCTGCAATAAAGTCCGCTTCTTCAGAACTTATACTTCTGATTCCTATTTGTACTAACTGATTCACTTGATCATAAATTCTTCTGGCAGCTGAGGCGTGCCCGTAAGTTGATCCCTGATACTCATTTCGGAAATCTGCGTGTGCATCAAAGTATAGAACTGATAGATCAGGGTAAAGGGAATGATGTGCTCGTACGGTTCCGATGGTGATAGAGTGATCTCCTCCTAGGGTAACTACCAATTTGCCCATAGAGGCATACTTGTTTGCTACATTTTCAATCTGTTGGATCATAGATTGTGGAGAATCTGTCCGTGGCTCTAGTTGTGGGTGGGTATGGATGCCGTATCCGGACATATCACGATTTATCTCCAGTATGTAGTCTTCCATATGACGGGATGCTTGAATGATTGCCAGAGGCCCATCGCGTGCTCCCGACTTGTACGAAGTCGTGCTATCGTATGCCACGGGGATTATGACGATCCTTGAGTTAGGCAGAGACGATTGTTCTTCTGATAGCCCAAGAAAAGAGAAGGGTAATACGTTGATTTCGTTGTTAGGTTCGCTTCGTTCCATGGGATTGGAATCCTTAACAAATCACCATAAATTGAGATAGTAGCGCGATGAGGCTTGTTAGCAAGAAAGTCGTTCTACCCCTGTCGGGGGATTCAGGTGTTCAAGTCCCCTGCTTACCGACCAAGATCGCACATTGGTTAGATTGAATCTTGTTTGCAGCTTGTCCAGAGTACTCTGATCGTCGAATTCCTTGCAAGAGAATATGTCGATGTTCACGTACTGCCGATCTGGAAAAGTGTGAATACTAATATGGCTTTCTGCGATTATGACAAATCCGGATACTCCCCAGTCTTCAGGAACCGCTCCTACGTAGTTATGTACCTGCGGTGAGGATATTTTGGTCATTCCTATTTGAGAGGGGAATTCATCAAGAAATTCCGCAATTAACTGTTGGTCAGCTAATAATTCAGGATCTGCTCCATAGCCGTCAATAAGCAGATGCATTCGGTCCTCCAGAGTTCACAGATATGAGATGGTCTCTTGGTGATTGCGGGATAGTAAAGTACTAGTCACTCTCAGGCACAAAAGAGTACCACTTATCTGCGTAAATCGCAACTTGAGAAAGGACAACCGATCGTGTCAGAGTCTCGGGTTTGGGGTTAGCTTAGGGGTCTTTTCCGCGGAGTTCCAGCGTTTCGGGGTAGCTCGTGAGGTGTAGACATGGCTTTGTCGATTATAACGAGAGATCGCTTTGGCGATAGATTAGGTAAATCGACCTCAATGGGCGGGGTGGATACAATTCCTCCAAGTCGTTGGATCCCTGTGAGCGCCCTTTGCAATTCATCTCTGATGTCTAGTTGTTTCATTGCGATGAAAATCCCTCCCTTGCGCACGAAGGGTAACGTTAGTTCTACAAGTACGTTCATCGGAGCCACTGCCCGAGCCACAACGATATCATAGGATTCCCGCATTGTACTGTGGGCAAGAGATTCGGCGCGGTCTGTGTATACGCTTGTATGGGTGAGCTCTAATGAGTCGATTACTTTTTGGAGGAAGATAGCCTTTTTGGAGCGAGATTCAATCATATCGACGCGGCTTTCAGGGTGAAAAACCTTTATTGGTATACCAGGAAATCCTGCGCCGCTTCCGACATCTAACACGCTTGGGTTCGAAACATCACTTTTCTCAAACGCCAGGAATACGCTCAAAGAATCGAGGAAGTGGCGCGTTGACGCAGTCTCCCAATCAGTCACGGATGTTAAATTAGTGACTTTGCTCGCCTCTTGTATGAGAGTAAAATGCTGAGTTAACGCAAACCGATGATTAGATGTGAGAGTTTTCCCCATAGCTGCAATGCCTTCCTCTAAGGATGTGAATGACAGGGAATGGTTCAGTTGGATCGACGTGCCTGAATTTTGCGGCGTGGATTTGTGCATTGTATTTGAGCCTCTGCGATGTGGTATACACTTCTCTCGTGGCGGCGGTGACATGCTATGCGATGGTATTTTCAGAATTTCGTTTATGCCTTTTGATTGTAGCATTTTGGGTTGCGTTGACATGCTTAAGTCTAGGCAATACAATCAGTCCACCCAAGAATTGTATCGCGAGGTGCTCAGTGCCTCGGTAGTGACAAGTAGTCGATGTTCTTGGTTCTGGCAGGCCTAGTGAGTAGACTGGGACACCAGCGTGAATATGGAGGAATCCCTTGGATTTAGCTGTCGCTCTCGATAAATACCTCACAGATCAAGTGGTACCTGATCAGGCTACTCAGGAGCTAAAACGGTTTATCAGGTCTCTGACTGAACAAGGAGAATCATCGCAGGATGTGACTTTACTTCAGGCTAAACAAATCACCGACTACGTCTCCAGGGCAACAGGGGCGACTGTCGATGGTGTTCGTAGATTGGAGCCAGTTCGCGAATTCCTTAAATATCTCTATGCTAGTGGGCAAACTAAGACAAATCTCGGGAAGTATGTTCGAGCAGCGTCCAAAAAGAAAATTCGATCTCAAACTCCGAGTCCGGTGATGTCTCAAGCACGGCAAGAGCAACATCGCCTGACGGAAGCAGGCATACGTGATCTGGAAGATCAACTTGCGAATCTCAAGGATGAATTGCCGAACGTCGTGAAAGAAATAGCTCGTGCTGCTGCCGACAAAGACGTAAGAGAGAATGCTCCCCTTGAAGCAGCTCGCGAACGTCAAGGACATATTCAGAGTCGCATCAGAGAGATTGAAAGTGTCTTGTCTTCTGCGTTGGCTATCTCTGATTCTGGAGGCGATGCTAAGGTAGTCGGTGTAGGAAGTACGGTATCTGTCAAAAATAAGAACGGAGCCAAGAAGGCGATTGATTACACTATTGTTTCACCTATTGAGGCGCGACCTAGTGTAGGTAAGTTGTCTATGGCTTCGCCGGTTGGCAAAGAACTATTGGGTAAGGAAGTTGGAGACGAAGTAGAGGTGCAAACGCCTCGTGGTGCAACTACATTCCTGGTAGTTGGGATACACTAAAGCGTGCTTAGGTAGCATGTAGGGATTGACTATTGTGGGCTAATTGGCGAGGGATGGTTTGGTTTTTGAACTTGCCAAGGGAGTCTCAGAATATGTAGACTCACGTAAGCATAAGAGCTTGGTATTTTAGTTAGGCTAGTGGTACAATTCCGGCCTAAAGATAAAAGTGAAGACAAAATTGAATTGAGTTGGCTAAAGTAATGTAGAGAAGGAGGTGCGAGGGTGAAGAACTTCGAGTATAGCGTAGCGCATACTGTCGACGAGGCTGTAAGTCTCTTGGCAGAAAAGGGAGATCAGGCTCGACCCATAGCGGGAGGCACTGATCTCGTGGTTCAACTTAGATCTGGTCGCCGCACACTGGAGAGAGTGGTTCAGATTAAAGATATACCTGAGCTGACTAGCATGTCGCTTGACCCGTCTATAGGCGTTACCATAGGTGCTGCGGCCGAGTGCTACAGGATATATGGTAAGGATCCAATCCTAGGTAATTTCATTAGCCAAGCGTACCCAGGGCTCATTGACGCAGCTTCGATGATAGGCAGTATTCAGATACAGGGTCGGGCTAGCGTTGGAGGCAATTTGGCAAATGCCGCTCCTAGNGGGGANGCTATATGTCCNTTAATTGTATTAGGAGCAAAGGCTGTCGTAGCCGGTCCTAGTGGTAGGCGTGAAATTGCNGTTGAAGATTTTTGTACTGGACCTGGTAGNANTGCATTGGAACCNGGTGANTTGNTAGTATCNATGGTACTGCCAATGAACAAGCCACACTCGAGTTCACACTACCTNCGCTTCATNCCNCGCAATGAGATGGANATNGCGGTAGCNGGNTCNGGTGCNTCAGTNGTNTTGGACGANGCAGGNGCGNTTATTCANGAAGCCAAGATTGCNATTGCGTCAGTAGGTCCAACNCCGATTTATTGTAANGAAGCTGGGGATTCNNTGGCAGGTAAGGAAGCATCNGAGGAAAANATNCAGCATGCCTCNGAATTNGCCATGGCTGCNGCNACCCCNATAACNGATATGAGGGGAACTGTAGAGCAGAGGCGTCACTTAGTTGGCGTGCTAACNAGAAGAGCACTAAATGGAGCGATACAGCGAGCGAAGGAGGCATAGATGACTACGAATAAATTACAAGTNAGTGTCAATGTGAATGGNGAGCAACAGGATTTTCTGTGCGAGCCNAGGCAGACANTGCATGAAGTNCTNCGTGATGTCATAGGTATGACAGGCACGAAGGAGGGCTGTGCAGANGGGAACTGNGGTGCTTGCACNGTCAAANTNGATGGTAGGATCGTTGACTCCTGCNTAGTTCTNGGNCCNGAAGTCNANGGATCAACGGTAGAAACCATNGAAGGAGTTGCNTCTCCCGATGGTTTGCATGCNATTCAAGAGGCCTTTTTGGAAGAAGCGGCTCTGCAGTGTGGAATATGCACACCTGGATTCATTGTCGCAGCTAAGGCACTACTCGAGAATGAGCCAGAACCAGACGAGGCACGAATTAGGCATTGGCTAGCTGGTAACCTTTGCCGATGCACAGGCTATGACAAGATTATCCGGGCTGTACTCTCTGCATCCCAGAAGCTCAAGGAGGGTNAATANTAATGGCNACCACNGATTATAGAGTNNTAGGAACACGACCTATTCGCCANGATGGTACTGACAAAGTCACCGGTCGGGCGAAATATGGNGGNGANACNGNNGCATCNGATTTGCTGTATGCGAAGATACTTCGNAGNCCACATGCNCANGCCAAGATTCTNTCGATAGATACNTCTAAGGCNGCNGCTCATCCNGGAGTNNGNGGTGTNATAACAGGNAAGGATNTGCCTGANCTCGGGGCTGGAACNATAGAGGTNGGNGAAACTCCNTCAGTGAACGCTATGCAGATGTCNACNAATGTGATGGCTCGTGATAAAGCACTGTANAAGGGCCANGCNNTAGCGGCNGTTGTCGCNACATCCGTTCACATTGCNGAAGAAGCCTTGGCTGAAATAGAAGTTCAATANGAAGTATTACCGCATGTGATGGANGTNCGGGANTCAATGGNAGANGGAGCTCCTNCNATNCTNGAACAGCAAACTACCACNAGTTTNGGNAAGGATACTGGNAAGAANAGCAACATCGCTACNCATACNGTATTTGAGATTGGTGATACCNNCAAAGGTTTNGCTGATGCCGATTTGGTNTTTGAGCGAGANTTCACAACATCNCCTACGCATCAGGGCTATATTGANCCTCAAAGTGCCATGGTGTTGTGGAACACAGANGATGATATAACCATATGGACTAGCAATCAGGGTCCGTTTGGTGTGCGNACGAATACNGCANTNNTATTGGACGTGCCACTNTCAAGCGTNAAGGTTATACCTATGGAGATTGGTGGGGGTTTCGGNGGCAAGATNCCAGTNTATCTGGAGCCACTTGCAGCNCTNNTNTCCAAGCAGTCGGGNCATCCAGTGAAAATGACNCTNACTCGNACNGAGGTGCTTGAGGCTACAGGACCAACTCCAGGNTCATATATGAAAGCTAANATAGGAGTGAAGAACGACGGAACAATCGTTGCTGGTGAAGCTTACCTAGCTTTCGCTGCAGGCGCTTTCCCTGGGTCTGCAGTAGGTGCNGGCGCNATGTGTATGTTCACTCCCTACGAAATAGAAAATATACATATTGATGCTTATGACGTATTGGTNAATAAGCCTAAAGTATCGGCNTATCGTGCCCCTGGTGCACCTCAAGGAGCTTATGCTGTNGAGTCCCTNATTGATGAGATTTGNGCATCGCTTAATATGGACCCAGTTGAATTTCGGATGAAGAATGCTGCGAAGCAAGGAACTCGACAGGTGACTGGTGTTCCATTGGGGANNGTTGGTAACGTGGAGATGCTAGAGGCAGTAAAGAACAGCGATCACTACAATGCCCCACTCGGCGGACCTAACAGAGGTCGCGGGGTTGCTAGTGGATTCTGGTTCAATGCTGGTATGCAATCGTCAGCTACTCTTCAGGTCAATCCCGATGGTACGGTTGGTCAGGTTACAGGTTCNGTTGACATAGGAGGAACTCGTGCCGCTACTGCNATGCAGGCAGCTGAAGTTCTCGGACTTGATGCNCACGACGTGAAGCCAGTTGTGGCAGACACAAACTCCATTGGNTACACAGCAGTTACAGGAGGAAGCCGTACAGCTTTTGCGACTGGATGGGCTACTTACGAAGCAGCAAATGACATCGTCAGGCAAATGAAGGAAAGAGCTGCTAAGTTGTGGGAGACAGACGCGTCGGATGTTGAGTTTGACGAAGGTAAGTTTACTCGCGCTTCCAATCCTGAGCAGGAGTTCACTTTCAAGGCATTGGCAGGGCGATTGATGGAGACNGGTGGTCCAGTTGTCGGTAAGGCCGAGGTAACNCCCCCTGGAGTGGGTGCTGGTTTCGGGCACCANATTGTTGATGTGGAAGTGGACCCGGAGACAGGCAAAACGGATGTTGTGAGGTACACGGCTTTCCAGGATGTTGGGAAGGCGATTCATCCAAGCTACGTAGAAGGTCAGATTCAGGGAGGCGCAGTGCAAGGGATCGGTTGGGCACTCAATGAGGAATACTATTACAACGACTCTGGAGTAATGGCTAACTCNAGTTTCCTAGACTATCGTATGCCGACCAGCTTGGATCTNCCTATGATTGATACCGTGTTGGTTGAGGTNCCGAANCCAGGGCATCCNTATGGTGCACGAGGAGTTGGAGAGGTTCCCTTGGTTCCNGGATTGGCTGCGATTTCAAACGCNGTNAATAATGCAATTGGAACCNGGCTAAGCCAACTACCGATGAANCCAGGCAATATTCTTGAGGCTCTCGGTGAAATTGAGGGCTAAAGGTTANANTTGTAATGGCNACGGTTTATATACCGCCGACTATGAGGGANACNGCNGACGGANANGATAAGGTAGTNCTTCANGCAGGCANNGTTGGNCAGCTTATAACAGAGTTGGACCGGGTGTANCCNGGAATGGCAGANCGAATCTGCAAAGATGGNAGAATCAGGAGTGAGATAGCAGTNGCCGTNGACGGTGANATAACCGACATCGGTATGCTNGCNNCGGTGNNAGANANCAGNGAGGTNCACTTCCTNCCAGCNATAGAGGGNGGAAGCGGTTTATAGGCTNNNNCANNAGGNAAATANNGTTGAGTTTTAGGGGAGAGNCTCNNNTAGGGGNCTCTCCCCTTAANTTNGTGCNAATAATCCCTGCNNACNTTGGTTTGCGGNTCGTGNGGCTGNCATGTATAGTGGGATTTGATGCAGATGCNAAANCCACCTGAGATANTGCATTTTGGGGGGAGANCGTNATNNCGTTGATNTAAATTGNTTTCTGAGGAGATTGACCATGCCTGAAAGTACACCGTANAAATTATCCAGAGCNGTATTGCCTCTGAATTATGANCTNGTGCTGCAACCTGANTTGGAGAAATTNACNTTCTCTGGACATGAAACNCTGGAATTGGAAGTGGTAGAAGCTACCAATGAAATCNTCTTGAATGCNATAGANCTGNATATCGAGTTTCAGCGNCTTANTACGAGNGATAACGTCGTCGCAGCCCCNCCGACAGTAACGGTGGATGAGGAACTTGAGCGCATATCTTTCCTCTTTGAAGAGGAGTTATCCCCGGGGAAAGTAGTTATGGATCTGGCTTTTGAAGGAACCCTGAATGATCAACTTCGGGGATTCTATCGAAGCCAGTATGTTGATGATGACGGCAACGAGAGGTACCTTGCCTCNACTCAGTTCGAGGCTACTGACGCAAGACGTGCGTTTCCCTGTTGGGATGAGCCGGCTTTTAAGGCTACNTTTGATGTGACCTTGATCGTGCCGGATGGATTAGCTGCGATCTCGAATACAGCTGTTATCAGTGAGACGAGTGCGTCTGCCGGATTGCGAACTGTGAAATTCGAAAGATCGCCCAAAATGTCAACCTACCTTGTTGCATTTATTGTTGGTGATATGGTTTCTGTAGAAGAGCAGACCCCGAGCGGAACCCTCATGAGGGTGTGGGCGACTAGAGGNCGTGAGGAGCAGGGTAGGTANGCGTTAGATAATGCGGTTCGTTTGTTGAGTTATTTTAATGGATATTTTGGCATACCGTTTCCTCTGTCNAAGTTGGATCATATAGCGATACCAGATTTCGCTGCAGGTGCGATGGAGAATTGGGGTGCGATTACTTATAGGGAGACGGCACTCCTGTATGACCCGGAAAATTCAGCAGCTGCCGCACGNCAACGTATAGTGGAAGTAATAGCTCATGAGATGGCTCATATGTGGTTNGGGGATCTCGTTACNATGGCTTGGTGGGACGACTTATGGCTAAACGAGAGCTTTGCTTCCTGGATGGGAGATAAAGCGGTTGANAANCTNTATCCGGAATGGGATATGTGGACTCAGTTTGTAAGTGCTGACACNAATAGTGGTCTTAGCCTNGACGGACTTAGGAATTCTCACCCAATAGAGGCAAATGTCGGGAATCCCTCTGAGATTCGAGAGTTNTTTGATGCTATTAGTTATAGCAAGGGTGGAGCTACTTTACGGATGCTGGAGCAGTTTCTTGGCCCGGACACTTTCCAAAAAGGATTACAGGCCTATCTGTCTGAACATCAGTATGCGAACGCNCAAACAAGAGATTTATGGAGGGCGTTATCGCAGGCTTCAGGGCATCCGGTGGAAGATATGATGGATAGTTGGGTGAAGCAGACTGGGCACCCCTTGTTAACGCTCGATTCNTCTCAGAATATTACAAACACGATAACGGTGGCGCAAGAAAGATTCTTGTACGATCANNTGCTTACAGAGGAGAGTGACAATAACTCTTTATGGCAAATACCGGTCAGAGTTGCCAGCGCTGCGGCAGCAACTCCTCAAGTGCATCTCATGGATGGGCAGAATGCTTCCATCTCACTCAATAGCGCCATAGGGAATGCCGATGATCAGTGGCTCGTTGTGAACGCTGGGAGAACCGGGTTTTACAGATCCCGTTACTCCGGGGATGCNTTTAATCGAATAGTTGCGGCTATNGCGAGGCAGGCCCTGCCGGCAGTTGATCGTCTTGGCATACAAGACGATACCTATGCTTTGATGAGGGCAGGCTTTGGTCCTGCAACTGATTTTCTNGAGTTNGCAGCGGCCTACAANGGGGAGGATGANGCGTCTGTTTGGACAGATTTGGCCATGAATCTGAAGGGATTTGAGGCGCTTCTTNATGATCAACCTTATCTAGGNNCATTTCGCNAGTTTGCCTTATCCATTTTCAGTGGCATTGCTTCACGTGTCGGATGGGATGCTTCTCCTGATGAAGGACACCGAGATGCTCTTCTGAGAGCTACTGTGCTTGGGCAGGCTGGAGGCTATGGAGATCAGGCGACATTGCAGACGGCGCGTGATCGATTCAACAGNTTTTTATCAACGAAAGAGCCCATAAACCCTGATATCCGTGGGGTTGTATACGGGCTGGTCGCGCTTACTGGAGATAACGAGGCGTATGAGAACTTGTGGGGTCTGGAGCGAGAAGCTACGTTGCAAGAGGAGAAGATGCGGCTTCTGGGGGCNTTGGCTAGATTCCAAACTCGTGACTTGCTCAGCGAAACGTTGAATAGAGCTATGGGATCTGATGTGAGAGCCCAGGATGCTCCTCTGGTAGTTGTAGCTGTGGCGTCTGCAAATCCCGATGGTCGGGACCTTGCGTGGAATTTCTTGCGCGAAAACTGGAAGGAATTTGATAGACGGTACGGGAGAGGCGGGTTCGCAATAGCACGATTGGTCGGTATCGCTGGTGGTTTCGCGAGTGCAGANAGAGCGAATGAAGTGACAGCGTTTTTTGAGAATAATCCTGCACCATCAGCTGCAAGGGCAATTGATCAGGCTGTCGAGCGTATTCATCTTAATACGCGATGGATAGAAAGAAATGCTGAATCTTTGGAAAAATGGTTTGCTTAACTTGGTACTTAAGAATCTATGGANCAGAGGCGTATCGCTTCTGGTAAAATACTAATAACCGTCGGGGTGTGGCGCAGCCCGGAAGCGCACCTGCATGGGGTGCAGGGGGTCGTTGGTTCAAATCCAATCACCCCGACCAATTTNAAGGTACTGTAAAGCTCTTCAGTCNTCGTGAAGAGCTTTATAAGCTNGCTNGCACNCAGGTGCAACGAACTNGAGATTAATTCACATCATGTAGGAAATAGCTTGATGGTATNGTATCTCTGCTGTAAGATTGACCGGTGGNGTTGATGCTAACACAATGAGTGGTACCCAAGATGAACGATGGAGGTAGGAGAGAATGGCTAAACCAATAGAAGTAGACGGCGCAACATTTCAATCTCAGGTTCTGGAATCGGACATACCTGTTCTGGTAGATTTCTGGGCTGAGTGGTGNGGTCCATGTAAGATGANTGCACCCGTTGTAGAAGAGCTTGCTGAGGAATACGATGGGCGTGTGAAATTTGCTAAAGTAGACGTCGATAATGCTGGAGCTCTTGCCCAACAATTTAGCGTGATGGCTATCCCGACACTGTTGATCTTCAAAAATGGTGCACCTGCTGANCAGGTGGTNGGTGCTGTNCCAAAGGCTGAACTTAAGAAGCGACTTGATAGTTCAATAGCCTGATAATAGCAGACTGTTAACGTGGGTCGCGGCGACNCCGCCACGACCCATACTTAGGGAGTAGATGGGCCCCGGTGGGTTCTGCGGACTTCAAATCCGTTGCTCTTTCACTCGCGTGAGGGAGGGTGGGTTCGACTCCCTCCTACTCCCGCCATGTGANTAGTTATCTTAGGTCNAAGATGACTATAGCTATGCTGAGTGNNCGATTATGCGATGTGGAATGCTTTCCCGAGTTCATAGNGTTCTGGTGTCGGAGTGCGTGGTCCTAAAATCTTCACGATTTCGGTATATATTACGCATAGTATCTTCATCCTGTGTTGTTAGTCTTATATAAGAATTCCGAATAAGGGAAAAATATATTGGAGTGATTATTGGGACGAATGGGTAGGAACTTCAAATTGGCTCTCATAACGAAGGCNCTGCGTTTTTCNCTTCTTAGTATNATAGCGGTGCTTTGTGTTGCAGCGAGTATGCAGGTTTCTGACTTCGAAACCCGGGCACCAGTGGCGCATGGGTCATTCAGTTATGACTATCTGGATGTGGCGAATGTGCTTGTAAATACCGATTCTAGTCAACTTCCACAAAACGAGACCATTATCGCTCTGCATCCGACNAATCCGGATATTATGGCATTGGGAGCAAATGACTATCGCCANGGAGCCTCACGCGCNGCTGTCTATTGGAGTCTGGATCGAGGCGCTAACTGGCAGAGTCAGGTCATTCCAGGATACCCTGCCTCAGTNTATCCNAAAGGAGACCCAGCACTTGCATACAGTTCTGNGGGTGAGCTCTATTTCGCATCAGTAGCTCGTCCACTCGATGCGAACGTGGATAGTTGTCAATCGGAAGCTGGTGTCTACGCNTCTCGGTCAGTGGACAACGGNGTAACATGGGGCCCGCCTGTACAGGTTGCAGCGAATGCCGGACCNGCTCCGTATTCTTANGTGGCAGACAAAGAGTTTATTGCGGTGGATAACAGTGGTGGGACTTACGATGGACGTGTGTACGTGAGTTATACCCAGTTTATATATGAGGGCGGATGTAAAGACACCTATGTAGCATCTCCTATTCTNGTAGCGAGCCTTTCTCCTGATGCATCAACCGTGCTACANACAGTTCGTATTGGAGGAGATTCGGATACCTATAGTCATGGATCTATNCCNGTAGTTGATAATCAGGGCAATCTCTACGTTTCGTATCAGACAACTGACGNTGCNTGCCCGATNACNTCNACNCAACTGACTGCTTCGGCATTGCCAGTATTTCAGCAACAGGCTATCCATATCGTGAAGTCTTCTGATGGTGGNGCGACGTTTGGTAATCCGGTTCGGGTTGCNTGTCAGTTTGCACTTCCACGGGAGCAGGGGCNGTGGTCCAGNCTCATTTCCACGGAATTTCGTGTTAACGGATTTCCTTCNATGGCNGTAAATCCNGTCAGTGGTCATATTTANTTGACATGGGCTGAGTGGACTGCGAATGAAGCAAGCAATGTGTACGTGAGCGCATCNCAAGACGGAGGTATGACTTGGAGNACTCCTGTTCGNGNCAATGATGANACNCCTGGGTTACTCCGNGATCAGTTTTTNCCGTGGATCAGNGTTGCCCCTGATGGCAGCNGGGTNGNNGTCGTGTTCAACGATCGGCGNGACGATCCGAACAANATTAAGTACCACACATANCTTGCCTCTTCNTATGATGGNGCTCAGTCNTTTAGTGCGAANCTTAGNTTGAGTACCGTGGAATCAGATCCGGCNAACGATGGATTNGGAGGNCTGTTTATTGGCGACTATATTGGNGTCGCTTCAGAGAATGGNTANGTTCATGCTNCTTGGACNGATACNCGCAANGGNAATGCTGATGCCTATTATGCTCGTGCNATACCNAGNCCNAATGCAGGNCCNGCACCGTTAACGTANGGGATAACGTGGGGATCATCGACACTNGGGTCGAGTTTNGGNACTGGAGAGACAGCNCCTGTNCAGGTGACGCTGACGAACAGTGGATCGAAGACCTGGTCTGCAGGGACGTTTTATGTGAGCTATCACGTGCATGATTCTGGTGGGGCATACGTGGGGACGGGAGGATGGACACCTTTAANCAGTGATGTAGCCAATGGACAGAGTGTGACAGCGAATGTCACAGTGGTTGCGCCGCTGACGGCNGGTGATTACACCGTGCGGTGGGATGTGATTGATATGGGGATTCCGTCATGGCTGTCTGCACTGGGAGTTTCTCCATTATCTGATGCTATAACCATTGGGTCAACGGGAGGCAGCAGTACCCCGACACCAACGCCAACCCCAACCCCAACACCTGTCCCNCAGTGGTCAGGTACCCACAACACAGTGACGCTTTATAGTGGGCAGTACTTCAACCTTGGGTCAGGTAGCCTGACTTGGACCAACGACGGTACAGATATAGGGTTCTTTTATGCTGGTGGGAGTTCGGTTGGATTGAATCCTGNCGTGTCGATAGCTGGTGCTGTGCCGGCATCNGCTTGTAAGTCATGGAAGGTGGGCTACCAAGGATCTCAGAGTCTCTCGTCATTGACNGATGTTTCCGNGNTGAACTATACNNNGGATAANGTTCTTTTTGGTACNAAGGAGCTTGGCTGTAACACCGGGTTACTTGTGTTCAAGCAGGGAAGTCAGTACGGGGTTGTCGATTTCAAGGAAATGACTGGCAATTATCTTGTTATTGAATATTGGGTTGGTGATGAGGATGTGACCGATTTCTCTCAGGCTCCAGTGAGTTCGTGAGCAATTGACTGGGGTTCTCTTCCGTGAAATTGTCGATCTTTGCATTTTCTGTAAGTTTCCGTTAAGTATGGATTTTATGCCTAAAAATAGGATGTGATTTCTTGACACGTGCCTGAAAAGTGCGGTAGAGTACCGATAACTGCGAAGAATGTCTTCGCACGTATGTCTATTGTTGGCAGAACAATAGACAGAACTTAATATATGTGACGAGGTTGGCTGTGCCTACAATAATAAATGAACTAAGACAACGTATACCGATTCCTGTGGCTTCCGTAGCCGCTTGGTTGCTGGTGCTGGCAGCATTACTGCTGTTCCCCAGCGATGCNAAAGGTCTCACGATGAACCTTTCAGCGGATGCGAATGAGTATCGGTTAGGATCGACTGTGATTCTGACTGGCACCATAGATATGAGCCAGCATGAGTACAGTGAATTAACGAGTCTGGATCTGACAATAGCAGGTCCACAAGGATGCACAGCCACTCTGCCAGTAATTGAAGTCACCGACGAAGCTATCGACTGTAACGAAACAGGTGGTGGCAAGGTTTACGTCACAACAGCCTTCCAAAATGTTTCCTACGTTCTGCCAAACGAAACCCGCGGTACCGGTTACAACTGGTTACGTCCNGCCACTGGGTATGGATATAACCCTGTTAGCTATGGGTATGGCTATGGGAATGCTCAAGTGGTGTACACCATTAAATGGGCCTCCCCTGTCTGGTTGAGCCCGCAGCCTATTTTCAGCCTTCTCCCATCTATGAAGAAGGTATATGACATACCGGCTCTTGATGCTCCTGCGACACCNACTCCAGGTGGCCCGCAGGCCTTAGATGATAATTTCGGGGCTACTGAGATGTTTGATCTCCCGACGATTGAGCCACCGCCACCGCCAGCTAATATGCCGTCAGTGGCTCCTAACGCGACTTTTTTCGCTGATATCCCGACGCCTGTGATGCCTGATAATCCAGCAGGTGCTCCATCAAATCTACCGGCNGCTGATGTCCTGTTCAGTGTTCCGGGATACGAAGTAGGTGCGCCTCCCACTGGTGCGGATCCCGTGTTGCCGGTGGCAACCGAAGTATTCAGCNTTCCTGAGTACGTAGAGGTGCGTCCTNCAAGTGCCCCAGCAGATGTTGGTGACGCTGCAGGTGGAGTCAAGGTATTTGACGTTCCAACATGGACTGAGACAAAACCAGACAGTGCTGCAGCGGATATGCCAGTTGCCACTGAAGCGTTCTCTGTCCCGGCGTGGTCACTAACTTTACCAGCAGGCGCTCCGGATGGACTGCCTGCAGCGACAGTGGTCTTTGATGTCCCCGAATGGGAAGAGCCAATTCCAAGCGGAGCGCCAGCTCGACTTGCTGATGGTGTAACGCCGACTGTACTGTTCGCGGTGCCTCAAGTTGTGGGTGGTACCAAGAATGTCACAGGGCTAGTTAAAGTTCCTGGTGGAAACATATGGATGGTTGTGGAAGGTAGCCCAAGTGACGTACTTGCTGAGGTGAACTCCACCACTGGAGCACTTGTACAGCAAGTCAACCTTCCGAGTACGAGGGTTGATGGCATAACCTTNGATGGTANGGATCTGATTCTGGCTGATAACGGTAGTGGTAACAGCGGGGATCGTGTTTTTAGAAAATACTCCACTGCAAACCCATCAAGTCAGATCAGTGCTGTAGGTATGGCGGGGAATTGTTGGNATAANAATACATTCAACAATGATGCCCACTGTAGCAATGTCGGGGGTATTGCGTGGGATGCTGCTAATAATCTCATTGTAGCCGTCTCCGATAACCCNAACGGGANTTGGGACGATAACATTTTTGGATTCCAGACGAATGGTGATATTGATTATAGTAACCGTATTCGGAATGACAATGATGATTACAACGGAGTTGACTCCATTGGTATCACCTCAACCGGTAGGGGGTACATAATTGATGGCGATACGCTCAATACAATTCCGGGGACGGGAAATGAAAGGCAAACTGACGATGACTTTACTATCCAGGGAGTTGGGAATGTTAAGGGTTTCGCTGTAGTCACTGAGACGATCAACGGGGCACCTCACGATCTGGCTTATTTCGCTGATCAGGCAAACGAGAACATCTACCAGGCCTCTCTCTTCCCATCCAAATCACCGACGAAAAATGGAGTTGGATTGGCCAAGGTAGGAGCAGACTGGTGGGTTCTTGTTCAGGGTGGTTCATCCGATGAGTACGACACCTTGCTCAAGGTCGATAGCATAGTTGGTACGACTGCTAATGTCGCAGCGGCCTATGATTCCCCTTCTGCCAAGGGCACAGGAAGCGGCTTGGCATACGACGGAACGAATCTTTGGGTCAGTTGGTATGACAACAATCGAGCCAAGATGCGAAAGGTGAACACATCGACAGGGGCGACGATCGGAAGTTCTGTGGATGTTCCTGGGCAATGCGAAAGTGGCACCAGTATGTGTCAAGANGGCCCTGGTGGCATAACGTATGATGCTGAAAACGATCAATATGTAGCAATTAGATCTGGATCAAGCTGGAGTGATGGGATCGTTGCGTATGACAATGAAGGTAACGAAAATAACAGAAATGGTCATCACAACAACAATGGATTAGAGGCAATTGCTCATGCCGGTGGATCAACCTACTATACGGCTAAAAGTCAGTATATTTATAAGACTACATGGGATGGAAGTAACGATGCTCAGGAAGCGCAACAGTTTGGTCCTATCAAAGAAGGNAACAGCACNGTAAACAATATCAAGGGTATGTGGTTGCAGACAGAAGGAACTGGTGAGGATACCTATGATGTGCTCTATTATGTTTCGACCTCTAAGGATAAAGTTTACAAGTCAACATTCCCGTCAGCGCTTCAGCCTTCCACGAATGTTCAGGGATTAGCCAAAGTCGGCAATACCTGGTGGCTGGTTGTGGATGGTCTTGCTGGATCATCGACAGACTTCTTACTGAAGCTGAATGGCACAAATGACGCCGTTACCGATGTATATACGACTCCGTCCTCNAATGCTACTGGTCTAGCATACGACGGCACGCGTCTATGGCTGACTGACAACACGGATGGCGATGGCAAGATNTATCCGATTTCGACAGCTGACGGTACCGTTGTCTCGAGTGTGNATGGGGTGCCGACTAATANTGGCCTGGACGTGCCAGGCTCATGTGGCAATAACAACAGTGCTATGTGTCAAGGCGCCGGTGGTGTGGCATGGACGGGTACCTCTCTTGCTGTGGTGAGACAGGAATCCAACCATAACGGGTTCGTCCTGATGGATACCACGGGTGGTGAGATATCCAAGGGATATCTCAATCAAGATTGGCCTAGTGAGTTTGACGGGTTGGACGGCATTGCATTCCTCAGTGAAGGGAGCTATATCGGTGCGAAAAGCGGGAAGCTGCACACGGCAAATACTAGTGGCAGCAGCCTGGAGTTTTCACAGGGCACGACATACGATATAACCGGAGTGACCCAGATCAAAGCGCTGACCAGTGTCACAGAAGTTGTGGACAATATCTCATGGACAACCGTGTATTACGCCTCTCAGGCAACAGATAAGGTGTACATGGGCAGTGTGCCTTCAGGGATCAGTGTCACGAAGAACGTTCAAGGTATGACCAAGGTGGGTGACAACTGGTGGCTACTNGTTGATGGNACTCNTACGGACTATCTACTGAAGTTAGCGTCCACGTGTGATGACACTGCGTGTACTATTGAGGCTTCCTATGCCACAGGTACACAGAGTGCAACAGGTCTGACGTACAATGGCACGTCACTGTACTACACTGACAACTCGACTGATCCGTGGCGGGGGATCGTCCCCGTCGATACGTCGACAGGAGCTCTGGGCACTCGAGTTAAGGTTCCTGGAACCTGCGGATGGCCCGATGGGAACGAGAATTGTGATGATCAAGGTGACATCATCTACACTGGGCAGTACTTTGTGACTGTTCGTGAGAGTGATCAATGGCAGGCCTTGACGACGTTCACTGGTGAGGCCGGATCCGGATCATTGTCCGTCAAGCGAGTCAACGATAATTCAATGAATGGATATAACGGTGCTAACGCACTGGCGTATCGAGCCTCGACGGGAACGATCTACGCTCTGAGCGGTAATGAGCTGTACTCGATTAACACGGGAGCTCTGACGAACAACAACGACGCTTCAGTTAATACGAACACGACAATAACTGGACGCACATCTATCAAGGCCATGGCTGTCGTGAATGAATCAATCAATAATGTGGACTGGGATGTTCTGTATTATGCGGAGCAGCTGGGTTCGGATGATGCTGTGTATAAGGCCAGCTTTGCCTCTGAGGTGAATCCAACGAAGAACGTTCAGGGCATGACGAAAGTTGGGGATAACTGGTGGATTCTTGTTGATGGAACGCCAAAAGATTACGTGATGAAGCTTACCTCTGCCTATGCCATTGAGAAGATTTACGCTGCTCCCTCAGATTCTGCAACTGGTCTGACCTATGATGGAACTGACCTTTGGGTGGTGACGGGTAGTGGCTGGGATGAATGGACCCAGGTTACCAAGATGAATACATCAACCGGTGCGCTGAGCAGTAGCTCGACGGTACCGGGTGATTGTAACAACTCATTCATGTGCGAAGGTGCCGGTGGTGTTGCATGGAATGGATCGGAAAATACACTTGTTGTGGTCAGGGATGAGGGCAACCACCAAGGCTTTGTGAAGATGGATCGCGATGGACAAGAACTCGCGAAGGACAGGATGGAATCCTGGAGTGACAACGATTGGTCGCACATGTTTGAAGGGGTTGATGATATAACCCATCTCTCAGGCAACAAATATTTTGTGGCCAAGGGGAATAATATTTACCAACTTGACTACGCTAATAGCGAGGCTCGTGCAACGGACAGTGGGAGATACGCACCTGCGGTTGGTGAAACTGCAGTGGCAGGTATTAAGGCACTCTCAATAGCGTCTGAAACAGTAGATGGCACTGCGTGGAATTACCTGTACTTCGCTTCCACGATCACTGATAAGGTGTATAGAGCATCTATTCCATCAGGTATCGAGGTGACGACGGATGTCAGAGGAATGACCAGAATGGGTGACGCGCAGTCAGGATACGACTGGTGGTTGGCAGTAGATGGATCCCCTACTTCTTACCTGCTGAAACTTAATGGATCGTTTGAGGTGGCAGTGGGTTACGCTGCCCCGACCAGTGGTAAGATCACGGGACTTGCCTCTGACAGTACTCATTTGTACATAACCTACCAAAACGCCAATGGGCGATCGACGGTGGGCAAGGTCGATCCGAGCGACGGGAGCCTTGTTGACTCTTGGAATACGCCTGGTGACTGTAATGGTTGGGATGGTAACCAGCATGTAAATAACGTCTTATGCGACTCAGTGGGTGGAATCGTAGTAGACCGTGCCGCGGCTAACGGGGCTGGTCACGTGATCACAGCTGCTGAGAATACGGACTGGGGTGGCTGGGCCAGGACGGACACCGGTGGGAATCTTCAGGGTCTGACGAACATCGATAAGGGAGTGAATCAGCTCTGGGATGTGAACGGATTCAATGCCTTGGGCCATGATGCGGGCCCAGTATTTTATGGAGCTCGCCAGGGTACGATATACCCACTGCTGAAACAAAATGAATTGGTTCCGTATCCGGGTTACGACGTGACGGGTGTGTCGAATATCGAGGCGATGCACGTGGGTCAGATGCAAGTAGCGGGAGCGGACTGGACGACTGTGTGGTTTGCCTCAACAGCTACTGACAAGGTGTATGCAGCATCAGTACCAGCTGCAACGGATCTGACAGGGAACCCTACAGCCATGGCGCATGATGGAACGAACCTGTGGATGGTTCTTGACGCGCAACCATTTGATCGACTCGTGAAGATTGATGAAAACGGTGCTATAGCCAACGGTAATGGCATCGGGTGGGCGCTGCAGAGTTCTGCTATCGAGGGCCTTACCTACTCCGGTGGTGCATTCTATGCTAAGAGCACTGGGAATAGCAGGATGTACAAGATTAACGCTACAACCGGTGCGACCGTGAATTCCTGGAGTGGAAACGGGGACGACGGCAGCTTAGCCTCAATCGGAAGTACAACCTATTCATGGGATGTGCGGAGTAACAACTATCGCACATGCGATTTGAGTGGCAACAACCCATCTTGTGGATGGGGTAACTGGAGCGGCACGCCGTTCTGGAATGGCTCCACTGCTGCAGTATACATTCCAAGCCAGGATGCGATTATGCAGGCGAAGGGTGGAGATACTGCTACACAGCCTGTAGCCCGTCTTAACAATGACTGGACAGGAGGGTCCTCCACAGTAAAAAACCAAGGGACGTTCCCCCTTGGAAGTATCACAGGGCTGGCATACAGCACTGTGCTGATGGATGGGCAAACGGTCGAAATCATTTGGATGGCTGATGCATCTGACAATGCGATTTACAAGATGGCACTGCCTCTGAATGTGGGCGTAAGCGTTGCTCCGACGGCTATGACGTATGACGGTACACATCTATGGGTAGTGGTAAACGCTGCACCGACTGACAGGGTGTTGAAGTTGACGCTCGACGGAACGTTGGTGGATAACTATGAAATGAACTCCAAGAATGTTTGGGGTATAGCTCATTCTGGAACGACGTTCTACGTTACCTATGGGGATAAAGATCCGGGTGTGAAAGATTTTGATTTGTATCTCGCCACCGTCAATGGAGATACACTCTTCAACTTCAAGACGCCAACGAGCACTACTAAGCTTTCGAGTCCGGCGAGTTCTGGTCAGTGCTGTAATTGGGAAAACGGAGACCTAGTGTTTGATGGAACTAAGTTGTGGGTCTCTGGATCAGAGGATACGAGTGAGAGTATACGAGCCTACTCGGTTGGTGGATCGGTAGTATCGACGAATAACAATACCCTGCAGAGGGAGCATCCATTCATGGGTGGGGCTATGGCACTTGCCTATGATAGTGCTACTGGGTACTTCTACTCGGCTGATGGAAACCGGGTTAAGGGTCATAACTCGTCCTGGACAAAGTGGTCAGGTCAGGAGTGGTGGATTGGAGATTCCTATCCTATGGGAACGTATAACCAGTGGGATGGCGATGGGGAATCCATGCAATATGACGAATATTCGGCAAAAATCACTGGAGCTGAAGTCATAGACGGCGCTCTGTGGATGGCAGCCGGCATTTCGAATTCGGAAGACGGCAAGGTGTATGCCGCATTGATCCCAACTGAGGAAGCTGCGGTCACTACCACGCCTAAGGGTATGGCAACCGAAGGTACGTACCTCTATACCGTTGTGGAAGCTGCTCCTAACGATAAAATTATGGTTACTGAGTTTGATGGTACTGTGGTGAGGAGCTTTGACGCTCCAGGTAATAACGCCACGGGTCTTGCTATGAAACAGGTGGCTGAGGGCGATGCAACCCCATCGTTGTGGGTTGCTGTAGTGGATGATGTTGAAGGTGGCGATAGTTACACGGCGAAAATGGAGCCGACTATTGGTTTGATCTATGAAGTGAATGCGACCACTGGAGCTGTCATCCAGACTGTTGGTAACCAAGGAGTTGATGGATCCTATTGCACTAACTCAGGGGCATCGTGCCCGAGCTATTTTGATCATGGACAGATCTCTGGATTGACTATCAATACCGTGAGTTCCACGGATTACCTGTACATGTCTATGAATAAATCCGAGGACTCGATTTGGGTTGTGGAGATATCAAGCGATATAAATAGTAATGGAACCATCTTTAGATACTGTGAGGATGGATGTCCGCAAGAAGCTGGCTACGACATGGGGATGAACCAGGGTGGCTACGACATGGGCATGAATCAAGGTGGCTACGACATGGGCATGAACCAGGGTGGCTACGACATGAGCATGAACCAGGGTGGCTACGACATGGGCATGAACCAGGGTGGCTACGACATGGGCATGAACCAGGGTGGCTACGATCAGGGCGGTCAGAGTGGTTACGACATGGGTGGCTACGATCAGGGTGGCCAGAGTGGCTACGACATGGGTGGCTACGATCAGGGTGGCCAGAGTGGTTACGACATGGGTGGCTACGATCAGGGTGGCCAGAACATGGGCATGAATGACGGCAACTATGATCAGGGTGGCCAGAACATGGGCATGAATGACGGCAACTATGATCAGGGCGGCCAGAACATGGGCATGAATGACGGCAA
>PBAZ01000003.1 GCA_002717565.1 Chloroflexota bacterium
GGAAGCAGTTGTTGCGAGAAAGATAATCGCAACTATGATCCATCCGTAGAAAATTGGTCGTTTGCTTTCTAATTTGTTCATTCAGCGGTTACTCATGTTCTGGTCGCAATCAATATGGCAGTGTAATTATAAGCGTGCTGACTGCACGAAAGAGCATTGTACCATCCAATATCTCATCTATCTAATCATTAGATGAGATTATTGCTGTCAGATCTGTGTGGATTCAGGAGTTCTGACTATTATATTGGATGTGGAGGCATTCGGTGAGAGTCGACGTTAGTTGGTTTTGGCGATCAATAAAGCAGTTGGTGCAATTGCTAATGTGGCTACTCCAAAAATAAGAAACCCTAAGCTATAACTTCCTGTAATGTCGAAAATTAACCCGCCGAGCAGAGGCCCGGGAACGCTTATAAAAGTCATCACTCCTTGAAGCAGTCCTTGTATGGAACCGAACGATGCTCTCCCGAATGCCTCAGCTGCGATAGCTGGACGGACTGGTATAGTAGTTCCGTAGCCTGGGGCGTAAAAAAGAATAAATGGGAGAATCATCCATGTAGTGGTGACTCGTGCTAGTACTAGAGTTCCGATAGCTTGAAGAATCAATCCGATCGCAAGTATGTGGCGTTTATCGAAGTGATCGCCTATCCATCCTCCGCCTAGTCGTCCTATAACACTAACTACTGTGATGAACGTTATAGCAAGAGCTGCAGTCGATGGCTGTATGCCCACATTCTCTAGGTGCGGAATCACTAAAACCGTGATTCCGCTGGTCGCCAAATTAGAAATTCCAGATGTAAGCGCCAAAAGCCAGAAGGTTCGTGTTTTGAGTGCGAGTCTCCAAGGCACATTTATTTCGATAATTTCCTGGCTTTCTTTATCTGATGGATTAAGGTTAGAAGTAGTGTCAGTTGGCTCAATACCATCAGGGAATAACCCGTATTCCTCAGGGTACCCTCTTACTAGTCCGGCCAGGGGCAACAGGATTGCCCAAACCATTAAGCCAATTATTACAAGCGCAGCTCTCCACCCGTGTTGGCTGATCAAATATTGTAGAAGGGGAGCTATAACCCCAGCTAGACCGGCTCCGGCCATGGTTAGGCCTAATGCTTGACTTCGCTTTTTGATAAACCAGTTAGATACTGCGGTTTGACCAACAATTCCTACAGCTGCGCTGAAGCCTAAGGAAGTGACCAGAAATGTCACGTAAAAAAACAGGACGGAGTTCGTAGTACTCATCATTAGGAATCCGGCTCCCATTATAAGAATACCGATGATCATCAGCCTACGAGGTCCGTATCGTTCTACTCCGAATCCAACTACCGGAGCCGCAATGCCGCCCTCCAGTCGGTAAAGGGTGAATGCACCGGCGGTTATTGCACTGCTCCACCCAAATTCCTCTCGAATGGGATTGAAAAACGTTCCAAATCCATAGAAGAAGACCCCAGCTCCAAACAGGAACATGAGGGAGGAACTCAAGACAACGATCCAGCCATAGAACAGTTTGGGTTTTCTGATGCCTGCCATGTAATCCTTCCAAACTCGCACATGGTAACAGATTTGACATCAACATTTGCGAATGATGAAATGCTATACAGGTTGAATGTGGACACAAACCTGAGTTTACTATGTGAAAGGTTAGGTTGATGAGAATTGCGGTTATAGGACAGGCTGCTTTTGGCAAAAGTGTTGTCCAGTCTCTATGTGATGCTGGAGAAGACATCGTAGGGGTTTATTGTCCGATTGATGGAGAAAGTGGCCAGATTGATCCGATTAAGGAGGAAGCTCTATCTCGTGGGATTCCGGTCTTTCAATTTAAGCGGATGCGGGATGATGCGGCCATAGATTCTTTTCTTGAATTGGATCCTGATCTCTGTGTTATGGCATTCGTTACTGATTTTGTGCCTGATAGCATCTTACAGGCTCCGGAACTGGGTACTATTCAGTATCATCCGTCACTGCTTCCATTACATAGAGGACCGAGTTCTATAAATTGGCCAATCATCAATGGGGAATCTAAGACAGGGATCTCTATATTTTGGCCTGACGATGGTTTGGATACTGGGCCTATATTGATGCAAAAAACAGTACTGATTGGGCCTGATGATACAGTTGGATCGCTCTACTATGAAAAATTATATCCACTCGGGGTGCAAGCGATGACTGAATCGGTTGCGCTTATTCGTCAAGGCCTCGCTCCGAAAAATCCGCAAGATCATGATCTTGCGTCGTATGAAAGTTGGTGTGGCAGAAAAGATGGACAGATTAATTGGGAAAATTCTGGCAGCGAAATCTACAACAGAATACGTGGATGTGATCCTCGACCAGGGGCAAGCACTAGGTTAGGGGATAAGGAAATTTTTCTTTTTGATGCCTCTTTCGTAGATCAAGTTCATGATTGCCCTGGAGGAACTTTAATTGGCATTGATGATGGATTGGATGTTGCGGTCAATGGGGGGCTGATTAGAATCGCTACTGTTCGCTTTGATGGTATCCGAAGGTCTGCAGGAATCTGGGCCAAGGATCATGGCATGAGTATCGGTGATAGGTTGCGGTAGAGGATCAGGAGGTCGACCATGAGTGATAAAAATCAGTTCCTAAAAAGGAATGAATGCACTACACAATGCTGTTGAGAGTCCAGCTGGTTGAACGACCAAGGCCAGAGCTACTCTATATGGTAGATGCGATTCTTGACCAATTTGCCGACTTTAGTTAGCGGACTCCCTATGTCTCCTGATTCGTATAGCGATGCGCCGTTGTATGCTTCGTAGTTGCAGGTACTAATGTCGTAGTAAGTGATGAATATGAACCACTTTTCAATGCGATAGGCATCTGCATTGTTTTCCAAGAAGTCGAAGATTTGTTCAAAATATAATAGCACTTTGTCTTGCTCGTATTCCCCTTTGGGACTAGGTTGACCATTACATTCTGGGTTGGCCCAATCTATATCAGCCCATCCCCAATGAAGCCCGAGTTCGGTTATCCAAATTGGCGCTTGGTAAAATTCTTCGAACGTATTAAGGTACTGTCGTAAGTTGGTTACTTGTTCCGTCATGAGTTCTGCATTCGTAGTTGGTAAATTGAGCCAATCCAATGGGTAAAGGTCAAGTGCCCATACGTCTATAGGCGGCAGTTCTTGGTACTTTTCTTGATATAACTGGAGGAAATGTTCTAACCACTCTCGACCGCTGGTATAGCCACCGCATCCGTTGCAAGTAAAATCGAAATTCAGCATGGAGGGGCTCATTATGCGTGCGCTCGGGTCTGCAGATTTTATTAACGTGTAGAGAGAATGGAGTTTTTCTATTATTTGGTCAGGGCTGAATCTTCTGTTCGGTTCTCCGCTTATATACCAGACTGCACCTGGAGAGTCCAAGGTCACCATCGCAATTTGTTGCGCAGTCCAGATCGGGGTGAGTACCGTCACGTCTACATAAAATAGGCGACTATGTCCGGGAATTTCAAGCACGATTTCCTCAGGGCTATGCTGCCCGTCTAGATACCATTGCGTACCTAAATCATCAAGGAACCACTTAAGGGTCGTGAGTTCTTGGGTATGCCCAATAACTGCATATCTTGGGTCAGGTATAGTTATCATAGGAGTCGCAGTTGCTTCAGGAGTTGCAGTTGCAGTGGGTGGAGGCAAAAGAGGGGAATCTGTGGCGCCTGAGGGGGCTTCGCAGAGGAACATAACTTCTCCAGTTGTATTGCTATGTATGCTATACAACTCCTCATTGACTTCAAATGTGAACTTGTACCCTGGCGTAATTACTTGAGCATAATAGTAGTCAGACTTTGGGCAGTTAAGGCTCGCATCTGTCCACTCGACATATTCAGTGCTAATTAAGTTGCTGGTGCCAGTGGTTACGTCAGATTCAATGATTTGGTGTGCCATTTCGCGTAGTTTATCTAATGGAGAAGGAGTCGTGACATTAGGCACAGGCGTAGGAGTGTGTGTAGCGGTAGGCGTTTCTGTAGCTGGTGGTGTCGGTATTACCGTAGGTGTGGCGATTGAAGTTGGTGTCGCGGGTACGGTGACAACGTTTTCGCCGCATGCAGTTCCAATGAGAGTTGCTAGTAATAGGGTACTCATAAGAAATCGCATCATTTGAGATTGAACAAAGAATTGCCTTATTGTAGGCATTAGGTCTCCCCGGATTTGGCCTGTATAGTTTTAATTATGGATCTTGGATACGCACTAGGCATAAAAATCAATTTTATGACAGATTATCGGTCATTGACGATAATAGCGGTCAGGCTTGCGTTCATCACAACTAAGTATCCCGCTGCGCTTTTAGTCACTAGGTGTATGTCATGATTTCCCGGAGGCAGGTGCAGTGTGTGTATTAGCAGTAGAGACTCGCTATTATTGGCAACTCCTATGGGGAGCACCAGTGTTTCGTATACGCCTGGATGCCCAACACCTGTGCTAATACCAAAGTCATAAGAGGTATTGTAGGCTGACTCCCTTCTTAATTCTCCTTTGGCTATAACAACAACTGACGAGGCATCCTGTATCGTAATCGGCATTTCAATAGCGCTTTCCCAAACGACGTGCCTTCCGGTATCCATGGAGGGTTCGAAAATGATTCCCCTATGGTCCATTTGTTGAACGTAGGACAGTTGGCCCTGTGCTCCTTCAGTCCCCCGTGCTCCCTCAGGTCCTTGCGGCCCTCGCAAGCCAGGCATTCCCTGAGGTCCGGTTGCACCGATTGGACCAGCGGGGCCTGTTCTTCCAGTAGGACCCGTTGCACCAGGCGGGCCAGGTGGTCCTTGCTCTCCTGTTAGGCCAGCAGGACCGGGTGCACCTGATGGGCCTGTGATTTCATCGATTCTTTGGGTGATAATTTCATCCACTATATCGATCAGTCTTGCATCCGAGGGTGGGGGGCCTTGCACACCTTGTGGCCCCTCGGGACCTTGAACGCCGCAACCCAATATAGCGATCAAGCCGAGTACGCTTAAAGCTAGGATAAATTTCATTGCTTTACGCTGCATTACGACTCCCCTCTTAATGTCGGTATATATTGAGATGTTGTCATCTGAATTAGATCAAGCCTAGCTCAAGCGGTCCCTAAGTTCTTGAATTGAATCCCGCCAATATTGGCGATTGAATATCCAGATGCCCAAAACACTTAGTACAGGTGCAAGTGCTCCGGCTAGTAGTCCTGCTATTGATGCTGCCCGAGTTCCATCAGTGGCAAGTAGGACTCCCCCACCGATGATAAGGATACCGAGGATCCCCGCTGATATTGATAATAGGCAACCCTTCACAATCTTCATAACTGAAGTATACTAATTTTGCCTGCATATATGTTTGCATTTCTGGAGGCAAAATTACGTCATCTAGGAGTGGTTGCTTTGGAGTATGTAGTCGTGTCTCTCGTAGCATTTGTGGTGGCTGCATTGGTTCTCTATTCAGGATTTGGTCTTGGCACGCTACTAATGCCCGCCTTTGCCTTTTTCTTTCCTGTACATGTGGCTGTGGCGAGTACGGCGATTGTACATCTTGCAAACAACGTATTTAAATTGAGTTTTCTCGGTCGCGGAGCGAATTGGCAAATTGTTCGCGATTTTGGCGTTCCTGCGACTGTCTCGGCATTTGCTGGGGCATGGCTATTACTTTCTATGGCTGACTATGATGCTATCGCCAGCTACGAGATCGGCGGTATTGAATGCGAAGTCACCTTGATAAAGATTATGATGGCGGTTCTTATATTGCTTTTCTGGACGGTAGATAATATATCCTTGGAAAGGCAATTTTCTAGTGGGATCAAATACGTTATTGTTGGGGGGGGGTTATCGGGTTTCTTTGGGGGATTATCGGGACACCAGGGAGCACTTCGATCCGCGGTGCTTGCGAAGACGAAGATGGATACGCGGCAATTCGTGGGAACTACATCAGTATGTTCTTTTTTGGTTGATTTGTCTCGTGTTCTGGTCTACGGATGGGGTTTTGTTGGTCAAGACATTGGTGAAATTCAGGGGCAGGTCAGTGTAGAACTCATTGTGTGTGCTACGATTGCGGCGTTCTTTGGGACTTACCTGAGCTCTCGTTTTATCAAGAGCGTTACTATGTCCTTGGTGAGACGGTGGGTTAGTATACTACTCATATTGATTGCCCTAGCTATGGCTGCGGGTGTAATCTAGGATTAATCNCACACAGGAGGATATGCATGGGTGGATATATGTACGAGATTTTGCCGAGAAANGTTCGAGTNAACCTTCGGCAGTCAGGGGGCGCTGATGCCTCCATTACTACGTCAATGAAAATNCGGAAATCTCCTTATTGGCACCTTGCACAGGAAGCGGGAGTGAAAACCTATTCGGTGCAAAATCATATGTACGTGCCCCAATCTTATGAGCCTGAAGCGACAGGTGGATTAATCAAGGAATATCAGTACCTCACTCANTCGGTAGCTATGTGGGATGCTTCACATCAGCGACANATTCAAGTCAAAGGGAATGAAGCTGCAGATTTTGTGGANGCAATAATTACCAGAGATGTGCATGCGCTGATGCCTGTTGGTTCTGCTAGGCTCGCGTTAATTTGCAATACTCGTGGAGGTATCATTAATACTCCTGTCGTGTTACGGATAGCCGATGATGAATTTTGGTTGAGTACATCAGATTCAGATGTNCTGTTATGGGCNCAAGGTGTCAATGGNGCTGGATCGTATGATGTTGCGATTCATGAGATTGATGTTGCNCCGATACAGGTGCAAGGACCAAAATCTCCTGAACTTATGGTTGAACTTTTTGGTGATCATATCTTGGATATGNCATACTACTCCTTGATCCATGAGAAGTTGGATGGAGTCTCACTCGTAATCTCTCGAACCGGGTTTTCAGCTGAAATAGGATTTGAAATTTATCCTTTAAANGCTACTGTGAACGGTGAAAAATTGTGGAATAGGATCATGGAGGTTGGTGAAAAATTTGATCTTCATGTTATAGGTCCGAGTGAACCGAGGCGCATTGAAGCTGGTATTTTGTCATATGGACAGGATTTGGATATCGAAAACAATCCATTTGAGGTTGGGTTAGGCTGGNTAGTTGATGTTAATAAGCAAGATTTCGTTGGCAAGCAGGCACTTGCCCAATTCAAAGCGCTCGGGGTTGCGAAACAGTTAGCAGCTGTTGTACTNGGCGGNAAGCCTCGGTATNGGTACAACGAGGATTATCATTTTGTTCGCGAACCTGATTCTGGGTATGAGGTTGGGTACATGACATCACTTATTTACTCACCAGCATGGCAATCCAATATAGGTTTTGCTATGTTGGAATCCCGTTTCGCTCAACAAGAGACGAAATTACAAATTGATTTGCCGGAAGATGGNCTTGTGGAAGGAGAGGTNGTTCGTCGNCCATTTGTTGATCCGGGTAAAACAAAGCCGTATCGAAAACTTTCCGTATAGCAACATAAATTTCGTTAAGATGGGGATTTATGGGTNTCTATTGTCGCCATGATTTGAGCATCCCCCCAAGNTGCATTCCCAGATAGGCGAATACTANTCCAACGAGAACACTTACTGCTATGTTCATGATTCCTTTAGCTGCTTGTCCTTCNCGAAGCAGTTGTAANCTAGCAACTGTGAACGTAGAAAAGGTTGTATAGGACCCGAGAAATCCGACAATCATGAGATGACGGAACTTAGTCGGAAGGGCGAATTTATCAACTAGCATCCCTGCAAGCAACCCGAGAAGTAGAGACCCGGTAAGATTTATAAAGAGTGTTCCNAGGATTGGATCCCCAGGCCATAACTTGCTGACTTTGTCAATGGTATGACGGGAAACTGCTCCGGCTGCGCCACCGAACATCACTAGTAGCCATTCTGACATTGTGGTTCCTTGTTNCGGTTCTGGATTCTACCAATTATAGCATTTGATTTTGTATCCTTCTCATTTTTATTGCGTAAGCTATGCTCTACGTTTATGTTTTTTGATACTATGCGGGGGGATGTTTTAGCAGTAAATGGAGGTATTTATGATATACGAATATCGAGTGTATGAGGCAATGCCCGGCAAACTTGAGGAATTGAATCGGCGTTTTAGAGATCACACGTTAGGTCTGTTCGAAAAACACGGTATAAAGAATGTAGGCTATTGGACTGGTTCTGTCGGGGAATATAGTGACCGTCTGATATATATCATCGCATTTGAGGATATGCAGCACAGAGAACGCGCTTGGATGGCATTTAGGAAAGACCCTGAATGGATGAGTGTCCGTGCATCATCTGAATCCCAAGGTCCCTTAGTATCAAGGGTATACAATTCTATTTTGAATCCCACTGATTATTCACCGCTCCAATAGTGGCAGCGGACTAATTGGGGACAGGGTGGTATTATGCAAAGCCTCTTCGATCAATTCGCTGATCCTGGTGAAGAGTTAGCCCCATTAGCGTCTAGGATGCGCCCCAAAACATTCGAGTCNTTTATTGGCCAGCAACATATAGTTGGNGAAGGGACGGTGCTGCGGGAGAATATCCGCAATGGGATTTTGCCGTCTATGATCATATGGGGTCCTTCTGGGACGGGGAAAACCACCCTAGCCCGAATTGTAGCTGACTCCTGTGACGCGGTGTTTGCGTCAATCGCAGGCCTCAATGCAGGCGTGGCNGATATCCGCAACATTGTTGATTTGGCGCAGAANTCGCGACGCTTGGAGCGAAGGAAAACCGTACTTTTTGTAGATGAGATTCACAGATTCAGTAAATCCCAACAAGACGTGCTACTTCCCCATGTTGAAGCCGGGACAGTTTGTCTTATTGGTGCNACCACCGAAAATCCATCAGTTACAGTGATACGGCCACTTCTGTCGCGCTGTTTGGTTTTGAAGACAGAGCCACTTGGGCANACTGAATTAACTGNAGTATTGGATGCAGCATTGCACGATNGTGTNANTGGTTTGTTANCGTGGCAGCCTGTTATAGATCAAGAAACTATTGACTACGTTGCCCAAAGGTCTGATGGAGATGCGCGAGTTGCGTTGAATGCTTTGGAGCTCGCGACCATAGCTACTGCTCCGGATCAAGGGGGATTCCGCAGAGTTACGGTGAATATGGTGNCACGTACTCTTACTGAAAGATATATNCCCCATGATCGTAANGGGGATTATCACTATGNCACTATATCTGCGCTCATCAAGTCGGTGCGAGGATCTGATCCGGATGCAGCTATCTATTGGTTGGCGCGGATGTTGGAAGGTGGAACAGACCCTGAGTATGTTACNAGAAGGTTAATGATACTTGCTGCAGAGGACATTGGATTGGCTAATGAATCGGCCCTTAATTTGGCGGTAGCCGCCCATCATGCGGTAGCTGCTATAGGATTACCAGAGGCAGCTATACCGCTCGCTGAAGCGGTAATTGGACTGGCAGTATCACCCAAGAGCAATGCGGTTTACAATGCTCTGAAGGCTGCTCAACTTGAGGTTGAGGGAACGAGGGATAAACCCGTGCCGTTGCACTTGCGGAACCCNTCTAATCGCTCTCGTCAAATCGAGGGGCATGGAGTTGATTATCACTACCCCCATGAATTTCCTGATCATTTTGTGCCTCAACAGTATTTACCTGATGATTTGATTCATAGGAAATTCTACAATCCTACGCAACAAGGATCAGAGATTCATATTCAGGAGTGGCTTGGTTNGCTGTGGAAGGAATGATNGTNGTTTCATTCAAAAGCGATTCGTATCAACTTGTTGAGACAAAAATCGGAGGTGGTTCTTTGGANATATTTATCACTACGGCTCCTGCTATATAGAGTGCAATTATGCCGGCAAAAGCACCGGTATAATTGCCAACGAAATCAAACCAGACACCGGTTAATATTGGGGCTCCTGCGCTACATATGAGAGATACAGGAACTCCGATACCTCGAATTGCTCCAATATTCTTTCTTCCAAAATATCGAGCGAACAAGAACTCCGATAATGGAACACTCCCGCCAAATCCAAATCCATAGAGATAAAATCCAAGGAACAGCAATGGCAGGCTAGTCAGTTCTGCTGCGATCATTAAGGTAAGTACGCCGGTAGAGGATATTGAGAATGCTATTGCAACTAATATTCTTCCGTGAATCTTCTGCAGTCCCCANCCCCACACAGCCTTTGATGAGAGGTTCCCTAATCCGTTTATGCTAACCCCCCAGGCTGCTATTGCNCTGGTGAAGCCAGATGCCGTGGCGAAGGGAATGGCATGCAGTAGCACTGATGTGAGTGCCGCTCCATTAAGTCCAAAGCCAATTATGAGTAGCCAAAAAGCTTTACTGCGAATAGCTTGGTGNCGGGTGTAGCTTTGTTGTTCGTCTGCGGTGATAGCTGCTCGAGTTTGGGATAAAGACTCAGATGTATCGTTTGGGTCGACTCCATCGGGCAATAACCCATAGTTTTCCGGGCGAGATCTCGTGAGTAAGGCAGCTGGNATTATAATTAGNAGTACAGCTACAGAAAGTGTTTCAAACCCGGTGCGCCAGGTGAAATTATCCACTACCAGTGTCATCNCNTTGGGAGTGATGATTCCAGCCATAGAAATNCCTGCTGAGCCAATAGCCAAAGCCCAGCCTCTTTTAGTCACAAACCACTTATTGACCGTTGTGTTGACCACTAATGGGGAGAAGAAGGTCCAACCTAGTCCGCTACAAAACACCTGAAACAAAACGAACTGCCAAAGGNTTGAAAGATTTGATAGAGCAAACATTCCTAAAGAGCAGCATATTGCACCGAGAATCATTAGCCTTCTGGGTCCATGTCGGTCCACAAGGGGACCGACAATCACTGCCATAATTCCTCCTGCAATTGTTCCACAGGAGATTCCTGCGTAGAATTGAGCTATTGGCCAACCAAGTTCATCGGTNATGGGTTCCATGAACACNCCTGGTATCGCTTGTCCGAGGCTCATGGCGCTAAAGCTNGAGATGATCGCAATGCCTACNAGCCACCATCCGTAAAAAATCCGTGGTTGGCGTTTTAGCACGTATTGTCTCCTAGATNGTGGGTGTATTAGGCTTGAGTAAAGACTNCTTCNATGCATGATTGTACCGCATTCGTTGGTCTTATGGGAAATGTGATCGGGTTTGGNTCTTTATATCTAAATGCCTTCCGATAATCGTCTTGCAAAAATCCTTTTTGGGGGATGAGTTAACGGCTTGGAACACATAAATAGGTCGATATCAATGGATAGTCAACTTCCCACCGTGCCTCTCGTAGGGTAGATTGTATGGTGATCTTATGAGATTNTCTCATAGGAGATCACCATACAGGATCTCTTCTACTTGCCCTTTCAAATCTACTCGAAAATATCCAATNTGCGATGGCGTGGTAATGTTGTTGCATGGATAGTGTATGACGGGTGCAACACTATCTTTCATACAGGCATACTTGGTCTCTTCTTTCCGTTGTGGGTAACTACCACTCAGGGAGGTAATGACGCACACTTTGGATATGCTGTCGCAGTGGCTATGGGCTTGGTTATAATGGGCAGTCCGTTTATCGGACGCNTATTTGATTTGCGGTGGAATCGTTACTCTGGGCTTGCGTGGTTCACAGGCGTTAGTGCAAGTGTGACGTTTTTGATGGGGATTTTCCAGATAGGACTGATTCTTGGGCTTATTATGTTCGTCGTGGCGTTGGTGTTTCTAACTTTTGCAGAGTTACTGTATAACGCTGCCCTTGCTGACGTGGCATCACCGTCTCAGATGGGTGCCATTGGGGGCTTGGGTATTGGATTAGGCTATCTTGGCTCGGTGGTTGCCGTTGTAATTGGATTGATTGGTATTGATTATTTAGGGTTCACNTATGATTTTTCATTTTGGACTATCGGGNTAGTGATGGCNGTNCTTGCAANTCCATTAATCATTTTTGGCTTGCGAGATACCTCGAGAAAGAACCTTGCTACAGCNAAACTTGAAAGGGTGAATTCNGAAATGCGAGTCACGAAACCGGCATCGTTATTCAGTCTNCGGGATTCATACGATGTCTTCAAGATAAAATCAGTTGGGACATTTTTGATTGCACGTTTTTGGTATTTATGGATGGTTAGTGTGGGTTCGTCGTTTGGGGTTCTCTANGCAACCCAGACAGTGGGGATGACTGCTGAGGACATTCAATGGGTTTTATTAGCATCCTTAGGAGTGGCNGTTCCGAGTGGGTATTTTTGGGGTAAGGCGGTCGATCGATACGGGTCAATAAACTGTCTTACTGCATGTCTATGCTGCTGGGTTTTGGTCATTAGTGTGGCGATTGCTGTTCCAGTTTTCGATTTGCCCTCAACAACTTGGTGGATCATTGGNCTGGGTGCAGGGTCATTTTACGGAGCGATCTGGGTTTCAGATAGGCCGCTTGTCGTGTCTTTAGCGCCNGTNGATANGCTCAACTCAATATTTGGCATGTACATGACTGTTGGCCGATTGGGATATGCNGTGGGATCTGCTTGTTGGTCGCTTGTNGCCGTAACATTTGGCTGGGGNCAGACTGCGGCTATGGGAGTGTTGTTAATCTGCACCGCCATAGCCATAGGATTCATNTTGAAGTTGCGCNGGGAATCCTATGGCTAATATCTAAAGTGTTTCTTTGATCTGAATAATCNTGGGNTTTAACCGACAGTAGTTTCGAGTAGCTGNCGGATATCCTTCACACTCTCCCTTTGCCANTCTGGGAATCTAGAATTGATTTTGTCTCGTCGAGCGCGACGAATAGCCTGCTCGTCTTGCCCTTCCATTTCGTTATCTATTTGACGATTAATAGCTCCCATTTCTTCNGTGACTTGGACGGGTCTTTCGATCCAGTGACAGAGGTATTTGTAATCCGTAGTATAGAAAACTACCGTCGGGATAGACTGAAACTCGCCGTTCTTGAGAAACTCATCCATGATATCAAGGTTGGCATCACGGGGGAACACCTTCATGTCCATGCCACCCGCTTCAGCTATTCNCGCGATCATTGGCATTCCTCTNTATACGTCTGGACACCAATCCTCTCCNAGTACCAATATTCGGGCCGCACCTCCACTTTGNGTTGCGATATTTGTGAAAGCTGATGCATCCTCTTCTGTTACGGCCGCCAAGGCAGTTTCATAGTACTGCTCAAATCTATCCTTGTTCACGTTGATTTGTGATACNTAGTCTTGGTAANTNNATCCTTTCGCAANCCGTTCCGGGGTCACTACTGATTCTTTAGNTGTCAATGTTGTTACCTCCTCTCGAAAATATGTTCAACCTATATAACAGCCTATAGCTCCCTCAAATCCTTCCTCCACTCTGCCATCCGGATATACAACTATCGGCACGACATCACCTAAATTTCTTGCTTCGTCCATAATCGATTGATCGAGATCAGCTCTGCGTTCCTCGTATTCGATGCCTTCTTCATTCCATTTGTTGAGCAGTTGTACGCATGCAGAACAGCCCGGGATTGTGTAGACAATTGGCTTNGTTGTCATTTGGTTCTCCTGTTGAGCAAGGTGGNATAGACTCTTCATCTATTTCGATTGCATTATAGCGATCTGACNGNCTAGTGACTAGCNTGAAATTTTTGTCAGTCGAGACNCTGTNTTTCCATGTGGTATTATGGTCTTNGAANGTGAGTGANNTGAGAATTTACTGGATGGCATAGAAAAACAGTCAGTTTTCCGNAAGAAGTAATTTCTGTGCCTANTCGGATGACTAAAAGGGGTTCTTAATGACCTGTGAAAAGTGTGGAACTGAAAATCCACAAGGAACATTTTTCTGCGGGAACTGTGGTACCGCATTTGGTGAGTCACGCGCCGAAGTTCGGACAGAACTCGAACTGGAAACAGAATACTCTGACGCGGAAACAGAACTCGAATTGGAAACAGAATACTCTGATGCGGAAACAGAACTCGAATTGGAAACAGAATACTCTGAAGATGAATTTTTAGTGCGGCCATCACAATGGGCATGGGGAATATATGCCGTCCCCTTAGTCGTGATATACGCACTTCTAATGTCAGTGGATGTCTTCACTTTTGGTTTGCTTCCGGTTGCCGTTCTTGCTGCTTTTATTGTGCCTAGATATATAACATGGAGAGGCAGTGCGTATATATTCACAACGGATTCATTAGTCATAAAAAGAGGACAATTAGGGCGAGAAGATAGGGTACCTGTTCTTTTCACTGATATCGAGTCTTTTGAGGAGCGACAGGGATTTCTTGGTCCGACCTTGCAATATACGTCTGTGCATATATTTCTTAATGATGGACGCCAAGGAGTTTTGAGTTACGTTCCGGTTAATTCTGGCCTCATTGACAGGCTTCTCGATGAAGGTATTGCTGAGGCTGTTTTGCCTGCAGACGATCCAGATGATGACGAGAAGTTGGACACTGAATAGAGCATTTGAACTGCCTTCATCTCGATGCATACGTTATCCGGTCTGGGATTTTTTAACAACCTTGCCTGCGAGACTTAGATGGTGAGTATCTGTAGTTTTGGCGTCGTTTTTCGCAATAACTTGAAGCATAGCCTGCTCAGTAGTAAGCGAGTCCAGTCTGAGTACGGTTCCAAGTGCCACATAGAGTACATCAATTGCCTCTTGTGCGATATGGTCGTCACTTTCTTCAAGGATAGCCTTGTTCAGTTCCGTCACTTCTTCAGATTGGATTGGTATACGGCTTAGGAGTTCCGCTCGCGTTGCAGGTCCAGTAATGTCAAACCTCTGGTGAAACGAATCGACTGACTCCGTTAGTTTTGTGATTAAATTCAAGATTGACATATGATGATTTCCTTTAAGTAGGTTTTTCTGGTTTAGATATGATTCGTCCCTTCCAGCTAGATCGTTTTAGGTACAGTGTGATTGCTGCGTGGATGCTTATTAGAATGACGAATGATATCGCGAGCGGGTATGCGAAAGCTACCCACTTGGGTTGCCGAAATTGGCGTTGACTTATGTACCATGTTATGCCTAAGAAAAATACCATTAACGCTGATAGGTATGGATAGAAGTTTTCTGTTGAATTTATGCTTATATGGAGTATTAATGTAATAACGGGCGTCCATGCGAATACAAGAAAGGCGATGATTCCAATAATTAGGTAAAGAGTTTTATATCCAAGCACTGGTAGGATGCTGCGTCCTACCCCATATATTAAATCACGATTATTTGAGTACATTTCACATACTACGTCCTTGGTTCCGTCAAATAATCGCCACCTTAATTTATGGGATTTGATTCGCCTTCCAAGGGATACATCGTCGGTTACAGATTCTTTTATCGATGCATATCCACCAATGTGGTCGTAAGCGGCAGCAGAGAATAACATAAATTGACCAAAGGTCATTGATAATACAGGTATGCTGGTTTTATAGGCGATTTGAAGTGGAAGCAATCCTAATACAAACCAATTAATGAAACCTATTACCAACGATATCGCTGGTGAATTCGATCGGCGATCGGGTACCAGTGTTGTGAGGTCGCTCTGGGTAATGATATGAGCTTCTACCCATCGCCGAATTCCTCCTTTTGCAAACCATGTGTCGGCATCGGTGAACAACATTAAATGTGCTTCTGAAGTTAGCGACAGTTGATGGCATGCCCAATTCTTGCCCGTCCATCCCGCAGGTAATGGCTCTCCGGATATTATCCGCACTTGGGGATTCCTGTACGCTATATCTGCTAGGATCTGCGGTGTATCGTCTGTCGACCCATCGTCCAATATTGTTATGGTCAGTTCTGGATAGTGCTGTCCAAGGATAGACTCCACGCACCGGTCTATCGTATGGGCCTCATTTCGAGCGGGAATTAGTACGTCAAGAGATGGAAGGGTTGTAGCGGCACTTGCTGACCGATTTGGAGGTCTCAGGCGCGATAAGTTTGCTAATGTCGTCAGCAATATCAGGGTGGTAGCGGCTATTCCAAGTAAAGGCGCAAGAGAGATGTACACTGGATCACCTTGGTAGTGATTTGGGCTTTGGTCGATGTACTGACCCCTGAGACCACGGGGCGTAAATTTACAACATGGGTTAATGCATAATACCTTGTAATGATCGGCGACCTTTAGGAAGGCCTTGATTTCTATACGGAGTGATCAAGGCCTTCCTATACTAAGGTATTAGCGATTCTTGAAGTTTGCAGCACGTTTCTCTGCGAACGCCTTGGGCCCTTCCACAGAATCTTCCATTCCGCGAAGGTTATATTCAAGTGCGCCTGCATAAGCTTGAGCATCAGTTATGCTCATTGTGGAGCACTTATAGACCATTTCGTGGAAGTTGCGGGACGCTCTAGGAGCCATGTTAACCATGGTCCGTGCCCAATCTATGGCTTCGGTAACGCAGCCACCTTTCGGGGTAACCTTGTTCACGAACCCGATTTCGTATCCTCTCTGAGCGCTTAGTCGTCGGTCAGCCATCAAACATACTTCCAGAGCGTGTGGAGTTTGAATGATTTTAGGAAGCCATGCAACGAACCCAGCGGCTTGGTTCCATCGCGCTTCAGCGATATTCATCTCGGCGTGCTCGTCAGCTATCCTGAACGTGCAATTTTGAGCTGTTGACCATCCACCAGCTATTGCGAAGCCATTTATCGCAGCGATAGTGGGTTTCCAGCAATTAAGCTTTTCGCCAATTGGTGTCACACTAGGNGCCCTGCGAGCATAAATCTTGGACTGATCGCCCTCCATTTCCAATTCGGCTCGGATTTTTAGGTCTTGACCTGCCGAGAAAGCTCGGTCTCCAGCACCGGTTACTATGGCNACCCAGCACTCGTCATCTTCCGCGAATTTGTTCCANGCGTCGTACCATCTCCACCCCATCCCAGGGTCAGAGGAGTTCATCCTCTCAGGTCGGTTCATAGTGATGATGGCGATTCTTCCGTTATCGATCGTTTCGTACAAGAGTTCTTTGTGAGGCCAGTCTTCGGCTGGCGTTCTTACGACATCTNCTGGTACTNCGATATCTGCTAGTTCTTGAGCCATGGGAACCCCTTTCGCTTTTTTGAATTTCCTACTCCAGAGCGTGTCTCAAGGTGGCGACAGTAGTTTCTGTTAGTAGTGGGGTCAGCTTATCAAAAACTTGCATCGGGGTAAAGTACTGTTTTCATTTCGTAACGATACACTATCAATAAAACGAAAATTGCAAGTGTTGACCACTTAGATCTTCATTTTTATGCTTATGGGNCAATGATCAGANCCTTGTACATCAGGGAAGATTTGTGCGTCGTCCAATAATGGCCTCAGCACTTTAGACACGCAGAAATAGTCTANTCTCCACCCTATGTNTCGTGCACGAGACTGAAACATATAACTCCACCATGTGTAGTGTCCTGGTTCNGTAGTGAATTCTCGGAAAGTGTCTATAAAGCCATGGGCTANTATTTGGTCAAACCCTGCCCTTTCTGAGTCNGTNAAACCTGCATTAGTGTGGTTTGTGTCAGGATTTTTCAGATCAATTTCTTTGTGAGCGACGTTTAGATCTCCGCAGAAAATAACAGGCTTTCTTGTTTCTAGTGATATGACATATTCTAAGAATGCGCGATCCCAATGCTTTGTTCGGTAGTCGAGTCTGGTTAACTCTCGCTGGGAGTTAGGGGTATAGACATTAACCAGATAGAATGATTCATACTCCAGAGTCAGTACACGACCTTCTTGGTCATGCTCCTCAATTCCGATCCCGTACATTTCAGCTATCGGGGGGATTTTCGTTAGGATAAGAGTTCCTGAGTATCCCTTCTTGANCGCACTGTTCCAATACTGGTGATACCCCGNAACCTCAAGTCCTACTTGCTCNGCGTGTGCCTTNGTTTCCTGAATACAGAGGATGTCTGGCTCATGATCNGCNAGAAAGCTCAAAAAACCCTTCTTTATACACGCACGGATACCGTTTACATTCCATGACATTAGGAGCATAGGTGNCCTTTGCCTTTCTGTGTGGATTTACACTTCTCGGGAGTGTACCATTAAGTATGGGCATGAATTCGCCCATATATTGTNGATTTAGGAATTACAGGGNATGAGATCGCTACTGAATGAATATTCTTTNGTTGTGATTCTATTGTTNACTNTCGCCGTTTTCTGTGGGCTTTCTTTGCGTCTTANNGGACTATGGAGNATGATGATATTGGGTTCTGGGTGCCTAATNGTTGTGGTTGCNATTTTNTTGATGGTATGGAANCGGAGTTCAAACAACATTCTTTATGCATCTAACTCTAATCAATCGTATGGCGAGGCACTGAGGTCTCCATCTGTAGTTCAATTCTATTCGAATTATTGAGCGGGCTGTTTGACTATGAAGCCTGCCGTTGACAGGCTAGAAACTGACTTGGCATCNCTGATGCCTGTATTAAGGCTTGATATTGCAAGNTCCGTAGGTGCAGGGTATGCGAACGAATTCGCCGTCCAGNTTGTNCCTACTTTGATAGTGTTGAACGAATTTGGTTCTGAGGTAGGACGNTTCCANCTCGATGTTCCTAATGCAAATCAAGTAGCTGAGTTAGTGGGCAATAAATGATGGGTTTTAACCTCGCGTTCCCTATAATTGNTTGCTGTGCATTTGATCATTAGCNANANGGAANAATTCGAAATTGAGGTTGTTCNATTCCTGTAGTACCGAACATGCTGAGGNCCACTAAATGTAATAGCAATTTCAGGGTATTTTGTGGTATTGTTTGCNTAGNTAGNTGCGTTCTTCNTNNTNGTTTGTTATCTCATCTCGGAACTAGATTCGCTCAGACTTCCAATGNGTGTCTGAATGGTATATAGACTTNNAATTACATCACACNCGTTACGTANGTGANTACATNCGAGCGCNGTGACCNTCTCGAGACAAGNATCGAAAGAGGGTCTTTGAATATACTGAACACTCGCATATTNCGTGGATGGTACGTCGTGGCCGCGTGCGCTGCGATTGGCGCCTATGGTGGAGGGGTCTACTTCTANGGCTTCACNCTATTTTTCAATCCCTTGCGCGAAGAATTGGCCCTTAGTGCNACTCAGGCCTCNTGGGTGTTTTCGCTTACTCGTCTAGAAGGTGCTTTTGAGGGCGTTCTGATCGGTTTTATGATCGATAGATGGGGGGCCCGCAAGATAATGCTGGTGGGTATTCCNGTTGTTGGTGTGGGGTATTTACTATGGGCAACAGTCGTTGATTCGTACNTCTCGTTGCTTGTTGTGTATGTAGGTATTATCGCCNTAGGCGTCAATGGAGGGTTTTTTCACCCCGGGTTAGCGGTTGCGAACAACTGGTTCATTCGAAAACGTGCTAAGGCTATGGCGGTGATTTCTGCTGGCGTCGGTATCGGGGGAGCGATAATTGTTCCGGCTGTTGGTATGGGNATTGATAATCTTACGGGGTGGCCATTTGATGTTGGCTGGCGCAATGTTGCATTTATTGCTGGGATTATATTGCTGGTATGTATNTGGCCTCTGGTTTTGGTAATCAGACACAGNCCTGAGTCTGTTGGACTGCGCCCNGATGGAGACCCGGTGCCGGAGGAAGTTTCAAACGGATCCTCTGGGAGTTCAGNGGATNCGAGTGNCCAGAAGGTCACGCCACTAGTTGGCGAAGTTGAATATGGTGTTGGTGAAGCTTTTCGAACCAAGGCTATGTGGATATTGTTGGCTGGTATAAGTTTGCGCTTNACTGCGCATACCGCCATTATGGTACATCTGTCTCCTATTCTTGAATCTCAGGGTATGTCAACAACATTGGCCGGATTTGCNATCGGCATCATGGTTGCTTTGAGTATTCCNGGTCGGATNTTAGTGGGATTTCTGGGGGATCGGTTTCAAAAGAATCGAGTCGTTGCGTGGTTGATGNTCATACAGGTAGTAGCAACATTTGTTCTGTATGGAGCGGATACACGTTTCGAGCTTTGGTTGTTCATTGTGCTGTTTGCGTTTGCCTACGGAGCTGGCATTCTTAATTGGGCTATCGTCGGGGACTATTTTGGNCGAGCCCGGTTTGCCACCTTGCGCGGAATGATGGGGTTGGTNTTTTCTGGCGGNGCNGTGGTGGGTCCAGTTTTGCTAGGTTATTTATTTGATAACGGATTCGTAGCCACAGTATTNGGGNAGGAGTGGANNTTCCCAGAGGGCGAATATACTCTGGGCATATTCATATTGCTAATCGTGACGATTATGGCAACAGTGTGTTTTTGGTTTGCCGGACCACCAAAGCATAAGCCAGATGTGTTNGTGAAAGCGGAGATTTAAGNAATTANATGTCCATNTGGAGAGTGAAGTAANGANGGACTCTCGTCAGGCCAAGGCTGCGCAGCAGCAATTTAGTCAACAGAGCGAGTATTACGCCGGTAGTCAACAACATCGTGCCGGAGAGGGTCTCGGGATCGTGCGAGACTTTGTATCNAAATCNCCGGGTGGCATATTGGTGGATGTGGGTACAGGAACGGGATTCACAGCATTGGGTGTAAGCGATTTAATGACGCACGTAATAGCGACAGATATTTCCTCAGGTATGTTGAACGAGGCGGAAAGAATATTTTCGGAACAAGNCAGGGATAATNTTTCAATTGTGTACGCAGAGGCAGAATCACTGCCGTTTGAATCTGATACNGTTGATGTGGTTACGAGTCGTCAAGCAGCTCACCACTTTCACGATCTGGCACTAGCCGTTCGTGAAGCAGCGCGAATTCTTAAGCCTGGTGGGATCATGGTAGTCACTGATCCGTTGGCACCTGANTCTCTCGGGGTTGACCAATGGATGAATGACGTAGAGGTACGGCGGGATTATACCCATGTGAAAGATCGTACTATGAATGAATGGTTGGACTTGCTGGGNAATGCTCAGTTGGTGCCTGACAATTATGCTGTAACTAAAGTATATCTTGAGTTTGATGANTGGGTAAGGAGATCTGCCACNCCGCAGAGTGAAGTTGAGACGTTACGCCGTGATTTCATTGGAGCAGCCTCAGATATTGTTTCTGCCTTCAACATAGAGTATCAAAATAACCAGATAACCTTCCATTGGGATGTAGTGACAATTCGATCAGTGAAACCCTATTGATGGCATTGGTTANAAGTCGAANTGTGAGTTGAATTGTTTGCTCNNTTGTTTGAATAACCTACCGTCCTGAACTTCCGTCAGGTATAAGTGTTGAATGAGAAAGTCAATGTGGGGCGCTATGCTCGCAACTGATCGATCAATTCCCCTTTCTTCGATTAATCTTGGATGAAAATAACGTTTTGCTATGTCTTCTATCTTGGCAGGAGTATCTGTAACTACTTCAAGAATGTTTTCTGCTCGGGTGAGATGGGCATTCAAGAGTTGTCTTGCCCTTCGTGGTGATTGCCACCTTATACGTCCGCGAACTATCAATAAGTGACCGGGTAGTAGCGCATAGTCTTGTCCCAGTGATTCTATGCGCTTCAGAGATTGTAAGTAGGTTGACAGTCCGTAATACTCTGCTGTGGGGTGGTTTGCAGCTACTAAGCGTGGGACGGATTGTGGGAATACTAGTCTAACGGATGCTCCAGAAGTTATATATGGGAGAATATGATCTCCCGTGATGATGAAGTTGTCGATTACTATGCATAAAGAATCGGGAGTATGACCAGGGGTTTCTATGATTTTCAGTTTGCCGATCTCGTGACCATTGATAATTGGATTGTAATTATGATCAGGTAGGGTTTGATCTAGATGGGGTGTGAGTCTCTCAGAAACGGTCTGTTGGTAATGGGCCATCCATTTTTGTATCGTGTTAGCCGGTTCTGGTCGTGAGGCGGGGCGATATCGAAGATATGGATACAGCGGATGACCAAAAAGATCCGCATTACTTATTCGGAGGATATCCTGAAGATTTCCATCATGGTCAGAGTGACTGTGGGTTACTAGGAGTTGATCTACGTCTTGTAGTCGGAATGGGGTCTCTGATAGCAACGATATCAAGATTTCACTTGAAATGGCTTCGCCACAATCAATGAGAGTTACGTCGTCGGACTCAACGAGATAGCACCAGGTGGGGCCGACCTTGCTTGGGGAAAGTTGGGGTACGCCTAGAGCCCAAATTGATATCCCAGATTGGGATGTCAATTTTAGTACAGTTAAGTTGCCCGAGCTATCGCCTTCACGAAGCATCTGGAAGACTGGTTGGTATTGAGACAGTTCAGTGGACTCCTGTTTCTGTAAGTCGGCATTGGTTCGTTAGTTGAAGGCCAGAGTGAGCATAGTTTAAGAGGGATTGGGGTGAGCGGAGGGATTTGAACCCTCGTTCTCCAGGGCCACAACCTGGCGCCTTAGACCTGACTTGGCCACGCCCACCAAGAATAGGCAGCACTCTAGCATCTTTGTCTTAGTGGGTCAAGTTTCCTCAAAATAGTTATGGTTGATCACTGATCAAGGGCTGAGACAAATATTTATAGATTAAATCGCATTGACAACTGGTGCTTGATTGGCATAGAATGTGCATTCGTCTGGCTATGGAACAGCCGAGGCGGTTGCGCGCGCTTACGGGCATGTCGCGACGTTGTACATTAACAACAGAATATCTTGGTGTGGTTATGCTGGGCCATGCCAAGCAAAGAGAATCAATCTAAAAGAGATTGAGGAGATTAGAGTAGGCAAGGAATTAAAGGTTCACGGGGGATGCCTAGGCACCAAGAGCCGATGAAGGACGTAGTAAGGCGACGAAACGCCTCGGTCAGCTGCCTAACAAGCTTAACCGGGGGTGTCCGAATGGGGAAACCCGTCTCGATGAATAATCGATTCACTTCGAATGTATTTGGAGTTCGAAGAGGTAAGTGGGAGAACTGAAACATCTAAGTACCCCGAGGAAAATAAAGCAACCGCGATTCCCTTAGTAGTGGCGAGCGAACGGGGAACAGCCCAAACCAGTTGGTCTTAGTGGACCGGTGTCCTACGTCCAATTGGGGTTGTAAGGCACGTCATGGAAGGTCGCCGGGCCGACCACGGCATAAGGTAGATCTAGTCGAAAGTTCTGGAAAGAACTGCCGTAGAAGGTGAAAGCCCCGTAGGCGAAAGATCTGCATGAGTTGGACGTGACCTTGAGTACCACGGGACACGGGAAATCCTGTGGGAAGCAGGGGGGACCACCCTCCAAGGCTAAATACTCTTGGTGACCGATAGTGTACTAGTACCGTGAGGGAAAGGTGAAAAGAACCCCGGGAGGGGTGTGCAATAGACCTGAAACCGTGAACTTACAAACCGTCGGAGCCTTGTTTATCAGGGTGACGGCGTGCCTATTGAAGAATGATCCTGGGAGTTTTTCTCAGTGGCATGGTTAAGGAATCAGAGGTTCCGGAGCCGAAGCGAAAGCGAGTCTGAATAGGGCGCGAGTCGCTGGGAACAGACCCGAAACCGAGTGAGCTATCCATGGCCAGGGTGAAGGTTCACTAAACCGAACTGGAGGCCCGAACTCAAGAGCGGTGCAAAGCTCTGGGATGAGCTGTGGATAGAGGTGAAATGCCAATCGAACTCGGAGATAGCTGGTTCTCCCCGAAATGCATTGAGGTGCAGCGTCGGGAGTTTCCTTCTGGAGGTAGAGCTCTGGATGGGTCAGGGGGCGCGAGCTTACCGATCCCAACCAAACTACGAATGCCAGTAAGGTTAGATCCCGGCAGTGAGACAGTGGGGGATAAGCTCCATTGTCAAAAGGGAAACAGCCCAGACCATCGGCTAAGGTCCCTAAGGTTAACTTAGTGGGCAAGGAAGTGGGGTTCCCCAAACAGCCAGGAGGTTGGCTTAGAAGCAGCCACCCTTTAAAGAGTGCGTAATAGCTCACTGGTCGAGGGGCCCTGCGCCGACAATGTAACGGGGCTCAAGTTAGCCACCGAAGCCGTGGGAGTCAGCTTTTTGCTGGCTCGGTAGGGGAGCGTTCCCATACCGCTGAAGCTCAGCCGTAAGGCGAAGTGGAGGTGTGGGAAGTGAGAATCCAGGAATGAGTAGCGTTAACTCCGGTGAAAACCCGGAGCACCGAAAGCCCAAGGTTTCCTACGCAACGTCAGTCGGCGTAGGGTTAGGCGGGCCTAAGCCGTAGCCTAAAGGCGAAGGCGATGGACAGTGGGTCAATATTCCCACCCCATCTGTACTGCGTTATGAACTTGAAGGGGACACAGCAAGGTAAGCGGATCGCGTGGTTGGTTTGCGCGTCACTTGCCGTGGTTGCTCCGGCCTTTGGTCGGAGTCAATGAGAGCAGGGGGAACTGCGATTTCGGTCGTGGAACTCCGCTGACCCTATTCTGTCAAGAAAAGCTTTTCAAGTCAGTACTACAGATGCCCGTACCGCAAACCGCCACTGGTGGGCAGGGATAAGCATCCCAAGGTGTACGAGAGAACCCTCGTTAAGGAACTAGGCAAATTAACCCCGTAACTTAGGGAGAAGGGGTGCCCTCGAGGTAACAGCCCTAGCGGCTACAGCCTTTGAGGGTCGCAGCGCAGCGGACCAGGCGACTGTTTACCAAAAACACAGGTCTCTGCTAAGGGGAAACCCGAAGTATAGGGGCTGACGCCTGCCCAGTGCCGGAAGGTTAAGGGGAAAGGTTATCAAGTGGCTTGCCACAAGAGAAGCTTTGAACCGAAGCCCCGGTGAACGGCGGCCGTAACTATAACGGTCCTAAGGTACCGAAATCCCTTGTCGGGTAAGTTCCGACCCGCAGGAAAGGCGTAACGGTTCTGGTCACTGTCTCAACGAGGGACTCGGCGAAATTGCAGGGCCCGTGCAGATGCGGGCTACTCGCTGCAGGACAAAAAGACCCCGTGGAGCTTTACTGCAGGCTGGCACTGGACTGGGGTTCGTGATGTGTAGGATAGGCGGGAGGCTAGGAACTTCTCACGCCAGTGAGGAGGGAGCCGTTGTTGAAATACCGCTCTTCTCGAATTTTGGCTCTAACTCCGGCGCCACCGGAGGACCCTGCCAGTTGGGCAGTTTGACTGGGGCGGTCGCCTCCTAAAGAGTAACGGAGGCGTCCAAAGGTCCCCTCAAGGTGGATGGAAATCACCTGTGGAGTGCATGGGTATAAGGGGGCTTGACTGCGAGGCCTACAAGCCGAGCAGGGACGAAAGTCGGGCCAAGTGATCCTACGATTCCGTGTGGAAGGGTCGTGGCTTATCGGACAAAAGCTACCCCGGGGATAACAGGCTGATCCTGCCTAAGAGTTCACATCGATGGCAGGGTTTGGCACCTCGATGTCGGCTCGTCGCATCCTGGGGCTGCAGCAGGCCCCAAGGGTCCGGCTGTCCGCCGGTTAAAGCGGTACGCGAGCTGGGTTCAGAACGTCGTGAGACAGTTCGGTCTCTATCCGCAGCGGGCGTTGGAAGTTTGAAGGGAGCTCTCCCTAGTACGAGAGGACCGGGAGGGACAGCCCTCTGGTGTACCGGTTGTCGCACCAGCGGCATAGCCGGGTAGCTACGGCTGGAAGGGATAAGCGCTGAAAGCATCTAAGTGCGAAGCCCCCCCTTAGATTAGACTTCCCACTCTCAACTTGTTGAGAGTTAAGGTCACAGGAAGACTACCTGTTTGATAGGCCGCTGGTGTAAGCCTCGTAAGGGGTGTAGCTGAGCGGTACTAATCGACCGAACGCCTTACCTACTCTGGTCTCCTCTATCTCTTTTACCAACAGCAATTGACAACCGCGTTAAGAGCGACGCGGGGTGGAGCAGTGGCAGCTCGTCGGGCTCATAACCCGAAGGTCGCAGGTTCGAGTCCTGCCCCCGCTACCAGGAAAGTAGAAAGGCAACACCCTCCAAAGAGGGGGGTGTTGCCTTTTTTGGTTCGCTGGAGTATGTAGCTATACGGTTATATGATGCTATGAGTAAGTGGAGAGTTCAACTAATTCAGCAGTTTTGTGGTTGGGACCGATGTCCAGAATGGCGATCTGTCCTAGCCTGCGCCTCTGTTTGGGTAGGCTGGGACTGCCTGGATTAATCATGAGAATACCCTGATATTCCTCTACAATCGGGTAATGGGTGTGGCCGAAAATGACTATACCTACCGGTTCTTCAAATACGCTTTCGAGTGCTTCTCCAAGGTCGTTGTCAGGCGGGAAGTGCTTGGCAAGAGGACTGTATTCCGTTATCTCTTGGATCATGCCAGGTACCTGGAGATCGTGGGCTATACCAATTGAGTGACCTTCCAGTTGAATGACGCGACGCTTGTTGACGACTCGTGGATCTTGTTGGAAGTGCTGTTCTGCCCACATCTCTACAGCGTAAACAGGTGCGATGGATTCCAGCCAGTCCAAACAGGAAGGGATATAGATGTCTCCTGCATGGATGATCACATCTACGCCATGGAAGGCGGTTGCCACTTCGGGTGGGGGGAGTTCGCCTACGCTTGGGTTGTGAGTGTCTGAGATTACACCAATTTTCATAGTGGCGTTAATTCCTATCTTTTCGTTGGGGTTTCTTTAACTTAGTATCTTCTGGTTATAGGATAGCATATAGGAGCTGCTTTGGTAATTGATGTTGATCTATCGTAGGGTCAAAAATGGCGCATGTTAGATTCATGGAAGGTTGGGGGAAAATTGGGGCTGATAATGAGTGAGCGGCACTTGGTGAGGGTTCTGAACAGATGTAATACGCTGTCTGTAATGGGTGATTTTGGTAATGAAGTGAATTGGAGTTGGAATTCGTTGACACAGGATCAGCGGGTGAGTTACATTGATTCGGCTGACGCAACACAGTCACGTGCGGATATAACGACTGGATATTCAACTGTGCTTGGGTCAAAATTCTCTCGGAGGTGACTTATGCCAAAGATGAGTCCGGTCCCAGACGAAGTTAGTCAGGGATTTTGGGATGCATGTAACGAGGGCCGATTGGTCGTGCAAAGCTGCAACGCCTGCTCATGGCTTCAACACCCGCCTAGGCCTGAGTGCTACAACTGCGGATCTACAGATTCTGTCTGGCGTGAGATGAGTGGGCGAGGAAAGATACATGGGTACTGCACTATGTATGACTCACGCATTAGGGCATTGCAGGAGCACCAGCCATTTATCATAGCGGTGATTGAACTTGAAGACGCACCTGAAATTAAGATGTTCAGTCATCTCCCTGGCACACCAGTTGACGATAATGTACCGGTCGGAGCTACGGTTGAGGTAGTGTATGAAGACACTAAGGGGTCTGACCAAAAGGTAGCTGAATGGAAAGTGGTCAGCTAAATATAGCTTCAATGAAATAGCTAACAAAAACTAAGAGGTGAATTATATGGCTTCAACTGAATGGTTTCAAACGGATCGCTACCGTGCGAAAGAGGGATTAGGCGTTTGGGAACATAAAGGTAAGGCGGCTATAGCTGGCCTCGGAAATTCTCCGACAACTCGGCGTTGGGATGGCGACTTGTCTACTAGTTTGGGAGCTTGGGCTATCCTAGCAGCCGAAAGGGCATTAGATGATGCCGGCATAACGAAAGATGAGATTGACGGTGTGGTGTCGTGTCCTCAAGGTATGGGTGACGAGTGGGGGGCTGAGCGTGGTTATTTCGCTGCACCATATGATACAGAAGATGGTCTCAGTGGAGTAAGTGCTCATTGGTTGGTTAAGAACATGGGATTGGAAAACGTCAAGACCACCTATCATGCACCAGGGTGTATGTCCACAGCATTAGTTGCTGGGGCTGAAGTGGTAGGATCTGGGGAGGCGAAGACCATTTTGGTTATACGCGGCACCGGGAATATGCCTGGTCGGTATCATCAGACACCCGGAGACACAGTGGGCGGCCCGCAGCAATGGACAAACCCGTGGGGTTGGCAGTTAATTCCCCAAATCGCCTTTGGGTTTGACCAATATTGTCGAAAATATGGCAGCAATCACGACCGTATGGCTCCTTTTGTCCTTAACCAGCGCAGGAACGGGTCCATGTTTCCTGAAGGATTCTATTATCAAAACAGACCAGATGATTTGAATCTGACGGTCGATGACTACCTTGCTTCTAGGTGGATTTGCAAACCGATGAATATTAATGATTGCGATCTACCTATTCAGACTGCCGGGGCGTTTCTTATAACTACTGGCGAGCGAGCTCGGCAGATGAAGAAGAAGCCGGTTTACATACTGAATCACGTCCAACAGCGTGGTGTAGTAAGAAGCAGTCTTGAAACACTGGACGAGACTGAGGAGTTCAGCCTTAGTATAGCTAAAAAATGCTACGAAGGTTCTGGCTTGACTGCATCGGAAGTTGATGTATTCAATCCGTATGATGGCTTCACTCTCTTCACACAGTCCTTCCTTGAAGGGTTTGGTTGGCATGGGGTAAAGCATGGAGAGGCACATGATTTCTACGGAGATGATATACGGGTAGAAGGGCCTCATCCATTTAGTTCCTCTGGAGGCAATAATGGAAACGGTAGAACTAGGTGGTGGGGGTTTTATGATAGTGTTCAGCAGTTGCGAGGAGAAGCAGGTGCAAGGCAAGTTCAAATTAAAGCCGAAACAGCTATAGCTGGCGCTTTCACACCCCAGATATCTGATTGGCTAGTATTAGGTACCAGCCCAGACTAGATAACTAATAACCAAGGTCTAAAAACCAGCTGCTTGCTATCAACATAGCAGGCAGCTGGTTGCGAGATATAGACAAATAAGGAGGAACTCGAGTGAAGGTTTTAATAAGTTTCGATATTGATGGTTGCCTAGAAAATGGAGATCCACCAGGCCCTATAACACTGGATATGGTCCGCAAAGCTCAAGCGAAGGGCGCTATCATCGGTAGTTGTTCCGATAGGGCTCCCTCGGCTCAGCGAACCTTGTGGGAACGGGCTGGTATAGAATATGACTTTGTGACTCCTAAGTACGGATTACCTGAGATCAAGGAAAGATTCCCTGCTGATAAGTATATCCATACCGGTGACCGTAATCTTGATGAGCAGTTTGCGGTCCAAGCAGGTTACGATTTCTATTGGGAGCACGAAGGAGCAGAAGAACCTTGGCTTCAGTACCTCGATGACTAGGTGAAAATTGCTTTCGCATGACGAAAAGCGTTGTCGGAAAAGTTGGACTATCGTTACAATGTGTATTGAGATGATGTGGAGGGCTGCAAGTGAGAATAGGGATTATTTCCGACACTCATGTACCGACGACTATGGAGTATCCGCCGAGTCAAATCCTCAAGGCATTCGACTCGGTAGATATGATTCTTCACGCTGGGAACATACATGTCCCTCGTGTTCTTGATTGGCTCGAGCAAATCGCTCCGGTTAAGGCGGCTGGCAGTACTGACTCTGACCACCCTGAGAGATATCAGAATTTCTCAATGGAGTGCGCAGAAGATCCCCGAGTTGCCCCGTTGCAAATTCTAGAGCTTGCAGGTTACAGGGTAGGGGTGGCCAACAATCTGCTCCTGCATGGTATGAATGACGAAATTAGACCTGGAGGAATAGCTCGTCACCTTGAAGTGAGACCGACGCTGTCGTTTAGGTCGATGGTACAAGATTTTTTTGGTGTCAGTCTGGATGTCGTTGTATTCGGTAGAACAACATTTTCTATGGTTGAGGAACATCAAGGTATGCTGTTCGTGAATCCCGGCAGTCCTGCATTACCCCGAAATCTTCGTAAGTTGGGCAGTGTTGCACTGTTGGATTTGACCGCCGGAGGAGCGACTGCAAATATCATTGAACTGAAAGACTTCGATAGCTGATTTTAATGATTGATAGGAGGGGAATATGGCGGAACCATCAATTACGATACGAGATAACGGCCCGTATGTTGTGACTATGCCTGTTGAAATTCTCGATGCTAAGGGGAATCCTCTTACTATAACCCGCGAGCGTATAACATTATGTAGATGCGGAGCCTCTAATAACAAACCTTTCTGTGATGGCACTCACAATAAAATTAATTTCGAATCGCAGGTGTCAGCCTAGAAAGGTGACTGAATACTGCGATATGGCTGTTAGCATTCATTATGTATGATAACAACTTTGCCCTCATTCAAAATTATTTCGATGCCCTTGATAAAGCGGAAGGTCCTCGAGGTGGTCCGTATAAGCGCACGGAGGTAGGCCAATTCGTCCCGTCACCTCTACTTTATCTTCGAGCAGCTTTTGCCCACATGTTGTCGCTGGGTGAAATTGATGAATCCAGTAGGTTTCTTGACGCAGGATGTGGTGATGGGCGTGTGCTTGCTTTAATCTCCGGGATGCATCCAATTAAATCTTTGGGAGTAGAGTACGATTTGGAAATGGCCAATAGGTCATCGCGAAATCTGGATAGACTCACTGGCCTAGGTGCTCATCTTGCGTCCGCTGCAGTGATACATGGTGATTTCATGGATGATGAGACGTACTCAAAACACGGTGTAAGGTTTCAGGAATTCGATGTGGTTTTCAACTACATCAACAATCAACGGGACATAGCTGCGAAGGTTTTCAACGAATCACCTTCTGGGACGTCATTCTGGTTGCTTGGGGCGTTTCCGGTTCCGGGCTTTCAGGGCCTTGTACTAGAACGCAACTTAGAATTAATTCAGGAAGACCCTGAAGTTCCTGATATTCAGGTCAACGATGTAGCAGGAGATGTTTTGCCTATATACGGTCCAGATGATTTCCTAATGCAGCTATATAGGAAAATCTGAACATAATCGGTACTCGGGGATCTACCATTTTATATACTGAAACTACTTACGGGAGCGACTGCAAACCTAGTTCACGTGCTTTAGTCAGATCTAATTGTGCGAGATCCGCATTCTCTAGTTTCTGATATGAGAGTGCTCTAAGGTAGTAGGTTTTTGCTACATCTGGAGATAATTCTATGGCACTGGTGTAGTCGCGGATTGATTCTGAGTAGTTTCCTATCTCATGGTAAGACATGCCGCGGTTTACCAGATTAGTATGGGCAAGCCCAAATTGGCTAAGGCTGTGGTCATTTTCCACTGTTAGTGCCTGAGTGTAATCACCAATAGCTAGCGAATAATTCTCAGCGTCAAAGTATGCTTTGGCCCTTTCATGTAAGCCTAAGAGGTGGTCGTAGCTATCCGCTGGGGACTCTACTATTGCCTGGGTAAAGTCTCGAATGGCTTTTTCATAATCTCTGAGCCGCGAGTATACTTGTCCTCGGTAGTTATAGGCTGATGCGTCGAAAGGATCTAGCTGAATCGCTTGGGTAAAGTCTTGGATTGCCCTCTCATATTTTCTGAGTTGTGAGTATGTATATCCTCGCTCATGGTAGGCCAATGCGTCGTTTGGATTAAGTTGAATAGCACGGGAAAATTCTTCTATAGCTCTCTCGTGTTCTCCTCTGTACAGACGTTCTCTGCCTTGATCTATAAAGTCTCTAGTCGAGATGGAAAGTGCGTTTTGTAGATTTTGGGACATATGACCTGCAGTGATAGCACTTGCTAGTATGTTGTGTTCAGTCGCCTGCGTGACCACCGCAATTAATTCACCACAATGAGTGACAACCGGTCCGCCATTTATCAGCGAGGGCGTGGTCGATGACATAGCATATGATGTATGACCTGATGAGTCTACTACGGTATTATTAATTGTTGATTCAAATGTAAAGTAATCATCCCCTAAGTAGCCGGTACTATACACTTTCGTATCTATCGGGGTATCTATCGCTACAAGTCGCAGAGCTGGGAAATCAGGGGGGATTATGACTGTCAATAAAGCTAGGTCTGAACTTGGGAAGGTGTCTTTCACGAGCGCCTCATTATTGGTGCCTCCTCTGAAGCCAATCCATATGCGTTGAGCATCTGATACTAATTTAGCCGTGGTAATTATTTGTCCATACGGAGCCTCGGTAGAGGCTATAGCTCCAGTGCCGGAACGTAGTATGCTGCCATTGATATCTGTTATAAAAACCTGTACAACAGAAGGTTGCACATATAAACCAGGATCTTTAATCGCGGGGCAATTTGATTGTGGGGTATCTGTACAGCTGATGAGGAAAGCACACAATATTAGGAACAATCTTGGGATGAGTGTGGCAACAGTATGTGCAATCAATTTCCCGGAAATAGTGCGATCGTATAGTGGCCGAAATTTTTTGGATAGAACGTCCATGGTGAGGTATCCGATTCTTTTTCAATAGGATTGGCAATTGTACGCACAGTATATCACTCTAGCTGCAGGTATCTGCGGATAATTGAATTGAGATAGTACAATAGTAACAGACGTCAATGTTATATGGTTGAAGTTCTTTTGACAGGAGCATAGCAGTGACAAGCATGCGAAGACATCTAGCTTGGGCGATTCTTGCTGCACTGATATCGATATGGATGGGCTTGTTCACACCAATTACCCTTGTTGCTGAGTCGAATTTTCGGTCTCCTGTGGTCATTAGTAGCGCTTCACCTGGAACCTTTTTTATGGTTTTGAGTGATCTTGACCAGGATGGAGATTCGGACATTGTTGTCGCATCGAGCGCTAATGACTCGGTTACGTGGTATGAAAATAGTGGTGCTACTGGCGAGGTGTGGATTCCACACTTAGTGAGTTCTGTTGCGGATGGAGTGGTAAGAGTGCGGGTTGCGGATATAGATCGCGATGGAGATTTAGATGTAGTATCTGCCTCTACACTAGATGATAAATTGCGCTGGCATGAAAACCTCTTAGGTAATGGACTTTATTGGAACGATCATTCGGTGGGTGTGGAAATTGACGGGATTATTGGCATAGTGGTAGAGGATTTCGATCAGGATCTTGATTGGGACGTGGCGGCTGTTTCTAATTTGGATAATAAAGTCTTGTGGTTTGAGAACACTACCGGAGATGCATCAGACGGCATGATACATGTGATCCAAACAAGTGCACTTGGGGCCTTTACTCTTGAAAAAGGTGATCTCGACGGTGATGGTGATATTGATCTTATTTCTGGCTGGAGCAATGGAATTCTCGCATGGCATGAGAATATGAAAAATCAAGGTGGGTCGTGGGTTAATCACGTAATTGGATCCAATTTGGGGAATATTCGGTCCATAGCGGCAGACGATATTAATGGTGATGGTGCGCTTGATGTGTCTGTGGCTTCTGCTGATCTCGATAGCATTTTCTGGTTTCAGGCTGTTGAAATATCCCAAGGGATATGGCAGCGTAACACTGTAACCACTAATCTTGACGGGGTCGTTTTTATAGATACGGTGGATGTGGACAACGATGGAGATATAGACATCCTTGCTGCTGCTGACGTAGCAAGAACTTTTTCAGTATTTAGTAATGGCTCCGGATTAGGCTCAAATTGGAGCGGTAGCGTAATAAGCGCCCCCGCATTGGGCGGTGTTCATCAGAATATGACTAACGGGCCTCGAGTGGTTCGCTCAGCTGACGTCAACGGGGATGGATTGCAGGATATTATTACGGGTTCATATTGGGGACAAACAGTAGCAGTATTAATTCAACGAATTGCTGCTAATAGTAGCAACCCCTTGCAAGGCAGTCAGCCCAATGCTAATGCGCCGACATCAACACCCACCCCCACACCTGTGCCGTCTGGGGTTGTTGGGCCTTTGATCGAGGAAACCTCGAAACCTGTACCAGTGGTAGTGCTAGAGTCAGACATGGTCATGGTGGATACTGAAATGGGTGTGGCTGAGATCATTCATCCTACCGCCTCATCGGAAATCACAGTGACGGATCAGTGTGCAAGTTTGAAAATCCATCAGCCAAGCTGGGAGAGCACTTTTCAGGTCAAGGTGATGTTTGAAGAGGTGGAAGCTGTTCCTCTAATGGTGAGTGACCGCTCCTTATGTATTGTGGATATCAGGACATACGATGCTCAGGCTGTATATAAAGGTGAAATGGAATTATGGCAGCCAGCAACAATCAGAATTCCCCTTTCAACTTCGCTTCTTCAGCGGGCTTCACAACATGGTATAAATGGGGCTACAGATGTTATGAATGCGATTGGAGATCGACGCCTTGTGTTGGTCAAGCGATATGAGATGGATTCGTCTTACTGGGTTCCCATAGCGACTCATATGGATTTGCTAGGGGGGACTGTTACGACTACTCAAACTAACCTAGCCGGTACCTATGCCTTGATTGTGCTAGAGGAAACGATACCTGCGGATTATGTTTTGCCATCCGTTGGATATGAAGAAGGACCTTTAGTTATTGCTGTCATGAGTGTCCTGGGGTTGTTTGCTCTCGTGTTGGGGGGTGTTCTCCGGGGAAAAACTAGAAGAAAGCATGGATAGCGGGTGTTGTAAGCAGCTTGATTTTATGTCTAGCTGCGCATGAAGATGATCGGCAAGTGTAGTAGATTTAATGTCATGCTTCATCAGTTTGCGACGATTTGGCATTCTATTGTGAATTGAAGGAGAACTTTCGTGAATTGTCCACAGTGTGGCGTCAAGAATACCGAGATAGCAGGGTTTTGTATTGCTTGTGGAAACCCCTTGGCAATGGCACACATAATACGGGATGAAGGATATATAGAGGATCTCGTTCACCGGATTGATAGGCTGGAGGCCTTGATTCAGGAATTAACGGGGAAACCTATTAGCCAAGAAGCGATTTCTCCCATTACCAAAATAGATTCGGAGATGGATGCAACCCCGCAGGAAACGCATCTGGGTGCAGCCGAAGGTGTGGATTCAGGTGGACATGGTGAATCTTCAGACCTATCGGAGAGTAATGCTGAAATCCAAAGCGTAGACTCCTTGCCTGAGCGATCGGGTGGACAAGAACTCCAATATGAACCCCTAATAATTCCTGATGACCCTGCGCCTGCTGCACCGGCAATTGGAATTGCTTCCAATTCGATAGCTAGCAAGGTTTCGCGTCTGGATCGGGATCTCGGGTTAAATTGGCTCGCGATAGCCGGTGGGATTTTTATTGTGACTGCTGTGGGGCTTCTCAGTGGAGTGGTATTGATTGCGATCGCTCCCTTGGGTAAGTTCGTCTTTTCGCTGAGCCTTGGCACTGTGGCATTGATTCTAGGAGAAATTAGTAGACGCAAGTATGGCTTATTATCCGATGCAATAACGGGTTCTGGGCTCTCAATAGTTTATATCGCTACCTTTGCGTCCTTTGCGCTGGGTGATGTCATACCTGATCAACTAGGCTTTGGAGTGCTCTTAGCCATCAGCTTGCTTGGATGGTTTCTTGCTGTGCGTGCAGACAGTGTATGGGTAGCTCTTCTAGGAACAGTTGGTACGTTTATTACGCCATTCATCTTGCAGGGGTCTATTCAAGTAGCCATACCGGTTCTTATGGTAATTGCTTACTTGGTGATAGCCGATATAGCCGTGGCACTTATTTCGCTTACTAAGCGGTGGGTATTACTTAAACAGATTAGTCTATGGGCATCATATTTGTTTCTTTTCGTGGTGTTTGCTCAGGAATCATTGGGTATCTCACGGTCATTAGTAGATGAAGAACCTCTATGGGTGGGTATCGTATCGTTCTCTGTCATCTATGGGTTATTCTTATGTGTAAGCGGTAGTTATCATCTGATTTGGAAAATCCAAACGGATTTTCGAGAGCTTCTTCTGGTTGTTGGGAATTCAGTGCTTTTTTATGTGGCACTTCTTACATTACTACCAGATACCGGAACGTACGGTTTCGGTATAGCGAATATCTCCTTAGCGCTCGTCAATGCTGCTGTTAGCGCTGTGTTTTGGTTTAGGGGGGGGAACCGGGAGATCCAGTTACTTTTTGGCGTAAAATCTGCGGCCTTTGCTATGGCTACGGTTCCAGTATTGTTGAATGGAGAAATTGTCACAAGTGTTTGGGCGGGAATGGGTTTATCTGTGTTGGTGCTTGGGAGATATCTCTGCGACGTTCGCTGGCAATTATATAGTTTGATTCTGTTTGGGTTAAGCCTTGGTAAGTTTTGGATAGTTGATCTGTGGGTCAGCACTGATTACGAATTATTGTATTTGATGAATGATCGATTGGTTACAGGGATTGCCTTGAGCATCATCCTTTTGCTAGCTTGGTTTGCGTGTGCGAAATTGCCTGCACCAACTTCTTCGTTGGACACACTAAGTCCAACAGCACAGTTCGCGATATCTCAGAATTCCTTGCAATCTGTAATGAGGTCTTTTGAGGTGCAGATTAGACGCTTGTTTGCAGACTGTGAACCGGCAATCCCACGAGGATTAGCTACGATGGCATTTGTTACCGGGCTAGGGGCTGGTATGGCACACTTGGGTCAGACACCTTTTTCTCCCGCAGTAAAACAGTTATACATTACTTGGAGTTTGTTGTGTGTTGGTGGATTAGCGTTTTGTCTTGCCTCTGTACGTAAATCTCATTGGTTCGTGTTGTTGAGTTTGGGTATTTTGTCTCTTGGTGTTGTGAAGATGCCCGTGATTGATTTAGTTGCAACGAGGGGTGTGTGGGTGCAAGGACTGGGGGTAACAGGATATTCCATGTCAACCTTTATTGCAGTGTCTATACTCATCGCGGCGTTGATTATTTTCAGACGGTGCCTTGGACAATATACAGGATCTTCTGTTTTTCTGAATGTGGTCAGTAAGTGGGAAGATAGGTTTGTCCCGGCTGCGTTGCTTTTGCCATGCTTGGCTACGATTTATTTTGGCTTGGGGCTAGAATTGTTTTTCCAGTGGGATAACACTAATACAGGGGATGCATACAAAAATGTTCTTCTTTTGGGAGGGACTTTAGTTATGGCACTAGCAGGTATTGGAACGATAGCAGGGGCTGTTAAATTGAAGGATTACGCGAATGTTCAGGGTTTTTACCGCCTCGCTGGGTTTGGGTTGGTAATGCTTGCCTTAGTAAAATTGCTCTCGGCAGATGGTTTTGTTGCGCAAGGGAAGGGGTTGATGAGTAATGTCGGGGGTGAGGGTGTGCAATTCTTCCCATTTTTCAATATATACATTGGAACTGTAGTAGCAGTGCTTCTGGTTACCGTAGGTCTCATACGGTTTAGTAGATTCGAAGCTTGGAGTAGCCCAAATCTCGATGACAGTGTGGCCCCAATTATCGCAGGAATCCGAAGATTTGGGCAGGTGATTGGCTTGAGTGGGGTCGGAGCGGTATTGCTTGTCGCGGTGAGTCGCGAAATTATGGTGACCGGTTTGCACCTAGACGTTGAACGTATGGTGCTTAGTGTGTATTGGCTAATATATGCCCTTATGGTTATAGCGTTGGGTATTCGATGGAAGATGGCAAAAATGCGGTTGATTGGGTTCGGGTTTCTGATTGTCCCAATTGCAAAAACATTCTTGTATGATGTATGGGTCATCAATCCCCTTCTAGGATTTGTTGGTTTGTTCGTTATGGGATGTTTGCTTTTAGGTATGAGTTTCGTGTATCAGCGGAACAGGACCCGTATTCAGTCGTTTCTTTTTGAGGACCAAGAAACGACCCTTGGCATGCCGGGCCGGTAGTGAAGTGGCCGGCCGATAGGGAGGATTAGTATGTCACAGATGACACTTTTTGCGATCGGAATTGTGACCTACTTAGTGGGGTCTATACCTGTAGCATATCTCGCAAGCAGAGTGCAAGGCAGAAATGTTTTAGATGTCGGGACCGGTAATCCTGGTGCTGCAAATACGTTTCGAAAGATTGGGCGTGGAACTGGGGTTATAGTGTTCCTGTGGGACTTTGGTAAGGCAGTGATTCCGATGGTTTTGATGCAAGAAGCGTCGGAATCTTCAGATATACATGTTTTTTTTGTCGGTGCAGCAGCTATGGCAGGACATTGTTACCCGATCTTCTTTCGCTTTAGAGGAGGTATGGGGCTTGCAACTGCCTTTGGTATTGCAGTCGGGCTATTTCCCGTACTGGCGCTTATTCATGGGGCAGCTATGCTGTTAATTCTCCCCAAAGTGAGAGATGTTGTGATTACTGCGACGATCGGGTACATCAGCTTTTGTGCTTTTGGGTTATGGGCCTACAGTGATTCTTGGTCCTTGATAATCTTGGTGTGTATGCTTCCAGTTTTGGCAGCGGTTAAGAATCATTTCACTACGGAGTCGATTGCCCCGCAGGAGCAGTAGAGCCAAAGCAGGAGTGATTCCATAAGTTTATTCGTTTGACTTCGGCCAGATCTCCAGGATCTGGCGTCTTTTCTAGCATATACACTATTGAAAATGTCTCGAGGCTTTCCCCACCTTGATGTTGGGAATTCCAATCTCTGCACAAATATCGGCCGAAATGTAGGCGGTGATGTTCGTTGCGCGCCATCCAAATATTGTTCATATATTTTACCCAACGATTATTTTTGAAGTCGTGCCGAACCTGATCCGGTTTGTCCCAGCTTATTGGAGTTGTATGCCTCCATAAATCCAGGGTGTCTCCGTTGCGTAACGTCGCTGGCATGACATACCAACCATCTTCTTTGTTTGGGTATGGAGCGAAGAGTCTCCAATTTTGAAAGGTTCCCGTTGCAGGTGCCAACCATTCTATGCTTGTTGGGATTTTCCATTGAATCTTGTCATATGCTGAAATATTGTAGATGGCAACCCAGACTATAAGTAGAGCCGCACAAATTTCAAGAAAAGATCTATGTTTAATCGGGTTGGATTTCCATGGGAATATGGATAAGAGATCAGATAGTTGTGGCCTATGTGATGCTACTGAGTCATAAAATCGGTTTCCGACGGATATAAAAAGTTTTCTGCCCAGTATCCATCCGAGTGGGAACAGGATTGGCGATTGACTTAGTACATATGAGAGTGCTTCGAATTTTAGGTGGATATTGTTTTCGTGGTCTCGTACAACCCAAGAGTTTTCCTGTTCCATTGTATTCAATATCTCAGGATCTGTATTGGTTGGCGCGGTTAGAGTCCGTGGAATTAATGCGAAGGTTAGCAACAACCTTAAGACCTTCTTGCAAAAATCGCACCCCTCATCAAAATAGATGGTCATGCCTGTTCTTCGTGGGTTTGACAAGAGAGTGAATCCTGTATTCCAAATGGTAGAAGGAATGAAAAGCATCAGAGCAGTGATAGATATGAATGGGAACATACCAATCCCCATGGTGCTCGCTATCCCAATTTGCATAGAGCTAATGATAAATATTGCAAGGAGCCGCGTTTGCGTAGTCATAACTGGGCTCCACAGTAGAATAGGGCAGAGAAGTTCACACCATACGAAGAATGCTGTCATAGCGCGCAGTAGATTTGGATATTCGAGCAAATATTGGCCGAATTGATTCGTAAATACATCAAGCTGGAACATGAAGTATAGAGCGGTATTATCTTCGATCCATATTGGGTGCCACTTAAAGAGAAAGGTGAAGAGATACAAAATTGAAACTTGGGCTAGAATCGCGAAGGAGGATACAGATGACAATACGGTCTGTGAATCTTCGGGTTCTGGATCCAGTGCGCGGTCAACTGAAAAATAGGCTCCCAAAGGCAGGAACATGCTAAAGATACAAAGCAGGCGGATCGTATCATCAGCCCCGCTGAGTATCATAGGGTTTCTTGCTTGCAGTGACACGATGAGAACGCAGCACAATATAGACATTATTCGAGTTCGATACCCTATAAGTAACAGGAATGCTGCAAATAACTGAAGTCCCATCATTAGGGCGATACCTATCCTTGATCCTGTCATGAAGTGGAGAGACCAACTGCCAATCCAGCTATGATCCATTGCGACGGCACGGGGTAGAACCCCCCAATCCGTGTAGTGGGCCTGCAGGTCGGAAAGGCGGACGAGCAAATCGACTATGAGCATAATCGCGAGGCACATTCGGAACAAGGCCAGCGATCGAAGGTCGATTGCGATTAGATTTCTGAAGGGGGTTAGTTTTAAGTATTTAGACAACATGTGTGCAGGGTCTCTCTAGGACGCAGGAGTAGTAAGGACCGAGGCCTGTGGTCCGCAGCTTGTTGTAGTGGTTGGGACTCCTAGTCAAAGCTCAATTCTCAATACTCTCAGAACTTTCTATTGTGATCTGTCTGCGTAAACGTCTCTTTTTTATCGTTCGTTGGCCGATGATTATAAGTGCTGCGACTGTTCCCCAAACCGGAAGTAATATGCCTCCCCAAATTAGCGCTTCCATCGCGAATTGTCCAATATCGGTTAATCCGCGCAGTGCGTTTTTGATTGTCGCATTAATGCTCCAGTCAGGGTCCGTTATGGGTTTGCCAGAATCTTCTGGGTAGATAGTTACTTGCACAGTGCTCATACTAACGTTTGTTTCCAAGTAGTTGATCCGGCCAGCTAAGCTTTCAATTTGACCACGAATTAGCGTGAGTTCTCTCTGGACGCTTAAGATATCCTCTATTGTTTCAGCTTTTCCCATGAGTTTACTCAGTTGTGATTCGGTGGTCTCCAGATTCTCTAGCCGTGCCTTTTGGTCTATGTATTCTTCAGTAACGTCGTTGCTGTTTAAAGATTCATTCGGAACGCGAATGGCTCCGAATTTAATGGCATCTAGTAGTGTCGTAAGATGCTCTGCCGGGACTTGAATTTGGAGGTTGGCAGATACCCCAAATGTGTCGTTGTCAGAAGCATTAGACGATATTACTACTCCACCGAGAAGAACTACTGCGTCCTCAATGTTCTTAATCGTATCTTTGACATCCTCGACAATTATTTGGATCGATGCCCTTTTGATAACCATTTGCTCAGAATCTGGACTCCCGCTTGAGGTTCTGTCTGCTGGAGATCGCATCATTCCTTCTGTATTGACCACGGCCTTAGCCTCTGATGCCATGACCATAGGAGCAAATCCATCAGTTTCACTGGATTCGTGTTGGGGTTCGTTGCACGACAAAGCTAGCGATAGGATAGCTATCACTATGAAGCAAAGGAGTACTGTACGATTTCGAATGTTCATGTTTAGTTGTCTACCCAAGACGAATTTCTTCAAAATACACCGCTTGATTCTTAACATGATCCCTGATTTTTCGCTGATCCTTACTGAGTTGACTTTTTCCTGTTTTGAACTCTACTAAGATGATTCGGTCCTCTTCAAATTGAATTCCATCAATTGGTTTTCCAAGGAATTTGAATCCTTCGGGATTCCATGGAAAAACAGAGGAAAAAGGGGCCATTTGCTCAGCGATATTTCCTGCCTTTACATGAAAGCTCTGCAGCGCTGAACCCTGTGACTTGATTGCTGACCGGAGAAGCATTATCCATCGGATGCAAAGCATCACAATGACCGTCAGCGCAATTACCACGACTATAAGTGCTAAACCAATTTCTGAGGATATGGTCATTTAATTCAATCCTCTTACTAGGTTGGAACTCAATTACTCGAAGTTCTCAGCTTCATACTACATCCAACTCACACGTGAGAAATTCGATTCCTCTCCCGTCATGAATTCCACTAAGGCTGATTGGCCGTTTTCTGTGGACTGTATAGCTCTCTTGATCGATGCAGCTATATCTTCAGGGTTAGTGATTCGTTCGCTTTTCACTCCCATGCTATTCCCGAATTCCGTGTAGTTTCCTCCGAGTAGGTTACTAGCATATGTTGCTGTTGCGTTGGGCATACTATTGCCATAGCCCCCCATGCGACCATTATTGAATACTATGGTTACAATAGGTGCAGAAGCCCTCAAGGAACTCTCGAAATCGAGCCCCACCATGCCCATTGCTGCGTCACCTAATACATGAATAAATGTTTTATCTGGCCTCGCGAGCTTCCCCCCAATACTGATGCCTAGGGAATAGCCTAATTGGGTGGAATTTCCCCAGCCTATGTAACTTTTAGGTTCTGTAGCCTCAAAAAATGGTGTGAGCTGATCTCGTGGGTTCCCAGAGTCATGAGTCACGACGGTTTTGCTATGATCAATAGCATTGTTGAGTTCAAAGATCACGCGATACGGATTTATAGGGGTGTCTGGCGAGGTAAGTTTGGGCATCCACGCGTCCAACCACTGGGTCCGTTGCTTTTGAATTTCCAGGAGTAACGGTTCATTTGTTTCTGTGCCTCTATTGTTAGTCTGAAACCTAACTTCATCGATGAGTTGCTGAAGTATTAGCTTAGGATCACCAAGTACCCCATGATGGAGGGAATATTCGTTGTTAAGGTCTTGCTCACTAGAGCTGCACTGGATCATTATTTTCCCGGAAGGTATCTCCACTGACATAAGTGATCGATAGAAGTTGGATCCGATCCCAAATACCAAGTCAGATTGTGCGAGAAAATGATTCACCATTCCTGTGGCAGTTGTTGCCCCGTTGCCAATAGATAAGGGGTGTGTTTCGGGGAAGGCACTTTTCCCTGGTGTTATTGTCATCACGGGAGCTTGAACTAGTTCAGCAAATTCGACGAGTTCGTCAGAGGCTTCGGAGTCTAATATACCTTGTCCGACGTGGATGACAGGATTGGTTGCTTTCAAAAGGGCTGCTACAGCATCTCGTATATCAGCAGGATCGCCGGAGCTTCGAAAACCTGAAGAATCGTGGGCAGAGAGATCCAATTCCTTGATTTCTTCGGTGAGGACATCATACGGAACCTCTAGCATAACGGGGGCTCCGTTAGCACTGCGCAGTTTAGAAAAAGCATGTCGCATTAGTTCTGGTATTCGATCCGACATATTTATCTGTGCTGCCCATTTGGTTACATGTGCGTAATTTGCAATTGCGGAGAATGAAGGTCCGTATGATTGTCTACTGCGTGCGGTTCCCCGTGGTAATACTAATATTGGGATCGAGTCAGCAAAGGCGTGAGCAATTCCGCCAAAGGCATTTTCTATACCAGGACCATCCTGCATTGTTACAACGCCCACAGTACCTCGAGGCGATAATCGTGAGTATCCATCAGCCATGTTGACTGCTCCACGCTCTGTTCGTGCGATGATGGGTTGAATACCAACGCTAGCCGAGGCGTCGATTAATGGATTGGCAGGGAAGCAGAATAGGTGCCTCACCCCGTATTCTTTGAGCAGATGGGCGATCGCTATCGATCCTTTCACTGTTACCTCCTACGTTCAGGAACTACTGATATCCTGCGTCTCTTGTCTTCAGGAAAGCTTGCCAGCCTTCTTCTTTGAGAATCCGTTGGCGCTCTTTTGCTACTGGGTCGTCCGATTCTTCATCGGAAAGGGCTTTAACGATGGGGTCGTCACGGTAATTTAACGAATCCATGAACCCAGCAATCTCGTAAGCTCGGTTAACTAGTAACTTGTTGAGCCGTATCGCTTTTTGGGGAAGTGACGACATTTTACCGGCTATGGTTCGTGTTTCGGATTCCAAATCGGCGTCGGCTACCACTCTGTTTACAAGTCCTAGCTCCTTGGCTTCGGCAGCACCAATTTGTTCTCCTAGTAATAAGACTTCTTTGGCTCGTTTCAAGGATGTCAAGAAGGGGGTTATGAGTACAGGTGGACCGAATCCATGGCGAATTTGAATTTCTCCAAATCGAGCATTATCGGATGCTATTGTCAGATCGCAGACCCCAGCTAATTCGCACGCCTGCCCGATGGCGTGGCCGCGTACCGATGCGATCACAGGTTTTTGCAATGACCAAATTTTCAATTGTACCTCGAGGCCACCTGGGGCAGGCTCATCATCGGGATAGAGCGCTGCATGAAGATCTCCTCCGGCTGAGAATGACCGTCCAGCTCCACGAAGAATGACAACATTGACGTCCTCAGCATCGTTCGCCTTAGTTAATGCCGCGTCGAGTAAGCGCAACACATTCTTGTTCATGGCGTTCAGAATAGTAGGCCTGTTCAGGGTTATCGTTGCTATATTTTCTTCAACATCATAGAGCACATCATCCGGACCAGGTGGGGGTACCTCAATACCATCAGGGGTTTTTTTGATTTCCGTCATTGGAATGCGGCTCCTTTCGTATTTCGTTGCACGAATGCGGCTAGCAAAATGGGCCACGATATATCTGAGTTAGTGTGCTGATCTCTATCTGATTATACACCACAAGGGTATTGCACATAGGGTGTGATTAGTTTGGTGTGCGGTTCTTTGGAAGCATTAGGATAATTGGGATTGCCGTTGCCATCACAGCCATCAGGACTATGAGTGCTGCGTTGTATGAAGCAGAGTTATCATAAACCCATCCCATTAAAGCTGGTGCAAGGACGCCGCCGACAACGGCGAAGGTTTGCATAAGCCCAGTTAAGGAACCGAAGGCCCGAGTGCCGAAATATGCCCCGGTGAGTATTGGGCGTGCAGGTATGCCTCCGCCAAACGATATGCCAAAAAGTAGAGCGTAGGCTAAACTGTGCCACCATTCCTGAGTGAAAAATAGGGACAGTAATCCGAAAATGCCGCATACAACTAGTCCTATAAGTACCATTCTCGGATCTACGTGATCCATAACCCATCCTGTTCCCATACGGCCGAGTCCGCTGAGGAGGGTGAAGCTTGCTACTGTCCAGCTGGCGCTCTGTGTGGAAAATCCTATGCTTTCAAAGTAAGGTATTTGGTGAATAAACATTGCACTGGGCCCCATTCCTAAAAGACCAAATGCGATGGTCAGATACCAAAACGAGCGAGTACGTAATGCTTCCCTGACAGTATGCCCGGCAACTCGTGAGGTGCTATTAGTACTTTTTTCGCTGAGGGCATCATCTTCCTGAATTCCGTCTACTGCGTACCCGTATGGTTCGGGTTTCGGCCGCAGGATCGCTACGCCGGGCAGTCCGACGATGAGTATTCCAATAGCACACAGCACCATAGTGGATCGCCATCCCAAATCTGGGTGATCAGTCAGCAGGGCCAGCCCAGGCACGAAGAGACCAGAAAACGTTGCCCCTGAAAACATCAACCCCATAGCAAAACCACGTTTTTTGCTGAACCAGTGGGCTACTGCTGTGGTGTAGGGGATTCCGACTGTGCAGCTCATGCCGATGCCAACAAGGATGTACGCGCCATAGAAAAATACCAGAGAGGACGATCTGCTGAGAGCAAACATTCCGAGAGCTGCTAGAAACGTTCCGATGAAAACCACCATTTTTGAATTGAATCGATCGACAATGAACCCGACCACTGGAGACGCAATGCTCCCTTCAATTCGTTGGACCCCTGCTCCGTAACTGAACTGAGCTCTGGTCCACTGGAGTTCGCGGAGCATTGGGGTCATGAACACTTGCATGCCGTAGACGAAGATAATGCTCATGTAGGTGTGTATGGCCATATGAGCCATAACGATATACCACCCATAGAAAAGCTTGTTTTGCTTTTTCAATTACCCCCCTGTCTGTCAGGGACGAATGAATTGGTCGGTTAGGTGTCCTCCCAGGCTCTTCGTATGCCGAACCTGCGGAATGACTCTGCGTATTCAAATGACAGCTTGTGCTGAGAGGAAGTTCTCCGTGACATTTTGCGGACCATATCTTCGAATGTTGTTGGGTTATCACCTTGCCCCCAATCGCTTAGTTGGCTTTTGTGGGCGCGTAGCGATTCAATTTTGGTGTCCATGACGTCTTCTATATCAATGAAGATGTCGGGGGTCTCCGTACCCCAGAAGTATACTTCTTCAACATTATGACCAGAGAGGCCCGCCTCGATATCTTCAGGGTAGTGGAGTCGATCCCGGGCATATGGGAACACCGCGTCAATAGTTACGAGGCCGGTCATTCGGTGATCCCTGTGTATATAAAAAGACGTGCGGAACGGGTCAGTGGTGAAAACGATATCTGGTTGAAGCCTGCGAATTTGATGAACCAGTGCCCGTCGAAAGTCATGGTCATCTTCGAGTTCTCCATCGCCGAAATCTAGGAAAACAACTTCCGAAACCCCGACCGCAGCTGCCGCGGCCTCTTGTTCTAGTTTTCGTTCTTCGCGTAGATATGAGCCTGTCATGTCTGTGTCCCGTCCACCCTTGTTTCCGTTAGTGGCGATCACATAAAATACCTTTTTCCCTGCTTTGGTCAGTTTGGCGACTGTTCCGGCACATCCAAATTCTGCGTCATCGGGATGTGGGGCAACAACCATAGCACGTTGTACTGGTTCTAATTGCTCCATGCTTCAGGCCTTTCTTTCTTCGGTCAGGTGTTTACGCGCAGTTATAAAGAATGAACGCGTGAACGGTATTATACTCGTGTCAATCCATATAGGCTCGTTATCGTCCCTTAGTTTTGAGGGTTTATGGTTCATGAACCTGGTTTGAGAAATGCACATTATCCTTGCTGAGAATTACCAGAAGATTTGAGCCTAGTCATCCTTCTTGCAGATGATCCCATTTGTAGGTAAAATCACGAGTATGGAGTGTGATGAATCTCTATGAGTTTGGACGATAAATAGTTTTCCTTGGGGCAAAATTATCATCCGAGGGAACTTGCGTAGACCGGAGGACCTAGATGGAGAAGAAAAGAGTACTTGTAGCAATGAGTGGCGGCGTGGACTCGTCTGTCGCGGCAATGTTACTTGTGGAGGCTGGCCATGAGGTCATAGGTGTCACTATGCGTCTCTATTCCACTGAGGATCAACCTCGTGCACGATTATCACAAGGGTGCTGCACAGATGACGATATCGATGACGCTCGAGAGGTTTGTCAAATTCTTGGTATTCGACACTACGTGATGAATTTCGAGCGTGAATTTAAAGAGCATGTTATGGATTACTTCGTCAACGAGTATTCTCGAGGGAAGACTCCTCATCCATGCTTAGCTTGTAACGATAAGATAAAGTTTGATTTTCTGCTGAGAAAATCAATGGCCTTGCAGGCAGATTGCATCGCGACTGGTCATTATGCACAAATCGTTGATGGTGATGGGGCAAAGCGCCTGTTATGTGGGATTGATGCGTCGAAGGATCAATCGTATGTTCTATTTGGGTTAGGGCAAGAGCAACTATCAAGCCTGATGTTACCTATTGGCGGTTATACCAAGGACGAAATTAGGTCGATTGCAAAGCGGGGCGGTTTGCCAGTTGCTGATAAACCGGACAGTCAAGAGATCTGCTTTATACCGTCAGGTGACTATAAGCAATTTGTTTCGGATCGGGTAACCGCGGTGCCAGGTGATATCGTTGATTTGGAGGGATCGGTTCTCGGACAGCACTCGGGGATCGAATTTTTCACTGTGGGACAGCGCAAAGGACTCGGAATCCAATCTCAAATGCCAACCTATGTGCTTGGGATAAACCCAGACAACCATAGTGTCACGGTTGGGTCATGGGATGAATTGCATAATCAGTCTCTATGGGCAAGCAGGGCGAAATATATCGATGGCAAATCCTTCAGTGAACCAGTGGAAGTCATGGCCAAGATTCGGTATAAGGCGCCAATGGCGCCTGCGACTCTTATAGCGCACGGTTCGTGGGTAGAAATACAATTTGTTGAGCCTCAGAGAGCGATAACCCCCGGACAGGCGGTAGTGTTCTATCAGGGTGATAGAGTTCTCGGTGGTGCGATTATCGAAAGGTTTGATGCTTCCGAAGAATGCCCAGATATGGCAGCATGTACGCAATGCCTTTTGTCAGCCGTATAACGCATTTCTCGATCGGTTCTTTTGTCAAAGGAGTAGTGATTGCCCAATAACCCTCCTTCTTTCGANGTNGAGCAGCGGCTCTATGTTAACGATTTCCAAGTTGTCGTTGGCATTGATGAGGTAGGTAGAGGTGCTCTTGCAGGTCCTGTGTTTGCAGGGAGTGTGTTTCTTGGACGCTGTGCTCATGTGTATCAGGCTATTTCGATCAAGGACTCGAAACAGTTGTCACCNCGTGCTCGCGAACGGGCTTANCAAGGGTTAGCGGATCAACTTGCTGTCAGCGGAGATTTTGCCGTTGGGTCCGCTTCTGCCGAAGAAATTGATGAAATTGGTATAGCNCCTGCGACTAGGATGGCCATGGTAAGGGCGATTGAAGGTATGAATGTTCGCCCAGATGCTTTGCTNATAGACGCGGTTAAGCTTTCGGAAGTGGCNATTTATCAGGAATCGATCATTCGCGGGGACCAAATTAGCTTGTCCATTGCCGCAGCCTCAATCATTGCTAAGGTAACGCGGGATCGACTTATGNTTGAGATGGATAGCAAGTACCCGGGGTATGGATTTGCTGGCAACAAGGGCTATGGAAGTAGCGAACATATCAGTGCGTTACAGACCTTAGGCCCGTCACCCTATCATAGGCGGTCTTTTCAACCAATACGTGGTATGCTTANCTGAAGACATTGAGTAGGGTGAAACATGCCAATATACGAATACAATTGCCAAGATTGCGGTGGTCGTACAAGCCAGTTGTTCCGGANGTTTTCTTCGGTGGCTACACCTCAGTGCTCTCATTGTGAGGGTACNAACATGGAACGGGCAGTGTCACAAGTTACCTTNGTGAAGTCATGGGGTAATAGTATGAACTGGCTTCCTAGTAACGAAACACTGCACGACGTTGATGAGGATAACCCTGCCGCGNCNGAAAAATGGCTTACTCGATTGCGTGCTGAGCAGGGTGTCGGGCTTGACAATAGCCTCCCTGATACCTTGACGAAGATGGATGCTGGGATTAGCCCTCCTGCATTTTCAGATTCAGGTCCATCCGATAGCGCGGAATGACAGTTGCACCCTTCCCTTTACTTGTGGAATTCGTACACCCGATGGATTGCAAATAACCCCGATACTTTCTAGCCTTCATTCGCTGACGTTAATTTCCGAACCTAGCAGGCGTGTTTAGCTTGACGCTCATGCCTAGAAATGGTAGAGTGCCTCGAGCCCGACAGGCGAAACAGCGAAAAAAATAGAAAGGAGAAAGTGTCTATGGATTTAATGAATATGGCCCTGGNTGCTGGNGTCATAGGGTTAGTATTCGCTCTCTTTATGGGTAGACGAGTGCTAAGCCAAGACGAAGGTCCTGAAGAAGTTAGGACGATCGTGGCAGCAGTGAGCGAAGGGGCTTTCGCGTTCTTGCGCCGAGAATATACTCTACTCGGCGGTTTTGTCGTTCTTATCACTATATTGTTAGGTTTGTTGAGCACGCTCATTGATGAAATGACTCTCGGAACAGCAATTTCGTACCTCGTTGGAGCGATGTTATCCGCTCTTGCAGGCTTTGTTGGTATGAGTTTGGCCGTAAGGGCAAACGGACGTACTGCCGCTGCTGCAATGCAGGGGCTGAATGCTGGTTTGAGAGTATCCTTTGGTAGTGGCACAGTTATGGGCATGACCGTGGTTTCGTTTGGTCTGCTTGGGGTAACGGTGCTGTACCTCATATTCCAAGACATTGAGGCAGTCGCTGGCTTCAGTTTTGGTGCGTCATCAATAGCTCTTTTCGCCCGTGTCGGGGGCGGTATTTTTACCAAGGCTGCTGANGTAGGTGCAGACTTGGTCGGTAAGGTGGAAGCTGGTATCCCTGAGGATGACCCGAGGAATCCTGCTACCATCGCAGACAACGTCGGGGACAACGTAGGTGACGTTGCCGGTATGGGGGCTGACCTGTTTGAGTCCTATGTGGGTTCAATNATCGCGACCATCGCGATCGGTGCTGTTTTCGTATCCGATTGGAACGCTGTTGTCCTGGCATTGCCTCTCGGAATAGCGAGCCTCGGGATTATCTGCTCGCTAGTGGGCACATTCTTTGTGCGGTCTGGAGAGGACGCAAATTTCGGGTCCCTATTATGGGCTCTGCGTCGTGGCATATTTATAGCTGCAACCCTTGTGGTTATTGCGACTGGGGGGCTTATAGCAGCGTTCGAATCTGAGCTCACAGCAGCACTTCCTGATGGAACCGGAGCTTGGGATGTGTTCTTCGCAGTTGTGTCAGGTTTAGCTGCGGGAGTCATCATTGGTGTGGCGACTGAGTTTTACACGTCATATGAAAATAAGCCCACCAAGAGGGTTGCAGAGAATGCGGAGACTGGCCCCGCAACGGTTATCATCGAGGGGCTGGCACTTGGAATGGAAAGCACGATTATTCCTGTGGTGACGATCAGCGTAGCTGTGATCTGTGCATATGGATTCGCAGAGTTTTATGGGGTTGCAATCGCCGCTGTGGGTATGCTGTCTACTCTGGGCATAACCCTCGCTACTGATGCTTATGGTCCGGTAGCAGATAACGCNGGTGGTATAGCTGAACAGGCTGGCCTGCCGAGCGAAGTTCGCGAAAGGACTGACTCTCTGGATGCACTGGGTAATACTACAGCTGCTACAGGGAAGGGGTTCGCAATCGGGTCTGCGGGTCTTACTTCATTGGCCTTGATGGTTGCCTACACCCAGTCAGTTGGTATCGAGGTTATTAGCCTGTTGAAGCACCAGACTCTCGTTGGCCTTTTGATCGGGGCTATGCTGCCGTTCGTTTTCTCGTCTATGACGATGCGAGCTGTCGGCAGGGCTGCGTTTACNATCATCAACGAGGTTCGACGTCAGTTCCGGGAGATTCCTGGAATTATGGATGGNACTGGGCGACCGGACTACGCTCGTTGTGTGGACATAAGCACGCGCGGCGCCTTAAGGGAGATGATCTTGCCAGGTACTCTTGCNGTCGCNTCTCCTTTGCTGATGGGAGTAATCCTTGGACCGGAAGCGCTTGGCGGCATGCTGATGGGATCTATCAGCAGTGGCTTCATGCTAGCCATTATGATGGCTAATGCTGGTGGTGCTTGGGATAACGCCAAGAAGTACATAGAACTTGGTAATGTTGGTGGAAAAGGTTCTGAGCAGCACAAGGCTGGTGTTGTCGGTGACACGGTTGGGGATCCGTTTAAGGATACCTCTGGNCCATCCCTCAACATTCTTCTGAAGCTCATGTCAGTGGTAGCCTTGGTGTTGGCACCACTCTTTGCTGAGATCACTCCGCTGATCTAAGGCACACTAGNTACTAGTTACGAGAGGGGNCCGTNNNACGGNCCCCTCTCGTTTTTCATGGTCTGTTGTGCTTTGGCTGGAATGCGACCCTTTATTTGCCGTCAAAGAGATTCCGGGCTACATCCACCATCATAGTTTTGATGCTGCTATCGCTTATCCCAAGATCGCGAAGTCTCGGTAATACCTTTCGACTGATAAGNCAGATACCATCTTNGTTGGAAGACGCCCTCCGTTCTTGTTCAGGNACGCGTAAGAAGCTAAGNGCNATATCGTGCGAAAGGGCNGTTTTGGNTNCGTACCCTTGCTCTATCAACGCAGCNACAATAGCNGTTCTCTCTTCCCAGCCCACGCCACTTCCATACGTATCCATCCCAATGACACAGTCTTTATCGCCTAAGCCCCTGAGGTATTCAAGATCATCGGTGCCGTCACTGTGGCCGATGTATACCTTTTTGAGATCAACTCCCTCGTCCTCGAAAATTGCGATTTGGTCATTGCCAACCTTTGCAGCAGCAGCCGTATGNGTGGAGATGGGAACACCGGTTTGTATAGCTGCTCTCGAAGCAGCACGAAGCACCAACTCATTACCTGGTGTTACTCCCTGGTCGGAGGTGGCGACTTTNATGATGCCGGCACGGATGTCGGTATTTTCGATACCAACTTCAATTTCACGGACAAATGCTGCGGCTAATTGATCAGNAGTGACCCCCGTGATAAGNGCTCTTGGAATGTCGAGCCAAATACCTGTCGCGATGATTACGTGTATTTTCGATTGTTCGGCAATTGCTTTGATCACATCCATATCCCGGCCTA
>PBAZ01000004.1 GCA_002717565.1 Chloroflexota bacterium
TCCATGAGCTCCTGAGCCTTTGCCACATCATAGTGGTTCAGCCATGGCCCCCAAGCTTCGTCCATATCTTCGTCCCAGCTAGGCATCGAGTCTCTGTATTGCCACCATTCGTATTTTGGATCTCCTGGAACTCCTCTGCCCTCCCATATCACGTCTGACATACCTTTCTCGTCAAGGGCCAAGGACATAGCCCTTCTCACGTTGGCGTCTGCTGTGATTGGGTTGGATCCACCTAGTTGTGGGCTGATCACCCAGCCTCTGCCGTCAGCGGCAACAGCGGTTATTTGCATTCTGTCTACTTGGCCAAGAATGCGCTTCAGTTCGTCCAGGTTTGATCCAAATCCCTGAGCGTACTCTACCTTACCGGTTCTGAACATCGCCATACGGGTCGTTTGGTCTGGGACAACGATGAACTGTATTTGGTCGAGGTAGGGTAAGGGATTCCCATCCTCATCTTTCCAGAAATGATGAGGATTGCGGTCAAGTATCATACGGATACTCTTTTTGGCGTCTACCAGTCTGAATGGACCTGGTCCGCTGAGTCTTTTCGAGATGGTTCCGTCATCGACTAGGTGTGGGTTGAACTGCAGACCATCCTTACTTGCTAGGAAGGGGAGGATGAAGTAAGAGGGACTCTCGAAATTAATGATTACTGTTACGTCATCGGGAGTGTCGACGCTTTCTACTGTTTTGTATGCTCCCCCGTGGACGCTGTTATCACGATATTCAAGCACCGTGCGAGCCAAGTCCCCTGCGACGATCTTGGGTCCCTGAGCGTTAATGTCGTCAGGATCACCCCAGTACATGTCGTCTCGTATATTAAATGTCAGTTTTGTGCCGTCTTCATTGAATTCCCATGTGTGGGCCATATCTGCAACGATTGCTGGGCTGTTGGGATCGCGACCGATTCCTTGTTGGAACTGAACGAATCGCTCATATACGCAGTTTCCTATGGAGGTCGTGCCTCCAGCTGCGGAGACTCGCGTGTCCCAAGTAGAGATGTCGGAGGTTACAGCTAACTTAAAAATACCTCCACGAACTATGTCAGCATTGTCAAAGTCCTTGGGATAGGATGCAGGGAACTGTGCCAGTAGCTCCGCCGTGGTCATAGATGGTACTCGTTCGAGAACATCTGCAGTGACAACAGGTCTTCCTTCTGAGGATGCTGAGAAACGCTCTGTCGGCTCGGTAGCCGCTGTGGGTGTTGCTTGCGCTACTACAGGTGCTTGAGAAGCTGCAGGCTGTGTCTCAGCTTCAGAGCTTGAGCAGGCCAAACTATAGATCATGGCTAGTGCAGCCAAGAGGAGCACAGGGATCGTAGCGGGATTCTTCAGATTCATGGCGCCCGTCCTTTCACATCCTGTTTGCATTAATTCACAACTATACGAATAAGTGCACAATACCGTAGTATATGATCCAATGTCAAGCGAAATACGTATACTTGTATCATTATTGCAGCGAAAGATCCCTTGTGCCTGTATCAATGTTGGGCAACCGAAGGCAGAAAGAGAAGGGTCTCGCATTAGCGAGACCCTTCTCTTTCTGCCTTGACAGTCTATTTGCTACTCAGCTTATTTGGCGGCTAACCACGCCGTTCGTAGGATCGGACCTTGGTAGTAATAGGATAGGTATGCGTTTTGCCCGCCACGTATCCCTCGTACCTCTGGTTGAAGCATGAGCCGGAATGTGAACCCGTTATCAGGGAACGACATAAAGTAGGCTTTGTCTAGGTAAATTGCCCGTAGCTCGTTCACTATTCGCCTTTGTTCTATCGGGTCACCTTCTTGGACAAGCTCGTCAACAAGGGCATCCATTGCTGGGTCGTTGACTCCCTCACGATTTCCGCCTCCGTCAGACCGGAGCCTGGTTAATGCGGTTCCGACATTGTCGTAGGCTTGTTGCTGCCAGGAAAGGATNAGATCCTTTTGNCTGTGAGCTTGAAGCTTAGAGTTGTATGCGCTGTAGTCCTGGCTTTGAGGCTTCAGCTTNATGCCAATCTTNCTCATNTCGTCAACTGCGATAGCGAGCATGTCNGCNATGTANGCACTNTAGTTGTAATANGGGATNTCAAGNGTTAGATCACCGTANCCAGCTTCNGNCATGANNNCTTGNGCNTNTGNNACATCGTAGTGGTTNAGCCATGGNCCCCATGCNGCGTCGAGATCTTCGGTGAAGCTNGGTGGNGTGTCTCTGTANTGCCACCANTCGTATTTCGGATCTCCTGGCATNCCNCNNCCNTCCCATATNACNTCNGACAAACCTTTNTCGTCAAGGGCCAAGGACATAGCNCTNCGNACGTTNANGTCNGCNGTAATGGGATTTTCTCCNCCTAATTGTGGGCTNATCACCCAACCTCTGCCGTCTTCNGCNCTAGCACTGATTTGCATGCCCGGNACNTGNTGTANNAGGCGTTGGAGTTCTCGNAGGTCTACTCCACTCGTCTGNGCGTAATGCACCTTGCCGGTCCTGAACATAGCAGTCCTNGTNGTTGCATCTGGTACNACTATGAANCGNATTTGGTCAAGATANGGTANCTGGTACCCATCTTCGTCTTTCCAGAANTGATGNGGGTTNTTNTCCANNACCATTTGGATACTTTTCTTNGCTTCTGTCATTCTGAANGGCCCNGGGCCACTCAAACGCTTNGAAAGCNTGCCNTCCTTAGCGAGNTGTGGGTTGAANTGAAGTCCGTCTTTACTCGCTAGGAANGGAAGNATGAAATATGATGGACTNTCGAAGNTTATGACGAGNGTTACGTCATCAGGNGCTTCAACNTTGGATACAGTCTTATATGCGCCNCCATGGACGCTGTTGTCNCGATATTCAGTAACAGTGTATACGAAATCACTGGCGACAATCTTAGGTCCTTGGGCTGATATGTCGTCAGGGTCACCCCAATACATNTTGTCGTTGANNTGGAAAGTCAACNTTGTGCCGTCGTCGTTCCATTCCCATGTGTGGGCCATNTCTGCAACTATTGCAGGACTGTTAGGATCACGACCGATTCCTTGTTGGAACTGAACGAANCGCTCATATACNCAGTTCCCNATGGAGGTNGTNCCTCCCGCTGCGGAGACTCGCGTGTCCCAAGTCGAAATATCTGATGTTACGGCTAATTTGAAAATTCCTCCCTTGACTATATCGGAATTTTCAAAGTCCTTGGGGTATGATGCTGGGAAGTAGTTGAGGATCTCCTCGGCTGTCATATCTGGCACCATGTCTATCAACTCNGCAGTCATCACTGGTCGCCCCTCTGCCTCCCGGGTTCTTTCTACTACGTCACCGGTAGTGATAGGGGTTGCGGTTGGTTCAGAAACAGCTGCCGGAGCAGTTGTCGTTGTCGTGGTCGACTCTGAACTAGAACAAGCCGCACTATAGACTAAGGCNAAGATGCTCAGGACAGCAATCCAGAGACTCGCTCTTGCACGTAGGTTCATATGCCCTCCATCCTTTNTTGATTTCCGNTGTGTTTGGCGAGGCTACGAATTCCGTTTGTGTNAGTTTTAACAACCGGTTAANNGTGCCTTAACCAACATCNTCAGAATATTATCGCTGACTAAAANTGCAAATGCAATAGGTTGNNNCNGCGTTTTAATTTGTAACGGAATACGTCACATACTNAGTTCNGGNAGGTGAATGCAGTNCGTNTTGTTCTTTNGNANTNCGGAAAACGGCGACNCANTTGCAATTANCCTGCGATTGCAATCNTAATGTANGTGCGTTTCGTGNAGGAAAATACCCATAGAAACGACCTTAGATNACTCTGCTTTCCCTCAGAAGCACAAGGTCTTCTGGGGTGAAGCNNAGTAGGTCTTGTAGTACTTGANNGGTATCTTCACCAAGCAGTGGNGCNCGGCGGTCAATACTCCATGGGGTTTTGTGGAATTTATATGGAGCACCAGGATATTTATAGGACTGNTGGGTTTCTGGATGATGTACTTCCCCAAAAAACTGTCGNTCCTCAGCAAAGTGCGGATCCTGAAGTGTTTCTTCAGGGCTGCGAATTATTGCCCAAGCCAANCTTATTTGTTGCGCCCTGTGATAGGCTTCTTCAGCGGGCATACTTTTAATAAATTCACGCACTCGCAGTACAATAANGTCGATTTTGTCTTTATCTCTCGATCGTTCTCGGATCATCTGTCGGAAGGAATCATCTTTGAGNTCCTTGGCCATTCCAGTTTCATCCATCCAGGAAATCAGTGCATCCCAGCGAGCTACCGTTCTGGGTGGNATATCGAATCCATTGATTAACTTACCATCTCCGCTTTCGTACTGGGTTGATGGAGTTGCTACTACACCATGATGTCGGCCGGTTTGGCGAAANGGAGTCTGCTTGTTGAAGTACCAGTTGGGCATGGCAGCTTCGGTAGTCCCTGAGAGGGCTTCGTAGATAGAGCAGTCTATCCATTGNCCCTCTTGGTTGATGTCTCGNTGGTACAGAGCCGTAAGTGTCGCAATAACTGCTAGATTGCAACCTGTTGCATATCCTTGCAATCCGTCACAGGAAATGGGGGGTGAACCNGGGAGATCGTCATATCCACAGCTATTCATAATNCCGCTCATCGCCATGAGTACGAGATTGGAAGCCTCATAGTTTCTATATGGGCCGGTTTGTCCGAATGGTGTTATGGAGGTCATAATCAATTTAGGATTAATCTCNGATAATTGGGAATACCCAAGNCCAAGCGATTCGAGGTAGCCGGGCGGCGTTGATTCGATCACGATGTCCACGGACTTAACTAGGTCTCTTACAATGCTGGCNCCAGTATCAGTCTGAATGTCGACTGTGGTGCTCTTCTTGTTAGTGTTGTTATACCAGAACAGTAAGCTTGAGTTNAGATCAGGAATGTTGCTAGCGAAAGGCCCTACATGCCTTGCCGCATGACCGGTTGGGGGCTCTATGAGAATTACAGTTGCTCCCATGTCAGCGAGTAGTTTTCCAGCATACATTCCTTTGTCATCAGTGATTTCAAGTACAGTAAGGTCCTCAAGTGCTTTNGTCATGCTGCCTCCGTTAGTGTGCCATTAATGGGAATTACAGGGCTGCNTCTTCGTACAAAGATGTGATTTCTTCTGTAGATAGATCAAGTATGGTTTGGAGTACCTCTAAAGTATCAGCTCCAATCGGGGGGGATCCTTGTCTGACAGAACTATCTGTGACAGTAAACTTGCTTGGGAATTGGTCTGTTTCGTAGTATTCTTCGGTTTCGCGATGAAGAAACTCCACGAAGAAATCTCTTGCACGAAGTTGTGGGTCTCGTTCCACTTTGTCTGCGTTCGTCTGCACTGCTCCAGCAGCTACNCCGAATGACTGNAGCCAATGCATCACTTCGTGNGGTGTCTTGTTGATCGTCCATTGCTCAATAAGAGTNTCTAGTTCAGCTTCGTGCTTGATACGTTGCTCATTGCTNTGGAATTTTTCATTGTGCACCCATGATTCTGAACTCAAGGCATTTTGAAACTTACCCCAGTGTTGATTGTCTGGGACTGTTATGACACACCACTTATCAATGCCCTTGCACTGATAAGTATTGTGAGGAGCAACTTTAGGGTGAGTAGCGTGATTCCCAGCNGGTAATCCNTGTCGCCGGTATGGATTGTTATTAACCGTATAATCAAGGATTTGTGGACCGGTAAGGACCATTCCTGTTTCGATTTGGCTTAAATCGACCCATTGTCCTTCACCCGTATTATTGCGGTGGTGGAGAGCCATCAATACTGCNATTGCTGCGTTGTAACCAGCGGTATGGTCGAGAAAACTATANCCCCACCCAGCGGGTCGTTCTCCNGGGAGCCCTGACATCAATGTNAGNCCGGAAAGCGCTTGGGCAGTTGGTCCCCACGTACTNTATTCGCGATCACGNCCNTTGTGTCCGAATCCTGTGATGCTGGCATAGATGATGTCTGGCTTTATTGCTACTTGCTCGTCATAAGATAGCCCCCAGCGTTCCAGCACTTTCGAACTGAAGTTTTCAATGACAATATCTGAAACTNCTAGGAGTTTCTTGATGATAGCCAGCCCAGATGGATGCAAAGCATTTATCGTAACGCTGAGTTTATTGCGGTTNAAATATTCAAAAAGTCCACTTCGGTTTGGTCCNGCTTCTCCCCCTATGCCAATGGGGGACATCCGCAGAGAATCTAGAGCTTGCTCGGTTTCGACCTTTATCACCTGGGCTCCCATGTCACCTAAGATNCGGGTGCATTGGGGNCCAGCTACAATATGGGTGAAGTCTAAGACACGAATTCCTGAGAGCGGAAGAGGTTTGTCCATTATGCACCACCTTATATAAATTCCATGGAATTTNTGAGAGGATGGTGCTATCAATACCATGCTGTGCGGACNGTGTCAATAATGATGGAGCACNGCAGGGNNTNGTGCATCAGAAGGTCTATACAGGATTCTGATTTCGGGCAGTCGGTAGCCAGAAGGCTCTGCTTTTCATTGAGGGNACTGAATCTTCGTCGGGATGTTTTGACCACAGCATAATAACGCCGCCTAGGAGATTCAGTATTGCCAGGCCGACAAANGGGATGGTATACGACTTGAAAGTTTCGTATAACCAACCTGCGGCGAGAGGTGCGCCAAACATGATTGCATTCATNGGAACTTGTGATACCCCCATGATGGTACCAAAGCTGTTTCGCCCGAAATAATCACCGCGGATAGATGTTATAAGTGGGACGCGCGATCCGAGGCCACCACCATATAGTGCTACACCTGCAAAGATCGTCAGGGAGTCTTTGGTGGCTANCCCGAGTGCGAGAAGGAGCACNCCAATTGCCTGGATTGCGATNCAGGCCGTGATTGCTGGTTCTTTTCGAACTCTGTCGCCGACGAACCCTCCAACTACCTGGAAGCCTGCAGTTGCTATTGCTTCTACNGTCAGTACAGTGCCAGCAGCAGCGAGNGACCATCCNGCATCGCTAAGTGCGGGCACCATGTGAATAGATAAAGTTACTGGGGCCATTGCGGAGAGCCCATGGCAGGTAGATACTAGCCAGAATCCTCGNGTTTTGAGTGCATTGGTAACACTGGAAGAAGNCTCTGGTTCTTCANCCTCGTCATNACCCAGAGCGNCTGGGCGATCACCGTCGGGTAGAAGNCCGTAATCTTCTGGTCGGTTTTTCACCATTAAACCNATTGGTANTGCCATGGCTGCAATTGCAAATCCGAAAGNTCTAGCGACCATNCGCCATCCNTACTCATCTACNGCCNAGACCNAGNAANGGGGCNACGAGTCCCCCTANNCTGATNCCNAGCATNGCNAANGCCATTGCNTTNGCNCGNTGNCGGCGGAACCAGTTGTTGACTGCAGCGATGAAGGGCATAAATCCACCAAATGCCCCTCCGGCTGTTATGACGAGAAATGCGGCGAAGAATTGAGCGAAACTCGGTANCCAAGAGAACCAGAGAAATCCTGCTGCGAGGAGCAGCAGACCGAATATAACAGTTCGTCTNGCNCCNAGNCGNTCTACCATNTANCCTTCNATTGGTCCCATGAGNGCNCCTTCNGCNCNTGCAAAGGTGAANGGCANNGANAANTTGTCNCGNTTCCANCCNAANGTGNNTTCAAGTCCGACAAAGAAAAACCCCAGACCTTTGAACATTGGGGTGATGATGACGGTCATCGTGAATACGGCTAGACCTACTAGCCACCATCCGTAGAAGATGTTAAATGGTCCCTGCTTTGGAGGGCTTTTCGAAGTTCGATCCACGCGTTGTCAATCCGATGTTTAGAAGTATGCNAGACGANAGGTCACTGNTACACCATCCTATCATAAACGNTCGTTAACTGACAGTTAATNAGGCTCCGTTCAGGTTGGCGANAGTCCTTTGCTCTGATTGACGTNTAAGAGCTACCTATANGGTAGGGGAGATGNTATCAATTTCGATCACTGTGGTTTCGATTGGATTAAGTTNGACGATCTCAAAGAGCTTTGATTGCATCGAAAGCTTGGGCTATATCTGATTCGGTNTTGAAGATATGGAGAGATANCCGTACTCCGTTGAGAGGTTGAATTGCCCGGCAAACTATTCGNTTCCTNGTCCACAATTCGCTGACTATATCGCTNGCATTTTTCCCNTCGAGNCTGAAGGTCACTAGGCTTGTGGCCTCTGGNNCGNCTGATGGAGAGTGAAGAGTTAGCCCAGGGATTACACTCAATTCAGTTTTCATTCGGGATGCCAGATTCTGAGTTAACTGTTCAACTTCAGGTATCCCTCCCAGATCTTCCGTGAAAAANCTGAGTGCTTCCTTGAANCCTGCCTTGATNGGGGCACTTGTTGTTGTGAGACGAAATTTCCCAATGGATTCTGCGTCAACTTCGTAATTTCCGAGGGCATCCCATGTTTTGGCNGCCCTGCTGGAAACGAAACTAGGACGCAGNTTTGATATATTTGCCGATTTTATGTAGAGAGCCCCGATCCCATCAGGTCCCAATAACCACTTTTGACCCGGCATGGAGTAGTAATCCACCCCCATGCTATGGAGATCCAGGTCAACATGAACCAACCCTTGAGCCCCATCAAAAAGTACCTCTACNCCATGGCTGTGTGCTAGATCGCACAGTTCNTTTCCTGGCATTCGTAGCCCATTGAGGTAGTGGATNTGGCTAGCAAAGATAAGCTTAGTTTTNTCTGTTATAGCTGCTTCAATTTTTGACAATATTNCCGNATGGGATTCTGTNGGCGATACGACTACTGTTCGAAGGTTAACTCCGTATGTGTCTCGGAGATGNAATGCTAGTACCATTACTGATGGNTACTCAATATCTAAGATGATAACTTCATCCTCAGGGGTCCATTGAATTCCGTTAAGTATGATATTGAGTCCGTGGGTAGTATTTTGAGTGAGCAGCAATTCATCTGGGTTTGTATGNACCATTGCCGCTAAAGCAGATTTTGTATCTTCTTCCAGCTTCATTCCGTGTTCAATTACTGGAGGAGTTGTGGGGCCTACCTCNTTTTCGAAGGCAATTTGTTCGTGCACCGCTTTGACTACCCCGAGTGTCGAAGGCCCTTCCCAACCGGTGTTCAGGTAAATGTTGTTTTCGCTTGCAGGTATTTGGCTACGGATCCAAGAGATGTCCACGTTAGTACCTCCGAGTGTTTATAGGTTCGATGCTACAGGATGGACAGTGAATTAGGCAAATAATTAGTTGTATTGGTTGTTGGCGAACAGACAGTCAGTATNGATGGCCTAGTTTCCCACATCTCTTNTGGAANGTCCGTGTCGGGCGCTGTGCGAAGTTATAAGTGACAATAACAGNTCTCGATATTCTGCTGTTTGAATGTTAGGTGTTGTCATTATCATTGCGTCTTCATTGTTATCCGTGTAGTACTTTGGTCGTATCCCTNTTTCTTCAAAGGCATACTTGCGATAGAGTGATTGGGCAATTTGATTTGATACGCGGACTTCGAGTGTAACTTCTCGTGCGGCTCGTAGTTGGGCCAACTCTATTCCAGCGATTAGGAGTAGCTCTCCNATTCCCCTACCTCTATACGTGCTATGAACTCCTACTGCAGTGATATGCGCTTCGTCAAGTTGAAAGAAACTTCCAATGTATCCGATGATCCTGGGATCAATGTCAACGTCTTNGTGGCTTCGATGAGATATTCGATGGAGTACCTTNCGAAAAGCCCCAAGGTTTTCTTGCTGATTCGCTATANCAGGNTGTTCGTCATCAGTTTCATTTTGCAATTTGTATGCAACCAAGTATCGAGCTTTCTTGTTGTGGATATCGCGTTTGAATGGCGTCGGAGGACGTTGAGTNGGGAACGCATCNCGCTCAATGCTCGAAAGACTGGGTGAGTCAGGAAGGTTCATTGAGCGGATTGCGAAATTCATTTCTTGGTTGTTTGCTGTCATAGTTTCCTTCNCTAATAGCATACCGTATTGTACATATTGCGCAAGATATGGGGGGATTACGGTGTNGCATTCGCTTATTTTTGCGATAACAGTCGCTTTAGATTACCATNTTAATCCTACTCGTAGAGGTAGAATAGGTGTATATTTAANGGGAATACACCTATTAGAACAGTGATTGAGGCACCGGATCCATTGTACTTTCAGTGGCTAATGAGTGCTAGCTTAGGTATAGCGACCGTTTAGTTTCATAGTAAGTTCCAANCTAGGAGACGGGCATAGTGCCATCTAGCGAGAAGTTTCTAACTAAAGTCAGGTACAATCTTCGTATATTGTACAGGGCNGTCTCTTTTTCTTTTCCTTACCGTCGAGATATTNTTGCNACCTCTGCGTCCCTTCTCTTGAACACGTTAGTCATGTTTTTNCTACCTTGGTTGCTTGGGAGATCTTTTGATCTGATACGGGAAGAAGCAGACGCCGCTAACTCCGCCGGCGGCAATATTGTCGGGATTTTACTCCTAATCGCTGGCGGGGTAATGATTACTGGGTTGTTAAGGGGTGGCTTCATGTTCGGAGTTACCTATTACAGTCAGATTCTTTCCCAGAAGGCGGCGTANGATATCCGAAACAAAATGTATGACAGTATACAAAGGCAAAGTTTTCATTTTTATGACCANGTGAAGACTGCAGAAATTATGTCGCGCGCGACCGCGGATGTGGAATCTCTCAGGATGTTTCTTAGTTTTGGATTACCCAGACCTATTCAAACGCTTGCATTTTTCTTGGGTGTAATGGTCATACTATTAGTTATAAATTGGCAGCTTGGTCTTATAGTATGTATNGGGATGCCNCTNATAGCCTATCGAGCAATCAGTACCAGTGCCAGGCTNCGTCCAGTCTGGCAATCAATTCAGCAGGAATTGGCTCGGGTCACGATTGTATTNCAGGAGAACCTTTCAGCAGCCAAGCTCATTCGATCTTTCGGCAGACAAGATTATGAGCAGGACAAATTTGAGAGAAACTTGGATGATCTCTATCGTAAGAATATGCNTGCGAATGAAGTGCAGGCGTTCAATACTCCANTGATGACCCTTATTCTTTATCTCATTGTTGGTGCCACTTTGCTNTATGGTGGCTACGAAATAATGAATGGTCAGTTGACTGGTGGCGANCTGACTCAGTCTATCTTCTATATGCTGATGCTCACAGAACAAGTGCGAATGCTCGGATGGATGGGGAATTTATTCGCGAGAGTAGTTGCATCTGGCGANCGGATATTNGAAATCCTAGACGCAGTTCCCATGGTGACTGACAAGATAGACGCTNCTGAATTGCCGCGTGGCGAAGGACTTGTCAAGTTCCAAGGAGTTTCCTTTGCGTATGGAGATGGNCAGTCGCCCGTCTTGGAAGGCATAAATCTTGAAGCCCACCCGGGAAAAGTTACTGCAATTGTTGGTCTAACGGGAAGCGGAAAAACNTCTCTGATCAATCTAATGCCACGGTTTTATGATGTGACAGCAGGGCGTGTGTTAATTGATGATGTTGATATTCGGGATGTGACCTTAGAATCATTAAGGCGACAAATAGGCGTTGTGCAGCAGGATGTTTTCCTGTTCTCAGCTTCATTGCGAGACAATATTGCNTATGGGTATATNGACGCTTCTATGGAGGAAGTAGTAGCAGCCGCAAAAGCTGCACAGCTTCATGATTTTATCNTGAGCCTTGNGGACGGTTATGAAACGTGGATAGGCGAACGCGGNGTGACNTTGTCTGGTGGACAGCGTCAGAGATTAGCGATAGCCCGTACCCTAATTTTGAATCCTCAGATACTTATCCTCGATGATTCNCTTTCTAGTGTNGANACAGAGACGGAGCATCTTATTCAGCTAGCACTGAAAGGTCTCATGGCAGGTAGGACGTCTTTTGTTATCGCACAGAGNTTAGCNGGTTTAGTNGAGGCAGACCAGATTGTTGTGCTTCATCAGGGAGCAATTGCTGAACTTGGAACGCATGATTCACTTTTGTCTTCTGGTGGGCTTTACAAAGAGATTTATGATTTACAGGCACTGCACGAAGCTGATGCTATTGGGGGAAAAGAGTTGACTGATAGTGAAGGGGTATTAGGTGATATGAGATGACCTCAAGACCCCCTGGGCGAGGGCATACTGGAACAACTAANGCGTTTTTGGATGATGAAGAACAATATGGCTCCGTCTATGAGCATTCAGTTGTATCGAGGCTTTTTGGATACTTAGGNCCATTCAAGGTGCGGGCGATATGGGCTCTTCTCGGTACATTGGTTTTCATGGCGTCTAGCGTCGCCTTGCCACGTATGGTCGGGCATGGNTTTGATANCTATATATCAGTTGNTGANTGGGATGGGTTAGTAATCTACTGTCTCATTTTCTTTGTCGTGGCTATTGTTGGAGCAATTGGCAATCGGGTTCAAATGCTTGAAATGGCACGAATAGGGCAGGGGCTCATCCTTATACTGCGGACGGAATTATTTCGCCATTTACAAACNCTGTCAATGAGTTTTTGGGATCGAAGTCAAATTGGGCGCATCATGTCTCGTGTTACCAATGANGTGAACCAGATTCAGGAAGTAATGACTCAGGGGCTGGTTGGTACTATATCGCAATTGTTCATTTTGGTGGCGATGGTTTTCATGATGTTTCGGATGGATTTGGTCCTNGCCTTAGGTGCTATGGCCCCGATACCGATACTTCTGATGGTAGTGGCGGTTTGGCAAGGTCGNGCTAGNGATGCGTTTGTATGGGTTCGCACTGCGATCGCTGTTGTTAATGGGACNCTGAATGAGAATTTATCTGGNGCTCGTACCGTTCAGAGCTATCGCAGAGAATCGGTGAATATGNAAGACTTCGATGAAGTCAATAAAGATCACCTCAANGCCAATATTGCTGCTGCCCGACTATCCGGAATTATGATGCCAGTTGTAGAAATTCAGTCTGCTTTGTCACTTGCTATCATTATTGTATTGGGGGGACTACGAGTCAACGGTGGAGAAATGTCTATGGGAGAGTTAGTGGCATTTTTCTTGTATGCGCAGAGGATATTTGAGCCTCTTCGNATGATAATAATGCAATACACGGAATTGCAGCGTGCCATGGCTGGNGGGGTTAGGATTTTTGAGTTGATGGATACCAAGTCTGATGTTGTCGACCAGCCTGACGCTCCCGCNATCTCTATAGGACAAGGTAANATTGAGTTTAATCATGTAGCTCTNGAGTACCTTCCGGGTGTAAGAATTCTTGATGACATCAATATCTCTATAAGNCCCGGGGAGACAGTGGCGTTGGTCGGATCNACCGGTGCAGGGAAAACTTCCTTCGTGAATCTTATCGCCCGGATGTATGATGTTACTGAGGGATCCCTTACTATTGATGATCAGAACCTTAAGGAAGTTCAACAGCGGACTATNGCTCANGGCATGGGTGTGGTTTTGCAAGATCCGTTTTTGTTCTCTGCCAGCGTNAATGAAAATATTCTCTTTGGCAGGCCGGACGCTTCAAGTGATGAAGTTATACAAGCTGCNAAAACNGTGGGGGCTCATGACTTCATCNTNAACCTCCCTAATGGGTATGCAACNGTTCTGGAAGAGAGAGGTGAGAACCTTAGTGTAGGCCAAAGACAATTGATTAGTTTTGCACGTGCCGTTCTTGCAGACCCTATGATTCTTATTTTAGATGAGGCCACTGCGAACGTTGATACCTTNGCTGAAGCGCAAATTCAACGAGCTTTACGAGTGCTTTTNGAGGGTCGGACCTCAGTGGTTATAGCCCATAGGCTTTCTACGATNCGAGAGGCNGATAGAATATTNGTTTTAGATCATGGTGCCTTGGTCGAGCAGGGGTCTCATAGCGAGTTGATGCAGTTAGATGGCATTTANGCACGGCTATACTTGATGACCTACAAATCTCAAGAAGATAGCCTTATTGCTTAGTGTTTGAAATGGCGAATGCCNGTAAATACCATAGGGATGGAGAGTTTGTCAGCAGCTTCGATTATTTCTTTATCACGTATTGATCCCCCNGGTTGGACAATTGCTCNAATCCCGCCCTCAGAAGCGGCCTCGACATTATCCGGAAAGGGAAACATCGCNTCNGAGGCCAATACACTGCCTTGCGATTTTNCGCCCGCAGCACGAATAGCGAGNTAGATGCTNGTCACTCGATTGGGTTGTCCAGCNCCCATTCCCAGCAANGCATTNCTCCCAGCTATCACGATAGCATTGGACTTNACGTGTTTTGCTGCTTGCCATGCAAANTTCATATCCTCAAATTGTTGAGGTGTGGGTTTNGTTTCTGTAACGACTTGCCATGTGTCGGGATTTTCTTCAATGGCATCGGCAGTTTGGATTAGCAATCCTCCGGGGATGAAGTGGTAGTCCAATACAGNCTCCGATTGCTCNGCGATAAGCACTCTGAGATTCTTTCGGCGCGCTAGAACTTCTAATGCCCCTGGAGTGTAGGATGGAGCGATAACGACTTCATAGAACGTCGATCCAAAGGACTCACAGGTTGATTCATCTACAATGCGGTTGAACGCTACGATCCCTCCATATGCAGATACCGGATCACCNTCAAATGCGCGCGTATAAGCAGTAACTTGGTCATCATGGCTAGCAAGTCCGCAGGGGTTATGGTGTTTGATNATAGCTACTGAGGCTTGCGCAAAGTCTGTCACAGTGTTCCATGCAGCCTCAGCNTCCAGAATATTGTTGAATGACAGTTCTTTCCCCTGTACTTGCGTTGCCCATGATAATCCGCCTTTGCTTGGGATCTTGGAGTATACAGCTGCATTTTGGTGTGGGTTCTCNCCATAGCGTAANGGGTATTTTTGGCGGTACGCCAATGTTAATTCCTGCGGTAGGGTGTCAGTGTNTGTCAGATATGAAGAAACTAACGTGTCATAGAGGGCNACATGCTGGAAAGCCTTAGCAGCTAGGGCTTTTCGCTCGTCAAAAGATATTGTCTGATTGTTTCGGATCCTGTTTCCGATCCACTCGTAGTCCATAGGGTCAATGACAATTAGGACACTTGAGAAATTCTTGGCGGCAGCCCGAACCATCGAGGGGCCACCGATATCAATATTCTCNACTACTTCGNTGATAGTGACGCCGGGCTTGGAGCTTACATCNTCGAAGGGATACAAATTCGAGACGACGATGTCGATAGGGTCAATNGAATAATCNTGAAGTTGTTGCATATGGTTCNTGTCGTCTCGAAGCGCCAGNATTCCTCCATGAATTCTGGGATGCAAGGTTTTGACACGTCCATCTAGCATCTCNGGAGATTGAGTTANTTCTGCNACAGGTGTCACGACAAGTGAAGCTTCTTCAGTTAATAATTTTTGTGTTCCTCCGGTACTTATAATATGTACGCTNGATTCTGCTAATGATTGGGCGAAAGGTATTATGTTCGTTTTGTCGTATACACTAATCAGGGCCTGCATCTTAAATCCTCTCATCTTGGGGTCTTTGAAACTACGGGGCTATGTTCTTGAATATCGCNACGGCGGGATGGCATCCANTATGTGNTGGTNGCTCCGNTGTATTCGAATCTGTACTTTGCGNTACAGTTTATTNATAGNGCTAATGCTCTAAAGCTAGCTTGTCCATTTCCAATTGCACAGGTATGGGATATTCTCCTGTGAAGCACGCCCCGCAAAACCCATTCTCTTTCCCACCGATAGCCGCCATNAGGCCCTCCACGCTAAGGTATCCTATCGTATCAGCACCAGTGAATCTCCTCACGTCCTCAAGNGAATTGCTTGCGGCAATAAGATCTTTTCGCGGTCCCATATCCACCCCGAAGAAACACGGGTGCTGTATTGGTGGGGAACTCACTCTCAAATGAACTTCTGTGGCTCCAGCNCGGCGCAGTAGTTCTACCACATGTGGTGTCGTAGTTCCCCGNACAACGCTGTCATCAACTAAGACCACACGATTACCGCTGATAATTTCCGGCATCGGATTGAATTTGAGTCTTACTCCAAGATCCCTTATGCGCTGATGGGGTTCAATGAAGGTTCTGCCAACATAGCGGTTCTTGATAAGACCGTCCTTATAGGGCAAGGAGCTTTGCTCCGCGAANCCTGATGCAGCNGCAGATGCAGAATCNGGGACTCCGATGACTACATCAGCGTCCACGGGNTGTTCAATAGCGAGTTGTCTTCCCATCGCCTGTCGAGNAGCGTACACCAACTTGCCCCTTACGTTGCTGTCAGGCCTAGCCAANTAGATATATTCAAATGAGCACAGTGCANTCTCTTTGCTCNCNGTATTTTGATACANTGTTTGCGGACCATCATCNGTGAGTAGGACCGCTTCACCNGGGACTACATCNCGAACGAAGGTTGCCCCTAGATGATCTAATGCACATGTTTCCGATGCTATGACCCAGCCATCCCCATTGAGTTTGCCAATAGACAGAGGATGGATNCCTAAGGGATCTCTAATGCCAATGACCCCTTCGGGTGNCAAAACGGTGAGACAGTACGCGCCTTCAAGCCTTCGCATCAAAAAACTAATTCTCTCACCCCAATTCGTCCCNGGTGCTTGTGCNAGAAGATGGGCTATGATTTCTGAATCAGTCGATCCTCTCAACNCTATGGATTCNAGAGAGACCTCGNTCTTTAGAGATGATGCNTTGATGAGNTTCCCATTGTGCCCCAANGCGATGTCACCATGAGGTCCTGTAGCGANAAATGGTTGGGCGTTGTTGAGTTTGTTTGATCCNGTTGTTGAGTAGCGAGTGTGTCCGATCGCAAGATGCCCGGATANTTTTTCCAGATCGTCTTCATTGAATGCTTGCGTGACCAATCCCATTGCGGTGTGCACTCGTAACCTTGTGAGATTAGAAGTTGCGATCCCTGCACTTTCCTGCCCCCGATGTTGCAGTGCAAACAGTGCGAAAAATGCTAGCCGCGCAGCTTCTTCGCCAGGCGCATGTATGCCGACAACGCCGCAGTGATCTCTTGGTGCATCATTCACAGATTATGCTCCCGGAGCCAGTTTTTTTGTGACACGGCACGCATTATACGTAGGAGACATTTTTTGGTCAAACCCCGCATATTTTGAGTGTTTTTGCATTGATTGCTAATGTGACTGTAGTTAGGTTGTGTGATTGCTTATAGTCCGTAGCATGATCTCCACGGCGTAACTTTACTATGTGTGAGCGAAATTTGCTAAGGACATTATATGTTCAATAGGGTGAATTTTTCGGTCTGGGTGCAGTTGATCTCGCTAAACAGGAATCGAAATTCTAGGCCATATGTGTGCTAATCCAATCAATTAGTAATGGTTCGAGTATATCCCTACGGTCCCATAGTCGATGGGTAGCTTCCTCAATAAGGACTAGTTCTTTTGGTTGAGACGCCCAAGAGTAGATTTGTTCGCCGCAGTGGGGGCCGAGTGTTTGGTCGGCTAATCCATGAATGATCAGAATCGGTCTTGGTGCAATATGGGATACAGTTTGGGCGCCAAGAGTTTGACTCGCCAGTGTAATCACTCCAATAACTTTGTCGCTAGTTTGCGCTGCAGTTATAGCGACAGCTCCACTGAAGGAATGGCCTACGATAATAATACGCTCATAGCCTATCTGGCTAAGGAACTGTAAGCAGTATTTCGTGTCTTGGACACAGCGAGACAAATCATTACCCTGAGCTGGGTAATCACTGTAGGAGAGCAGCATAGAGGATATTCCCCTGCCCAGGATTCTATCTGATACCGTGAGCGCAATAGGACTCGTCCGTTGTTCTTGAGATCTTTTGAAAATAGAACCTGCCCATAGTACGATATCCTGTTTCTTGCCACGGGATTTAAGGATTCCGTATATATCTCTGTCACTTGCGTGTATCGCAACATTTTCGATTTGCATACCCGGAACTGGTGAGGTTAGTTCGTAGGTGAGATCGCCATTACTGGCAGCGGGAATACTCATGTTTTCACTCCCATCAAAGTAGTGGTAGCGTTCATTTATAGCGTTAGAAAAAGGCAGGTGGGTCGGTATCTTCAATCTTGAGTTTAAACTTGGAAACTAGGGAATTCCATGTATCGGTTTGTGATTCTCGGAGGTATATCCAGTAGCCGTCTGTATGCCTGTCGTAATCAATGCGCTCAGTTTCCAATGCGTCCATAAACGCCATTCTTACCTTGGGCTCAGGCGGGGTGACAACTATTGTTGGCATGCTTCGCAGCTCCTCATAGGTGATTTAGATAACAATAAAGGGTGGTATCACCACCACCGTTCGGCGTTGATACGTTTTTCTTCAATACCTAAATCCAATAGTGTTTTTTCAATGTCAGTGATCATAGGTTGGGGCCCGCAAAGGTAGATAAGGGGATCTTCATTCCGTGTAGTATATTGTTGCAAAAGTTCAGCGTTTATTCGCCCGTTGTATCCGTGCCATGGCTCTTCGCTGTGTTGGGTTGTAGTGAAGCGGCAATCGAAATTATGAGAGCTCGCGACAATTTCTTCAATTGAAGTTTTGAATGCGAATTCTGATGGGGTAGATGCACTGTAGAGGATGTCCATCTTGATATCCAACTTCTTGGCGGCTACGTATCGGGCGATGCTGATAATCGGGGTTATCCCAATGCCTCCGGCTATTAGTAGCAACGGTCCGCCCTTGGATTCTTCGTAGTAAAACTTTCCCGACCCGCCATCTATATGGAATGAATCTCCAACCCGTGCTGTGTCATGTAGGTATTGCGCAGGTATACCGTAGGGTAGCCGCTTTACTGCCAGTTCGATCGTGCCTTCGACGGTAGGGGATGAAGTTATAGAGAAGCCCCCAATTTGCAATCCGGATTTAGTTTCAATGTAGAAATCGACCCACTGACCTGGAAGATACTTGAACGGTGTTTCCCCTAGGTCAAAAAGAAAGGATTTTACTGTGGGAGTTTCTTCACGTATTTCAATAATTGTGGCTTCTGCTTGCACACGTACCTCGTTCAGATTGCCCAATAGTTAAGGGGGAGTTCAGCCTTAGCGCTGAACTCCCCCTTTGCGTACGATCGCTATGAGAAAGAGCAAGTTTTACAACTCGAGTAGCTCAGCTGCCCTTCTTCGATGATGTATTGCATCACCTAAGTAGTGTTGGAATGTGCGTGCTCTCTTGGTGTAGTGGGTGAGTCCGAAGTCCAGATCAGTCCCGATACCACCGTGAACGTGATGCGACGCGTCGCAAGCCTGACTATATCCAGTACTAGCCACCGCTTTAGCAGCACTGACAGCTAGAGATGCGTCATCGCGCCCTTCGTCTAGCTTCCATGTTGCTTCGTAGGCTGTCCATTTGATTGCATCTGCCTGAGTTACTGCGTCAATTACGTGATCCTGAACACGCTGGAAAGTTCCGATAGGTACGCCAAATGCGATTCGACTTTGGCTGTATTCTCGGGCCATGTCATATGCTTTTTGGGTTCCACCTGCCATATAGGCTGACAGTATCGCAGCCGTGGTGTCCATGGCACTTTGAAGAGCAGACCAACCTTGACCTACGGCACCCAGCACGTTGTCAGCACTTACTTGTACGTTGCTTAGGTTGACTTCGCACACTTTGTCCCCGATCCATCCGGACTGAAGCCTAGTGCTCACACCTGAGGCGGTTCTGTCGACAAGGAAGAGAGTTATGCCATCTGCCCCGTCGCCCGATGTTCGAGCTACGACGATTATTTGGTCAGCGACATGAGCCCAAGGGATGAACAGTTTCGTTCCGTTGAGTGTGTATCCATCGCCTGACTGGCTTGCCTGAAGTGTCACAGTGCCAGGACCCCAACCGTAATCTTCTTCCGTAACGGCTACTGTGAGAATTCGGTCACCTGACGCTATAGCGGGGAGTAGCGCTTGCTTCTGTGCATCGGAACCTGCTGCGCTTATTGTGCTAGCTGCTAGCACTCCTGAGTCTAGCAAGGGGCTACTTGATGCGTAATATCCAAGTTGCTCAAATACTACTGCCATGTCAGTAACGCTGTTTCCAGATCCACCATATTGCTCAGCTACGAGCATTCCTGGAAGTCCCATCTCAGCCATTTTGCCCCAAAGGTCGTCTGCGAACCCTGTGTCGCTGTCATCTATCTCAAGAACTCGGGATTTGGGTAGTTCCGCTTCCATGAATTCTTGTACTGCGTTCTGCAGCATTTGCTGCGTTTCCGTCAGAGAGAGATCCATTTTCTGCCTCCTTCAGTTGTTTTTTTTGGCGAGGATTTCCCTTCGCCACCTCTGCTTTAAGGGCATTTCTAGAGTGACCCCACTCACACTATAGTGCCCGTTTGGCAGATTATACATGCTAACTCTTCGTTTTGCTAGGGGGGGGTGTTTGGGCTCCGAATCGGTATCGAGGTTCGATACGTTTATCTAATTCCAATGCCTTTGCAATTATGTCCGCTTGCACCTCAGGGGTTCCAGCCGGATTTTGGGTTGCGAGGCTTCTTCGCTGTTCAGATTCAAGNCTACCNGCAAGAGATGCANGNTCATCTTCTTCAGTAAGCATTGCGTACATGCCCATAGTTTCTCGNATTATTTGTGAGAGACGCATTGCTGTCTTCTTTGCCCATAGNTCAGTTTGCGCTTCTTCGTATGTGATTGTGGTCCCAGATTTGGTAAGCCATTGGTTCCGAATTTTGAAAAGGCGCTCAACACTTCTATTTATGTAGCATTCTACTAGGAGTTGTTGCAGGAAGGACTGTTTGCTAAGATAGTCTCCTTCTCTTTGAGTTACCTTCGCATATTCTAATAAGTCATCCACTGCAGGGCTTACTTCTGGTGGCATTTCAAGTAATTCGTTTCTTACTCTGTCATTATGAATNTGCCAGCCTTCATTGTCGTCGCCCAATATACATTGAGCAGGCACTCTTACCTGATCAAATTGAATGCTATGGGCACCGTTTTCGATAAGNANGTTTGGGAGTGCGATTTGTATGCCGTCAAGGTTGCCAGGCACCATGAAAGCGGAGGTAACTTCTGCTAGGGGATTGTTGAGTTCTGTTCTTGCCAGCATGTAGATTAGGTCTGGCCAGATACCTATTCCACTGAAAATTCCTCGACCATTTAGTATGTAATCATCTCCGTCACGAGCTACAGTGAGTTGTATCACAGATGCGTCAGGCTTAATCCCTTGTTCGATTTGNANTTTCCATACTTTTAGTTGCCCGNTCGTAAGGTCATCTCCGTAGGATGACTGCTGTTCTGCTGTAGCCCATTCTCCGAAAGCGTCGTTGGNGGCAATTTGACCTTTGGTTTGGTTGACTATGTCACCAACTCGGAGAGATTGTAATTCGCTGAGTAGNACAGCATAGTTATCCGGGTCTAATGCCTCTCCAGAGGCGGAAGAAGCAAGCCATCCNTTANTACCCATGATTGCCAGTAGTTGTGACTCTAATGGTNCTTCTTCNTCGCTAGGAGTACGTTGCTCCCAGGTAGTGAAAGCAGCCTTTACTTCTGCNCTGAACTTGGCCTGATTTGGTGTGTCATGATATTCGAAATCCACTTCGGTACTACTCCTAAGATCGTATCGTTCTTTACCGTTCACTCATCTCATCCAGAACTACAGAAAATGTTCNGGTGACAACGAGTCACGGAGATGTGGNGTGAGTCAACGACTCCGCAGGGGTCTACTGCTTATACGTTTCCGGATCATTCAGTTGGCGAACTCGTTCGTGCTCCAAAAATTGCAGCACAGACTTAATAGTNCCATCCTCGGCTTTTTGGAAACCGAACCCCCCTCGTTCTCCTTCGAGAATCGTTTGTACTATCTCCCAGCCTTGGTAGGGATCTCCTACNAANGTATCAGCTGGTATTCGTACGTTGTCAAATGTAATCGTTCGTTCGCTGCCTGTGAGCAGCCTNCGAGCNTCTATAGAAATTCCAGNTAGGTTTGCGTCGATCATAAACACTCCNAGATTAAAGTGTGACGGGCGTGTGTCGTCAGTTTTTGCGAGTGTCCAGAGGTAATCAGGATCAAATTGTCCTGTGATCCATGACTTTTGTCCTTCAATAACCCATTCNTCACCTTGCTTAGTTGCCGTGGTTTTGACATTTGCCAAGTCACTTCCACCATGGGGNTCGTTGAAAGCTTGCCAGGTTATAGTTTCACCTCGTAACGCTNGGCCAACCCATTGTTGCTTTTGCTCTTCTGTTCCCCATACCATCACAGCAGGGATCCATCGGGTATTGTCACCGATGGGTGGTAGGGNGAGTCTTCGCANTTCTTCTTGCAAAACTACCTCAAGCTGTTCGGTCAATCCGCCCCCGCCGACCGCTCTGGGCCACGAAGGTGCCAACCAGCCCTGACCACCTAATCTNCGTCTAAATTCCCGCATGGTNTGTTGTACTTCAGGTTCTAAGGGNCGNCCNTCCGGNGGTAANGAGACTCCNTTTGGNGTGTAGACATCTAGCCATTCCCTGATAACCTTGCGAAAGGCTTCCTGTTCTTCTGAGTAGTGAATATCAAAGTNCACGAACCACCCTCCTTTGCGAGCAATACGTGCCTCGCTTGCTTCCATCAAATGTACGATGTGTCCGGTATAATCGAGACGATAAATGCCAGTGAATCGTTTGTCAATCCTCCATCTGTTTATCNGTGATTAACTGTGTGTGTTGAAGTCTAACTGAAAGAGCCAGCAGATCAATTANNTGCTGGCTCTTTCGTGCACTTAGNTGTAGGTTNTTAGGTTAACTGCCNCCCGCGGTNGCAGTGGAAGGAGTTGGAGCTGCCTTCTCTTGGGTTCNNCTTATTCCGATACGACGGGCAAGGACAACTCTGGCGATGTTGGTGCTTCCACCAGCGTGGCGCATGCCAACAAGAGCCCTTTGTCGGACTTCCTGCTCGCCTTGTGTGGAGCCCTCGGATCATTGGCATCGAGCATAGCATAGGGTCCCATGACGTCGCGAACTCGTATCTGGTTGCGGCACTGGTACTCTCTGTTATGAACGTTGGCGACGTTGCCTTCGTACTGAATGCTCATCTTGTTGGAGTACATCCAGTAGGTTCGTTTTGCGAGGATGTTGTCCACGCGGAAGTCGTTGTATGCATCCATTGCGGTCTGCTTCTCGATATCGGTGTTTTCCTTGTCTTGCATCCAGGTTATGAGGTGGTCGACCATGACATCGTCTGGGAAGGCATTACCTCTTCCACCATGTTCCTGTTCGAGCGATGTCTGTGCAACCTGCCAGCCCTGGTGGTCACCTCCGATGAGATGGTCACCTGCGACGCGAACGTCATCTAGGAAAATGAAATGCTGATCGCCGCCATTTACGAGGTTTTGACTTCGAATTTCTAGTCCCTCAGTCGGCTCACCATTTGCATCCCTGACTGGGATCATGAAGAATCCCAGATTGCGGTGACGAGGAGCATCTGGATCCGTCATCATTGGACCGAACAGGTACTCTGGCTCTTTTCCACGACCACTCACGAAAACACTTTGCCCAGTGAGTCGCCAGTCATCGCCGTCTCGGACTGCTTTGCTCTCGTAGTTTGCGAGGTCAGCACCGGATGAAGGCTCAGTGAATTTTTGCCATGCAGTCACGGTGGACTTGAGCAATGGTACCAGGAATTTCTGCTTCTGTTCTTCAGTGCCCCACACTAATAGGGCCGGTAATACGAAGGTGTTGGTGAAGTTGCCAGGAACCCTAGCCTGCCTGAACTCTTCTTGGAGTATGGTTTCGTGGTCTCCACTCAGTCCTCCCCCGCCATATTCTGTCGGGAACGTTGGGTAGAGCCATCCCTTAGTAGCGAGGTCCTGATGTTTGCCTCTCCAGAACTGTTTCATGTCTTCGGTAAAATTCTCGGGATCAATTGGGTCACGCATATTGTCAGGTACGTTATCGGCAATCCAACTCTTAACTTCTGCTCTGAACTTTTCCTGTTCTTCCGTATATGGCATTTCGAAATCCATGATTGCCCTCCTTTGGGTAAATACTCTTTTCCTAGCGCATATTGAAGTTGTTACGGAATTTGGTGCGCGAAGGTATACATGAGACGATAAATGTCGATGACTCGTTTGTCAATTCAAATTGCGTTGATATTTAACCCGAAGAGCCAGCAGGTCATAGACCTGCTGGCTCTTACATCAGTTTGACTAATTGTCAGACTAACTGCCACCTACTGT